>CAJQQR010000015.1 GCA_905480545.1 uncultured Pirellulaceae bacterium
CGCATGACTTGATGGCCACGTTGGTTGTAGCGAAAAAAGAACTCATCAGATTGATTCGACCAGCGGAAATCTCGAATCCGCCAAGGTGTGTCAAATAGCTTTGTGTCGACATCGATTTTCTTTTTCGTTGTGATATCGAAAAGAATGGGGGTTTGAGTTCGGATTTTGTCCCCCGGTTTCGCATAATTTGCCGTCACCAGTTTGGGCTGCTTTTGATCGCTGGGCGACGAATCGATCATGTGGATTTCTCGATTGTCGCCGGGGCGTTCGCGGAGCACGATTACCTTTTTCGAATCGGGTGCCCAGAAAATTTGTGATGTAAAGTAATTCGTTCGACGGCCATTTGTCACTAACGCGATCTCTTCTTTGGTTTCCTGATTGGTCAAAAACAGGTTGTAGTCACGGACTGCAATCCGCCATTTCTTGTCCGGAGAGAGAGGATTGCTGCTGGCGAAAATGCTTCGGTCACGTCGCCGTCGATTGTTTTGTTCGTCCAGCTGCAACGGAAATGTGGTATCAACCTTCGAGTCTTTTGTGATGGTGAACGTTTTGCCATCCGAATCAGCGTTGGCGACTAGCAGTGGATTCCGTTTTTCGTCGGTGACAATCCAGACATGTCCTGCGTACGTGTGCTGCCGAGATGTTTGGTTTGGTGCGACTGTGCCATAGGCTTTGGGCCGCTTGTTGGTGTCAATCCAAAAAAGCCGTATTGGATTGGTCGTTTTATTTTCGAACTTAATATGAATAGAAACTTCGCTAGGGCCAGATGGATTGATGGCCATCCTGCGTGATTTGGACTGTGGAGGAATTAAGTTTGGCTGGGACAGCGAGACTTTTGAATTTGCCCGATCGACGAGATAGGTCTTGCCGAACGCTTTAAAAAAGACGTTTTGCAAAGAGTCGTCCAGAAAGATTTTTTGAAAGGGCAGGTTTTTGGGATCGACCGTTTTTTCTGAAAGGTCAGATAGCTGCGTGGCAACCGTCGGGTGATCGAATGCGAGCTTGCGAATTTTTTTCTTTATATCGACAACGACAAACTCAAATTCGGCGGGAGCCGTTTCAACGCGGTACCACATTCCTTTTTCGTCATGAATCCAATTGGGTTTGACGTTCACTCGGAAAACCTTGTTTTGCGTCAAACGCCTTTGCTGATTCATCCTCGCGTAATCGGCTTTGGTCCCTTGCGCATTGCACATGTTGGTGCTTTGCAGTAGGAGCAGCGTTGAAATAAACGCAATTGCAGCGGTGCAGTAAAAACGTTTTTGATTCTTTGACATCTTTGCTATTTCAGGTTGCGCGAAACAAGTCGCTTCGAGTGAATGGATGGTTGACGGCGGTTCGCTTCGTTTTTTAACGGCCGGAAGTGTGGAATAAAAGGAAGGCAATGGTGCGTGCCCGTTAGAGGTCGATTGTTCATTGCACTAAGATTTTACCGTGTTTGTTTGATGTTTTTGCCGCTACGCTTACGAGGTCGACGGAGTCATTTTGCTCCGACTAAAACGAATCACGAATCGATGATACGATATACAAATGCCCAAACTTTCGAAAAAAGAACGCCAAAATCTACTCGATGATCTTAAAGGTGTTCTATCGGGTGAGGTATTCACAAGCGAGATTTTTTCGCAGCTTTATTCGACGGATGCGAGTCTTTACGAAATTCAACCGGCGGCGATTGTACGTCCGACATCGGTTGACGATGTTGTGACTTGCGTGAAATATGCTGCTGAAAATCAATTGTCCGTGACGCCGCGTGGTGCAGGAACCGGGCTCGCCGGGGAGTCGTTGAATAACGGTATTATTTTGGATTTTTCGCATTCTATGCGAAAGATTCTTTCAACGCAGGACAATTGTGTGGCGGTTCAGCCGGGTGTCGTGCTGGGTAACCTGAATCGGCATTTGAAAAAAGAAGGCCGTCTCTTCGGACCTGATCCGTCGACCCGAAACGTAACGACGATCGGTGGTGTGATCTCGATTGATTCGTCGGGCAGCCATTTTTT
The DNA here is from genome assembly GCA_905480545.1 of uncultured Pirellulaceae bacterium. GTDB lineage: Bacteria > Planctomycetota > Planctomycetia > Pirellulales > Pirellulaceae > JABAAE01. Next base: position 1,998 of record CAJQQR010000015.1, read on the forward strand.
GAAATACGGAAGCGCGCGACATAAAATTCTTGGTTTGCAGGTTGTGTTGGCGGACGGTGAAATCTTGGAAACCAGTGAAACGCATTTTCACTCGGTCGATTACAACCGTTTTCGAAAGAGCGAAATCGTCGCACAATTGCAGACGTTGCGGACGCGAAACGAGAAACTGATCGCTGAGCACGAGATCAAAGGGGTGAATAATCGGTCTGGCTATAACTTGTGGGAGATGCAGCTTGAACCGGGCCGCATCGATTTGAATCGGCTTTTCACCGGCTCGGAGGGAACGCTGGGGGTTATTACGGGGGCGACTTTGGCGATTGATCCGCTTCCGGTATCTCGAGGCGTTGTTCTTTTCTTTTTTGAAAGATTGGAGCGAGCGACTGAGGCGATCAACATCATTCGGGAGCATTCGCCGTCGGCGTGTGATCTACTCGATCGGCGATTGTTGAGCATCACCAAGGAGACGGAAAAAGATCTGGCCGCTGCAATTCCACCGCTTGCCGAGAATATGATTCTTGTCGAATTCGATGGAGACAGTGAAGATGAAGTTCTTTCCAAAATCGATGCGTTGGTGCGAAAAGTGCAACGGCAGCACGGGCTTGCGTTTCATTCGACGGTAGCGACTGATCCGATCGAACGAAATCGGTTTTGGCGAATCGTCCGTCGCGTCATCATGCGATTGTCAAAAGTCTCTGGATGGTTCGAAAGTGTCCCGTTTGTTGAGGACATGGCCGTTCCGCCCGATCGACTTCACGAATTCATCACCGCGACGCAAAAAATTCTCAGGCGGCATCGGATCACGGCATCGATTTTTGCACATGCGGGACACGGGCAGACTCACATCCGTCCGTTTATGGACCTGGGAGATGAGAGGAAATTTAAGAAGGACGTTCGCTCCATTTCGCTTGATCTTTCGAATCTCGTGATGGAATTTGGTGGAACGATCAGCGGCGAACATGGCGACGGACTGAGCCGCTCTTATTTTTTGCAAAAACAGTTTGGCGATCTGTATCCGGTTTTTCGCGAAGTGAAACGCATTTTCGATCCGGATAATTTGTTCAATCCCGGAAAAATTGTTGGCAATATTTCACAACGGCCTGACGACTTTTTACGTAGGCAATTTGATCCAGATTCGGCAAATGAAGCTGAAAAGAAACAAGAACCGAATGGGCTGCGGGTTCTTGAGCCAAATTTGCCTTGGAGTGAAGCTGAGATCTCAGAATCAGTTCAGGCGTGCAATGGATGCGGGCGTTGTCGCACCGCTCAACCGCATGAAAGAATGTGCCCGATCTTCAGAATGCTGCCGGGCGAAGAGGCCTCACCTCGGGCTAAGGCCAACTTGGCTCGTGGAATCTTGTCCGGTCAGATTGGAATCGAATCGATCGCAAGTGACGAATTCAAACAGGTCGTCGACTTGTGCGTAAATTGCCATCAGTGTCGAAAAGAATGTCCGGCAGAAGTTGATATCCCAAAACTGATGTTAGAGGCCAAATCTCAGTATGTGACGAATTACGGTTTAAGCCTGTCGCAATCTTTGTTTTCCAGGCTTGATTTGCTTTGCAAAATCGGCTCGAAATTGAGTTGGTTCACGAATTTTTTGAACTCGAGCAATTGGTTCCGCTGGATTCTGGAAAAGACAACGGGGCTGGCGCAGGGCCGAAAGCTGCCTCGATTTCCGGGCGGAAGTTTCTTGGCTAAATCATATTGGAAAAAAATTTCCAAGATTAGTAATTCCAGTGGCCCAAAGGTTGCTTACTTCGTTGATGCGGTTCCCAATTGGATCGACATTGAACTGAGTGACGCTTTGCTCGCGGTGATGAAAACCAATGGAATCGATGTTTATGTTCCTCCTGCACAGCAATATTCAGGCCTATCGCTGATTTCCAACGGAGTGGCAGACAAAGCGATTCGAATTGCAAGGCGAAACATCGAAATTTTCGCAGAAGCCATTCGCGCCGGATATCATGTCGTAACAACGGAACCAGCCGCGGCACTTTGTTTGCAAAATGAATATCGGTCTTTGCTGGGCGATGATGACGATACGAGATTGGTTGCCGAGAATACGTCTGAAATTTGTCATTACCTTTGGAATCGGCATAGGGAAGGACGCCTGAATACAACGTTCCAACCCATCGAGGCGACCTTGGGCTATCATTGGCCATGCCATCAGAAAACGCTTTCGGATGAAAAGCCAGGAATGAAGCTTTTACAGTTGATTCCAGGCTTGGATGTCGTTTCAATTGACAAGGGTTGTTCGGGAATGGCGGGAACATTCGGTCTGATGCGTCAAAACTATCGGAAGAGTTTACGGGCCGGCTGGGAATTAATTTCGACGTTACGCCATTCCGATATCACGTCCGGTACGACAGAATGTTCTGCATGTAAAATGCAAATGGAGCAAGGGACAACAAAGCCGACGTTCCATCCATTAAAACTGTTGGCACATAGTTATGGTTACTTTCCTGACCTATTGCAGCGAATGCATCGTCCCAATCACGAACGATTTATATCAAGCTAAAGAATCATGAAAATCCTGTTGTTCGCCGGTTTGAAGGATTCCATGGAATGCGAATCGATCGACTTGGATGTTTTGAACCAATCTGTTGGTCAAATCAAACAATTTTTGATCGAACAGCATCCCTCCTCCACCGGGCTCATAGAACGATCCCATGTCGCGGTCGACCAAAATTACGTTGGTAATGATTTCCTGTTTGAAATCGAACCAAAAGAAATTGCCATCATTCCGCCCGTTAGCGGTGGTTAAGCGAGTCGAAGATGATCGAAATTACAAAAGAAAAAATCGATACTGCCGGTGTGCTTGAGCGTGTGAATAGCAGTCAGTCAGGTGCCGTCGTATTGTTTTTGGGAAACACGCGTGAATTTACCGGGGAAAAACAGACGACTTGGTTAAGCTATGAGTGTTACGAATCGATGGCGATTTCGAAGTTGAATGAGCTTCGAGACCATGCGATTTCAAACTGGGGTTTATTGGATGTGGCTGTTGTTCATCGAATTGGCAGAGTCGATTTAGGTGAAGCCAGCGTTGCGATTGCGGTGGCCTCGGAGCATCGTGCGGCCGCATTTGATGCCGGACGCTGGTTGATCGACACTTTGAAGGAGCAGGTGCCGATTTGGAAGAAAGAGGTCTGGTCCGATGGTTCGACTGAGTGGGTGCATCCAGACACAACGCAGTCGTGATCGGCGTCAGTTTTTTTGCGATTGCATTGAAGGCGCCGCACGTTCGGAAAGAACTCAAACGTTTTATCCTTTCCCTGTTTTAATCTGCGATTTGCAAAATTCGAAATTGACAACTTTTTCTACTCATTGAGACCGATGGCAGAGTCATCAGACAAATTTTTAACCAGACCACCGCTTGTCGATTCGTTCGGTCGGGTCCACAGCAATTTACGGATCAGCGTTACGGATCGCTGCAACATTCGGTGCTTTTATTGCATGCCTGAGTCGAACGTTCAATTTCTTCCTCGAACCGAATTGTTAACCTTCGAGGAGTTGACCCGATTTGTTTCCGTTGTCGCAAGTTGCGGCGTGAATAAGCTCCGGCTGACCGGTGGTGAACCGCTCGTCCGCTCCAATTTATCCGAGTTGGTCGGTCAACTCGCAAAAATTGACGGTATCCAAGATATCGCGTTGACGACCAATGGGCTGCTGTTGGCCGATTATGCGCAACCGCTTTTCGATGCAGGGCTTCATCGCTTGAACGTAAGTCTGGACGGACTGAGCGAAGCGACTTTTCAAAAAATTTCACGCCGGAGCGGTTTGGATAAGGTCCTCGCGGGAATCGACAAAGCGATCGAAATGGGTTTTCAGAAGATTCGATTAAACGCGGTTTCAATCGCCGGAATTACCGAGCCGGAAATTATTCCGCTCGCTCGATTCGCGAGAGCAAAAAAGTTGGAATTGCGTTTTATCGAATTCATGCCTCTTGATGCAGACAAGTCATGGGCAAGCGACCAGGTTTTGTCCGGCGAAAAAATTAAAGCGATGATTGAGTCCGAAATCGGGAGCCTTGTGCCGGCTGAACGCTTGGACAAATCGCAGCCGTCCATGGATTTTGATTTTGCCGACGGTAATGGCCGAATTGGTTTTATCAATCCGATATCACAGCCTTTTTGCTCGGATTGCAACAGGATCCGAATCACTGCGGAAGGTAAGTTTCGCAATTGTCTTTTTTCAACATCCGAGTGGGACCTGCGGAAGATCCTTCGCGAAGGAGGGACCGATGCCGATATTGAAGCGGCTGTTCGAGATAGTATTGGTCAAAAAAAGGCAACACATGGTATCGATTCGGACGCTTTCGTTCGACCAGAAAAAGCGATGTTCCAAATCGGCGGTTGAACAAGTTAAATGCTGGACGCTTGCTTCGTGCTTGTGTTTTCTTTGTTAAGATGAGTGAGTTCTTTTCAAACTCTGGGACTCATCATGTTCAACTTTTCGGTCACTCGCTGTACATTCCGTTCATTTCGACATCGGGCCTCGATTGTTGGGCAGACATTGATTTTTCTTCTGGTCGCTTTAGGAATGGCTGCGGAATACGCATCTGCACACGAAGGCCCCGATCCGATTGCTCATTGGTTTTTCAATACGCGGTCGGCCCAGGGTAATAAGCTTAATGCTCGCTTAGGTCCTGATGCAAAAATCTCTGGCACCATCAAAGTCGTAAGAGATGATGTGGGTGAATCGCTGTTGCTGGCGGCCGATACAAGCCTTGAATTAGGTGATGATCTTGCACGCCTATCAAATTATCTGCCTAGGAAGGAAATGACGGTTGCTTCATGGTTTGCGGTCAATCAGCCGCGAGAATGGGGTGGTGTCATTGGAGTGATTCAAGACAACGGTAACCGAGAAAAAGGATGGGTATTGGGTTATGGTTACAACCGTTTCTATTTTGGATTGGCGACAAAAGGTGCCGACGATGGCGACGGCAAGATGACTTACTTGTACAGTGATGCCAGATTTGAAAAAGGACGCCTTTATCATGTTGCCGCTGTCTACGACGGAACAAAAATGCAAATTTTCGTAAATGGCGAATTGAGCGGTGAATCAAAAGTTCAATCGGGAGACATTCTTTATCCAAAGTCTGCTCCGTTTGTTTTGGGGAAGTATAAAGATGCTGATGAAGACCATCCGCATCTTGGTCGAATCCGCGAGGTTGTGTTGTATGACATGGCTGCCAAACCGGAGTGGGTAAAGAAAGAATTCACGCATCAGGAGCAATTGGTATCGCTTCCGCCGCAGGGCGTCGCGCCCGTCAAGTTTGATTTCATGATCAAGCCGTATCTACAGTTCGTGACCCAGGATGGCATCACCGTCATGTGCCAAACGTCAAAGGCGGCGATGGCAGAAGTGCACTATGGCGAAACGGTTGCTGTCGATCAAAAAATCGTGGGCGAGAAAAATCGGTTTATCCATGAAGGTAAAATCTCAGGCCTGCAACCGGAAACGCAATATTTCTACAAAGTTGTCACGACCGATGCGGAGGGCAAGAAAATCGAAAGTGAGGTTCGGACTTTTCAAACTGCCAACAAAGAAACGACCCCGTTTTCGTTCGCAGTTATCAGTGACACACAAAGCAATCCAGCTGTTTCAGGAAAGGTTGCACAGCATGCTTGGGCCCAACGTCCGAACTTTCTTTTGCATCCGGGCGACTTGGTTGGGACCGGATCGAACGACGATCATTGGACCAAGCAATACTTTCCATCCATGGAGCCGTTGGTCAGTCGAGTCGCATTTTTCCCGGTATTGGGGAACCATGAGGTTAACGCCAGGAACTACTACGATTACATGTCGTTGCCCAGCCCCGAATATTACTACACCTATTCGTACGGTAACTCGCAGTTTTTCATGATCGATACCAATAAAAATGTGGGGCCGGATAGCGAGCAATACAAATGGCTGGCAAAAGAACTATCGAAATGTAAATCAACGTGGAAAATTGTTTGCCATCACCACCCACCTTATTCTTCGGATGAGAATGATTACGGAAACTTATGGAAGACCAATCGATCGACACGTGGCGATTTGCGTGCTCGTCAGCTTGCCAAGCTCTACGATGAATTCAACGTCGACATCGTCTGGTCGGGCCATATCCACTCCTATGAGCGGACTTGGCCAATCAAAGCGGACAAAGTCGTGCAAAAATCCGGTTCGATCTACATGATCACCGGCGGCGGAGGAGGCGGATTAGAGACGGCCGGTCCATTTAAGCCTGCTTTTCAGAACAATGTTCGTCGCGGACATCACTATTGCATGGTGTCGGTCAACGGAAAGCTGTTGGAAATCAAGGCATTTGATCTGGAAAATCGACTTTTTGATTACGTAAAAATTGAAAAATAGATCCAACTTCAATTGCTTTTGCGATCCGAATCTCGATTGAGGCTCAAGAATCTCGTTAGATTTAGTCGAAAATCCATGACACTGTTTTTTAGCCCTTGAAGGGTCTTGGTGGAGCCAGTAAATTACGAGTTTCCACTTTTCTTGCAAATTGACGGTCAATTGCTCGCGAAACGTATTTCGCGTCGAAAAACCGTCGGAGGATATGAAGTTGGTTGCCCAAAAAACTTTCGTGGCAAAACCTGGTACAGTTGATCAGAAATGGTTTGTCGTAGACGCAACGGATAACATCGTTGGTCGCCTGGCCGCGGATATTGCGGTCATTTTGATGGGTAAGAATCGACCGACCTACACTCCTAACGTTGATAGCGGTGATTTTGTCGTCGTGTTGAACGTTGAAAAAGTGGTTTTCACCGGTAAAAAGTGGACGAACAAAGAGTACACTTGGTACACCGGTTACACAGGACTTCGAAAAATTACAGCTGAAAAGCGTTTTGAGAAGAAGCCCGAATTGATTTTGCATGAGGCGGTTCGTCGAATGCTTCCAAAAAATAAATTAGCGACGAAGATGTTGAGCAAGCTAAAGCTATATGTTGGCGACTCACATCCGCATCAGGCTCAGAATCCTGAGGCGATTGAGCTTGGTAAAAAAGTCAGCTAGTCGAACAACGCTCGTTAAAACGAATTCAAAACAAACAAATTTAGAAAAGCAAACGATAAAACATGGTTGCATTAGCAAAAAAAGATGCCATCACTGGCGAATGCATGGGCACCGGACGTCGCAAATCGTCGGTTGCTTCGGTTCGCGTGAAAAGCGGAACTGGCAAGATTGTTATTAACGGAAAAGACATCGCTGAGTTTTTCGTGAACAAGCAGGATCAGCGAGCGATTACGGACGCTCTTGATTTGGTTGGACAACGGGATTCTCTTGATCTGCGCGTTAACGTCAAAGGCGGTGGATTGACTGGCCAAAGCGGAGCATGCCGAATGGGCCTTGCTCGTGCATTGATTAGCTACAACGAAGAATTCTTCGGCCCACTTCGTGACGGCGGATTCCTGACTCGTGACTCGCGAATGAAAGAGCGCAAGAAATGCGGTCTTCATGGTGCTCGAAAAGGGACTCAGTTCTCCAAGCGTTAATCGGCGAGAACACAAATTTTTGATATATCAAAGGCTGCTTAATCGAGCAGCCTTTTTTCATGCGCGCCCAGTACATTGATTTGCTGGTGGGTTTTGGGGCCTCACCACCTACTACGGCAAACTTGCCAGTGCGTGGTTGGCTCACGCGGGGCAGGGCCCACGCGGTTTAACCATAACGGTTTTTGTCTTGCTTCTGCGTCATCTCGGTATTGTGTGGCAAAGTGCGACGAGGCAATTGTGACTAGCAAACGGCAACGATCTTCGGTGATCCTCGTTTGTGGTAAAGACAGGTGCGGGGCTTTGGAATGACCGGGTTCACCTGAAGCGGCACAGAGCAGTGACATTCTCGAACTGTGAGTGGACCCCGATGGTTTTTCGATTGTTTGGCGATGAATCACGGAGTGACCGCATTCATTCTCGATGTGGTAATGACCTGTTCCCCAGGTCATCACCACGCAAATAAATGCTTGCCATTGGGCCGGCCGTCCACTCGCAAACACTTGCCATCGATCGATTCCCCGTTTTCTGCCTGCTATGGTTCTCTTGTGCGACCGTCCGTTTTGATCTTCTCCAGTCGTTCCAGCATTCGTTTTAGTCGTTCTGGCTTTTGTTTGGCGAGGTTGTTTTTTTCGGCTGGGTCATTTGCAAGATCGTAAAGCTCGTACTTGCCGGCGGCTTTTTGGTAGGTCAGATGTTTTTGTGGTTTTGCGTTTGCGTACGAAAGGACTTTCCAGTCTCCGATACGCAAGGCCAGCGTTGTGCCACGATTCGGTTGTTGCAGTAGATGGTCGCGCCCTTTTGCATTTTCTTTGCCTAGAAGTGCGTCCGCGACGTTGAGGCTGTCTGGAAACGCTGAATCCGAGATTTTTTGCCCCGTCATTTTGGCAACGCTTGTTGCTAGATCGATCGTGCAAACCATTTCCGTGGACAAGCCTGGCTGAATTGTTCCTGGCCAGGTCGTAATAAACGGTGTTCGTGTTCCGCCTTCGTAGATGCTGTACTTTCCACCGCGGTAATTACCCGACGGTTTATGTTTCCCCAGCTTTGTGATCGCCCCGTCTTGATAACCGTCGTCCAGCACGGGGCCATTGTCGCTGCAAAAGATGAACATGGTGTCCTCTGTTAGCCCTAATCGTTCAATCGTTTTTTGCAGTTCACCAACGCACCAATCGAGTTGAACAATCGCATCGCCACGATAGCCGAGCGTCGTTTTGCCTTGGAATCTTTCGTGAGGCATTCGTGGCACATGAATGTCATGAGACGAGAAAAACAAAAAGAATGGGTTGTCTTTTTGCTTTTCAATCCATTTATTGGATTGCTTTACCCACTGATCGGCCAAATCTTCATCTCGCCATCGGGCTGATTCCCCACCCGTATAAAAACCAATGCGCCCAATGCCATTATGAACCGTTTGATTGTGTCCGTGGCTCCAGTTCATTTTCAAACTCTTTCTTACTTCCGGGTCTTTCCCTACCGGATGATCGGGGCTCGGTTTTGTGCGACCGACCCAAAGTGGATCTTTCGGGTCAAGATTCAAAACATGATGGTTTTCAACATAGACGCTTGGGACACGGTCGTTGGTCGTCGGAAGAAGAAAGCAATAGTCGAAACCGATTTCGAGCGGTCCTGGCTTGATCGCATTGTTCCAGTCAGGAGCTGGTTCAGCTCCCAGTCCCAAATGCCACTTGCCGATGACACCGGTTGAGTAACCCGCTTTTTTCAGAACAGAAGCAATCGTTTCCGTTCCCGGTTTGACCAGTGCTGTTGCATTTGGCGGTGCGATGCCCGCACCTGGCTGACGAAATGCGTATTTGCCGGTCAAAAAGGAAAACCTTGTCGGTGTACAAGTCGACGCCGAGCAATATCCCTGTGTGAATCGCAATCCATTTTTCGCAAGCCGATCGATGTTCGGTGTGAAGACTTCGGTTGCTCCGTAACAACTCAAATCGCCGTACCCCAGATCGTCCGCCATGATGACAATGATATTTGGTTTGGTTTTGGTTTTTGAGTCCGACCGAAATTTCTGGTGTGAAAATTTCGAGGATTCGACTGGCAGGGGCTCATTGGCTGCTGCGTTTACTGGCAAGTGGAATGAAGCGAGAGCAATCGCTGCGCAGCATATAAATCGATGCGAGAATGAAAATAAAATCTGGCGAATCACGATAGAACCTTTGAGGGAGGAAAAGTAAAGTGCATCGATCGTGGATGACTTTTAATTCAGTCTAATCGCTGACGCTAAGTCGCTCTACATGCCTCCGCGCAGCTGTTCGTCTTCTTGCGGTGCGACTGGATTTTGTCAGCGGATTTAGGCGATGCTATCCGCTGTTGACGATGCAGCAGTCGCGTGACGTGCCATTATCGCTCTTGCTTTGTGCTCTGCCCTGATTTGAAAGGCAGAGTCTTTCGTTCTGTAATGCTCCCCGCGTTTAGAACGATTTGGTGTTCGATTCTCGCACTGAGATCGTTTATTTGGTTGGAGCTAAATCTGAATTCGATCCGCCGCTTTTGCCGTTTTGTTTCATCTGTTTTTCCAGGAATTCTAACCCGCGATCGATCGATGATTGATCAAAAAAGGTTAGTGAGTGCTCTTTGCCTGAAACAATGGAGAACTCGCAAACGATACCCAGCAGTTTTGATTTTTCCAATGTCCGTTTCGAGCATTCAATAGGAACAAGGGAGTCAAGGCTGCCGTGGTACAAGAACATTGGTGGATCGCCTTTTGAAAGATGCGTGATCGGCGACGCTTGCTCATATCGTTTGGGCGCATTTCGCCGCGTATCTCCCAGGAAATAATTTAAGAACGGAAAGTCAATGGGAAACGTGGTGAGATCGATCGGTCCGCCGCCGCAAACAACCGCTTGGATGGGAATGTCTTTTCCTTCTTTCTGATCGGATGTGGTCGCTAGAAACGTGGCAAGATGTCCGCCGGCTGAATAGCCCCACGTTGCGATCCTCTCCGTGTCAATTTTGTATTTTTTGGAATTCACTTTCATCCAGGTGAGTGCTTGTCGACAATCAACAATTTGACACGGCCATTTGTATTTTGGCGCGTGTCGATAGTTGATAGCAACGACGGTGAACCCTTTTTTAACGGCGGAGATCGCATGCCATCGCATTTGAAGCTTTGTCCCACTCATCCATGCTCCACCATGAATCATCAAGATGGCCGGAAATGGGCCTTTGCCAAATGGGATCAGTACATCGCACTTCAGCTCAACATCGTCCTCTTCGTATTTTGCGTAAACGATGGAGCGTTCGATCGAATAGTCATCCGTTTTTGACGCCGTGGATTGCTGTTTCGAACTGGTCGAATGTTTGTGTGGGGCAGGTTTTATCTCGCCTTGTTCAATTTCTGAATCGGATTGACCGGATACCTGCGTACTCGATGATAAAGCCATCAGTGCACACAAAACATGGCAAGCGAAAGTTTTCAATTGAAAGTGGAGGGGTTTCATTGGATCGATCAAGAGTTAGGTTCACCTCATTTTATCATTACCACAGACTAAATCGTAACCGCATTTTTATTCGATGAAAAACGCCTTCAATTCAGTTCAAGTGATGGGATTTAAATCTAATGGATCGTTCAATCGGCTGTTGTTTCAACGCTTTGACGATGCGAACCAATCACTCTGAATCCTGTCATCGGTTAAATCGGGACTCCACCGCCGCACTTCTGAAATTCAACTCGATTGGATAGAATTGCGAATACTTCTCGGATTGTTGAAAAGAAACATGGGATTCGCCCCGTCTCACAGCACCGATCCAATCAATTCCAGATGTCGTCGATCCATGTTCAGGCGCCTCGCATCGTTCATTTAAAACAAACGTCGCATCCAAAGAACCACGCATCCAAAGAACCACGCATGACTCAACGTCGCATCCTCGTTACTTCCGCTTTGCCCTACGCCAACGGCCCGATTCACCTGGGACACCTGGTTGAATACATCCAAACCGACATTTGGGTTCGGTTTCAAAGGTTGCAAGGCAATGATTGTCGCTATTTTTGTGCGGACGATACCCACGGAACGGCGATCATGATCAGCGCCCAGAAGAATGGCATCAGCGAAGCAGAGTGGATTGCTCGGGTCAGTGAAGAGCACCAACGCGATTTCGCAGGATTTGGCGTTGAGTTTGACCACTACGGATCGACCAACAGTGATGAGAATAAGCAGTTATGTGGTGAGTTTTGGAAGTCGTTGCGTGAGGCGGATTTGGTTGTCGAAAGTGACGTCGAACAGCTTTTCGATGTTGAGGCAAACACCTTTTTGGCCGACCGTTTTGTAAAAGGAACGTGTCCAAAATGTGGACGATTGGATCAAGCCGGTGACAACTGCGAATGCGGACACACCTATGCTCCGACAGATTTGATTGATCCGATCAGCGTTCACACCGGCTCGAAACCGGAAGTCCGAACCGCGAAGCATCTTTTCGTGCGTTTGGAGGAACTTCATGAGTTTCTCGAAGAATGGTCGCAGTCAGGCGACCATCTCCAATCCGAAACCGCGAATTACTTAAAAGGACATTTTCTCAACGACGAACTTCGTGATTGGGATATTTCCCGACCCGGTCCATATTTCGGATTTGAGATTCCTGATAGCCCGGGAAATTTTTGGTATGTCTGGTTCGATGCACCGATTGGCTATATTGCCGCAACGAAGCAATGGTGCGACAACACCGGAGAGGATTTCGAAAAATGGTGGAAAAATGAAACAACCGAAATTCACCACTTTATCGGAAAGGACATCACATACTTCCATACCTTGTTTTGGCCAGGAATGTTAAAGGTCGCCAACTTTAACCTGCCGACCAAGGTCCATATTCACGGGTTCTTGACCGTGGATGGAAAGAAGATGGCCAAGCGAGATGGAACGTTTATTAAGGGCGAAACGTTTCTGAAATACCTTGATCCAGAGTTTTTGAGGTACTACTATGCGTCGAAACTGGGTCCGAAACTTGATGATATCGATCTGAACTTTGAGGAATTTATTGCCAAAGTCAATTCGGACTTGGTTGGGAAAGTGGTAAATCTTGCGAGTCGAAGTGCAAAGTTCCTGCAAGCGACTGGGTTGTCGAAAGAGTATCCCGACGACGGCGGGTTGTTTGAAATGGCCGCCAATGCGGGAAAAGACATCGCTGCGGCCTACGAAAACTGCGATTATAACAAGGCAATGCGGTTGATTCTCGAGCTGGCGGACCGTGCGAACCCGTTCGTCGAGAATGCGGAGCCTTGGAATCTGAAAAAGGACGTGACCAAGGCGGATGAACTCCAAGATGTCTGCACAGTGGCAGTCAACTTGTTTCGCCAAATTGTGATTTTTCTTTCGCCAGTTCTGCCCAAGCTTGCGGAAAAAGCTGGAGAATTGTTTGGCGAGCCTCTTAACTCTTGGGACCAATCCCAGACGCCACTAGTGGGCGTGCCAATTAATAAATTTAAACACATGCTCAAACGAGCTGACCCAAAGGATATCGAAAAGATGACTGACGAAACCAAAACCGAGTTTGATGCGGCGAATGCGGCTGAAATAAACGAAGATGCTCCTGCTGCAACGTCGGGTGACACCGATGCAAATTTGCTTGCCGAACCATTAGCTGACGAAATTACGATAGAGGACTTTGTAAAAATCGATTTGCGAATCGCACGAATCGTGCAGGCTGAGGAAGTTGCTGAAGCACGCAAACTATTGAAGCTGACGGTTAGCATGGGTGGTGATAACACTCGACAGGTTTTTGCAGGGATCAAGAAGGCTTACGATCCAGCGAAACTGGTGGGTCGTTTGGTTGTGATCGTGGCGAATCTGAAACCGCGGCAAATGAAATTTGGTTTGAGTGAGGGCATGATCGCAGCTGCCGGACCGGGTGGCGAAGACGTATTCATTCTTTCGCCAGACGACGGCGCAGAACCGGGTCAACGCGTGCATTGATAACGTCTGTTTTGAAAACGCGTGGCCATTTTTTCGGAGTGTTGGATTCATTGCCAAGCCCTCACTCGAGGCGCACTTAAAGAAACTGAAGGACAACGACCGTGTTGCCGCTGGGGTAGGTGGATCCCCCACTGGTGAGCGGGTTTTTACAAACCGGTGCCGCAACGATTCGGCAATGCTTTTTTTAAAAACACCCATTTGGTAAATGATGATGCAAATCGATCTGACAGGGCACACTGCGTTTGTGACGGGCGCAAGTCAAGGTATCGGAGAAAGTATCGCTCGGATGCTGCATTCTGCAGGTGCGAATGTCGCGATCAACTATTTCAATGATGCAGAAGGCAGCAATCTGGCGAAAGCCGATGCGATTGTCGACTCTCTGGGTGAAAGAGCGATGTCGGTGGCATCTGACGTTCGCAACTTGGATCAAATGAATGCCGCCGTTGATCAAACGGTGGAAAAATTCGGTGGCGTCAAAATTTTGGTCAACAATGCCGGGATCCTTCGCGACAGAACATTAAAAAAAATGTCGGAAACGGAATGGCAAGATGTCATCGATACGAACCTGACCGGCGTGTTCAATGCGTGCAAATCGGTGATTGATCGGATTTCTGACAATGGACGCATCATTAGCATCGCATCCTTGGCCGCAGCGACTGGATTCTTTGGCCAAGCCAACTACGTGAGTGCCAAGGCGGGCGTGATCGGATTGACCAAGGTTCTTAGCAAGGAAGTCGCCCGAAAAGGGATCACCGTCAACGCAGTCGCACCAGGAGTGATCAACACTGAAATGGGTGAATCGATACCTGAAGAAAATAAGAAGTGGATGATTTCTCAGGTTCCGATGGGGCGATTTGGCGAACCGGATGAAATTGCAAAAGTCGTTTTATTCCTTGCCAGCGATTTAGCCTCATATGTCACTGGTCAGACGGTTCATGTGAATGGTGGTTGGTGGGGTTAGGTCACGAAAATCTTCTAACCGATTGCAATGGTAACTTCAATCAAACGTGGTAAGGGACTCTAGATGAAACTTCGGATGATTTTCACGATCGTTGCTCTGGGGGTTTGTCTCGGTTGGGGCGCGCGTCAACTGCAGGAGACTTTTTTCCCAAAGCCAAATGCCAACGATGCCACAAATCGATTGCTGGGTGAAAAGTAATCTGCAAGAATGCCAACAATGTGACTGATTCAGTCGAATTGTTTTTCAAGTTAGGGTTCTATGCGATTTGCAATCCTTGTTTCGATTCTGGTCTTCGTCCTGCAACTTCATTCGAGTCTTTTAGCTCAGGCTGATTCTCGACTTTCTCGCATCGACGACTTGGTCTCTGCGGCTATCGCGGCGAAGAAAATGCCGGGTGCGGTCGTCTGCATTGGCAATTCAAAATCGATTCAATTCAAAAAAGCGTTTGGGTATTTGAGCTTGTTGCCGACCAAGGTTGCGATGCGGGCTGATACGGTTTTCGATTTGGCGTCGTTGACCAAGCCGATTGCGACGGCGACCAGTATCATGATTCTTGTCGAAGAAGGAAAAGTTCGAATCCGAGACCGTGTTTCGACTTACATTCCGGAGTTCGCGCAGAATGGGAAACGCTCCATTACGATCGGGCAGTTGCTGACTCACACGAGTGGATTGATTCCGGATAACGCTTTGTCTGACTACAAGTCGGGACGCAAAGTTTCGTTTGAAAAAATCAATGCATTGAAGCCCATTTCCGAACCGGGAACGAAGTTTTCATATTCTGATGTTGGTTTTCTTGTGCTCGGAGAGGTCATTAAGAGAGTTTCCGGAAAAGAGGTTGATCAATTTGCGAACGAAAAGATTTTCGAACCGCTTAAAATGACCGAAACCGATTTCAATCCATCGGCCAAAATCCGTGGCCGATGTGCAGTCACTCAGGAACGCAATGGCCAATGGATCAAAGGTGTTGTCCATGATCCGCGGGCCTATGAACTTGGTGGGGTCGCCGGTCACGCCGGTCTGTTTTCTACCGCGGACGATCTTGCAAAGTACTGTCAGCATTTGCTTCAAACGCTCGCCAAAAAAGAAGCGGCAGCAAGTCAACTTCACGCGATCCTCTCGCCAAGAACAATTGAGTTGATGACGCAAAGCGTCGAGCTTCCCAACGATAATAAGCGAAGCCTCGGTTGGGACAAGCTCTCTGCGTATTCATCTAATCGCGGAGAGCTGATGACAGAAAGTGCATTTGGTCACGGCGGTTTTACAGGTACCGCAATTTGGATCGATCCGGAACTTGACCTATTTGTGATCTTCTTGAGTAATCGGGTGCACCCAGACGGCAAAGGCTCCGTCAATCGACTTGCTGGTCTGCTCGGAACAATTGCCGCTGGAAATGCAAGTCGCTGAATGAACAGCGACTTCGCAATCCGGATTCAATCTTCCGTGGGATCAATGCAACGGGCTCGCAATAAAAATGCAACGTGCTCGCAATAAAAATGCAACGTGCTCGCAATAAAAATGCAACGTGCTCGCAATAAACAAGTCGCGATTTTTGCCGCTTGAAACTATGCTTCGTTGAGGAGATCGACGGCCGCAAACTTTTGGCCTTCCAGCATGGCGAGGCTTGCACCGCCGCCGGTGCTAACATGCGTTACTTTATCTGCAAAACCAAGTTGTTGAATTGCTGCGGCGCTGTCACCACCACCGATGATGCTGGTGGCTTGGCTGTCGGCAATGGCTTGGGCGACGATTTTTGTCCCTTCATCAAACGGTGTAAGTTCGAAAACGCCCATCGGTCCATTCCAAACAACGGTCTTGGCTTCGGAAACGACTTTCGCGTAGAACGCGGCGGTTTCTGGTCCGATATCCAAGCCTTCAAATTCATCAGGAATTTCACCGGCGGCAACAACGACTTTGTTGCAATCCGAGTTGAAGTCGTCGCCGCAATGCGTATCGGTTGGCAAAACTAATTTTTCGCCACCCGATTCGATTAGCTCTTTTGCCAATTCGACTTTGTCCTGTTCCACAAAACTCATTCCGATTTTTCCGCCTTTGGCTAACGCAAACGTGTATGCCATCGCGCCACCGATTAGGACTTTGTCGCAGATTTTCAAGAGGTTGGCGATGACATTAATTTTGTCCGAGACCTTCTTTCCACCGACGATTGCAACGAAGGGCCGCTCCGGACTCTCGATGACATCCGAAAGATATTGGATTTCTTTCGCAACCAAATTGCCAACACAAAGTGGTTTTCCTGCCATCGCTTCGGGGACGGCGACCATAGATGCGTCGGTGCGATGACAAGTTCCGAATGCGTTGTTGCAATAGACGTCGGCAAATGCAGCAAGTTGTTCCGCAAATTCCGCGTCCCCGTTTTTCTCACCCTTGTTGAAGCGAAGATTTTCCAGCATCAAAACGTCCCCATCGCTTAGAGCGGCGACTTTCGCGGCGGCATCCTCACCTACGGTATCGGCCGCGTAGGCAACCGATTTGCCAAGCTTTTCGCCAAGCCGTTTCGCAACCGATTCCAGGCTGAATTCTTTTTCGAATCCCTGACCAGCGGGACGTCCTAGATGACTCATCAAAATCAGTCTTCCACCTCGATTAGTTACAGACGTAATCGAAGGCAGGGCCATTTCGATGCGGCGATCGTCTGTGATGTTGAAGTCATCGTCGAATGGAACATTGAAATCGACTCGCATCAAAACTGCTTTGCCAGCAACGTCAACATTTTCGATCGATAACTTTGCCATGGTGGAACTCCTGAATTGGGTTGGTTGAAAGTAGAACTCACCATTACAAATCTGTTTTGGCAATCTGTAAAGTGGCGAATCAATGTGCGGACATGGCGTGAAGTGTAGCGAAAAAATCGGAACCAAGAAACAAAAATAGCGGAGGTTAATCCGCTACCGTGTGTCAGCAAATGCAATGACTCAACCTATGAATTATTTTCTTTTTGTGGTTGAACGCGTTTTTGAACATCGATCTCAAGGTTTCCAAACACTTTTTCGTGATTTTGGATGGAGAGATGAAGAGCGTGAAGTAAACGCTTCGCCGTATAGAAATTCAAAACGATTCGTTGTTTGATCTCGATTGGCTTGTCGGTCACGTTCATGCCCTGAGAATTCAGGCCAAAATCGACGATCAATTCCTCTGGAGATCCAGTCACTCGGCAGAAGTTCGCGTATGAGCAAACGGCGTTGTCTTCTTCGATTTTGATTTGTCGCTGCTGAGCAGGGTCGGCAGGTTTCTGTGCATCGGCCATCGTAAATCTCCTTTGATCGTCGATTTAAACTTATAAAATGTAAAAGTATTCGTGAAATTCAAGCTCGTAATGCTAGCTTTTCACGGCTGCGTTTTGAGCGTAAGTTGAAAGCATTGAATGATTTACGTCAAATGTCAAGCGAAACTTGAATGTTTGGTAGGATGGGTAGAAAAATTGTGCGTCTTGCCCTCGAAAAGTCCGAAATGTAGGATAGTTGATTCGAAAAATTTCCTTTAGAAGTATTGCTCTATCATCGAGCGAGAAAACACGAGTAGAAAAATGAAAGACGGGATCCATCCCAAGTACGAAGATGTTGAAGTTTCCTGCGGTTGCGGAAACAAATTTACCACACGTGCGACATCGAATGAGATGAAGGTCGATATTTGCAACGCATGCCACCCGTTCTATACCGGTAAGATGAAGCACATCGACCGAGAAGGCCGAATCGATCGCTTCAAGAGTCGATTTGCTACGGGTTATGACAGTTTGAAGACGAAAAAGCGTCGTACACCGAAAAAGAAAATGGCCGAAGAGTAGCCGTAAAAATTTCTTTCGGCGAAAGCAATTTGGCTTTCGCCTTCTTTTCATAAGTGCTCCGTTCACGTTGTCACGGGATGGAAGCACATCTTGTTTGCTTGGCCTGAAATCGGCGAATTTCAGAGCAGGTGTTGTTCAGAGCAGGTGTTGTTCAGAACATCAATTTCAAGCAAAAGATATCGCAAATTATCTTTCCACAAAAACCAAAGCCTGGACGGAATTTACCATGCGCAAGATGCTAGAAGAAAAGCTCAAGCGATTTGAAGAGCTAGAGCAATTGTTGAACGATCCGGACGTGATGTCTGATTCTGTTAAGGGGCCAAGCGTTGCGCGTGAGCATGGATCACTAAGCAAGTTGGCTTCAAAGTATCGCCGCTTCAAAGGATATGTGGAGCAAATTGCGGAATTGAAAGAGATGGAAAAGAGCTCCGATTCCGAGGAAAGGGAGCTGGCGGAAATGGAATTACCGAGCGCGACCGAGCAGCGTGATGCGTCGTGGGAGGAACTCCTTGAAATGACGATCGGCGGCGAAGATGCCAATCGAACTCGATGTGTAATGGAAATTCGTGCGGGAACCGGTGGTGATGAAGCTGCGTTGTTTGCGCGAAATTTATACGAAATGTACAAGTACCACTGTGAAACCAAAAAGTGGAAAATCGAAATCTTGAGTGCCAGTCCCACGGAGCTGGGTGGCTTTAAGGAAATTTCATTAGCCTTTGATGGCGAAGGTGTATTTCGAGAATTGCAATATGAAAGTGGTGGGCACCGCGTCCAAAGGGTACCCGAAACGGAAACCAAAGGACGCATCCACACGTCGGCTGCAACGGTTGCTGTCATGCCGGAACCGGAAGATGTCGAAATCGATTTGAAGCCGGACGATTATCGTGTCGACAAGTTTAATGCCAGCGGTCCGGGTGGACAGCATGTGAACAAGACGGAGTCAGCAATCCGATTGACGCATCTTGAAACCGGCATCGTTGTTCAATGCCAAGACGAAAAGAGCCAGCATAAGAATCTTGCGAAAGCCCTTCGTGTTTTGAAGAGTCGAATTTACGATCGGAAGCGCGAAGAAGAGCAACAGAAACGTGCTGATCAGCGTAAGTCATTGATTGGCTCTGGTGACCGCAGCCAGCGGATTCGGACTTATAACTTTCCGGAAAATCGCTTGTCCGATCACCGTATCAATCTCACGATCTACAAACTGGATCAGATCATTGCTGGCAATGTGCAGATGGTCACCGATGCATTGCTAGAGCACGAGCGAAACGAGCTAAAATCGGCGATGGAGAAGATCGATTAAGAGGCTGCTATGGGCGATTGAGCTTGGCTCGTACTCAACGCTCGTACTCAACGCTCGTACCATTTGAGCCCGCTCGCAGAGGACTTCGTATTTTACTACTGAAGAATGGTTTTAGCGGTTTGCATCGCTGCATCGCGACTTCCGTAAAAACCACTTTCCAGTCTCTCTCTGGCAGCAGCGACGACGTCTGAACGGATTTCCGGCAAGTTCTTTATTCGGTCCAGCGCCGTGCTCGACTCGTCGCCAAACCGTTTGGCCTGCGAGGAATCAACTTGATTCGCATCATCTGTTCCTTTTGCATCGTTTTTCTTTTCCGATAGAAGACCCGAATGGATGCTTGCTAGCGAATTGTTGACGGAATGGATACTCATAGGATGACCGTTAAAATCGGATGATTAAATTGGTTTCGGTGATACGACCAGAAGGGTTATCGAATCACAGGCGTATGACTTGCTACATCAAATCAAAAAAATCTAAAAATCTCAGATTTTCTTCTGTGTAATGGGGAATCAGACAGCTTTTGAATCTAAATCCTAACGTCCGCCACGGTATTGGCAGAGAATCATTGCGGTGTGTTAACGGCGATGCTGTTGAGATTTGCAGGCTGTTGATGAAGGCCGTTCCAAGAAAAAACGATCGATCCGATGCTGTACGGCACCGGATCGATGGAAGTTCTTATTTAGGCAGCTAGTTTAGTTATCGAATGATGTTTGTTAGCTCTTCTAGGACTTCATCCGCAACCGAAATGGTTCGGGCGTTCGCCGAAAATCCTCTTTGGGCAACGATAAGTTGAGTGAATTCATAGGCCGTATCTACGTTCGAGGACTCAAGTTGGGCGCCGCGAACAGCTCCCCGGCCGGCTGATAGGGCCGAGCCAATTTGAGCGGTACCACTATTAAGCGTGTTGGAGAAATAGTTGCCACCAATCGCATTGAGTCCATTCTTGTTCGAAAACGTTGCTATCGCCAATCGAGCAAGAGGCAAAACTTGTCCACCTGCGGTGAATCCTTGAATGACTCCATCTGTATCAACGGAAGCGGAGACCAATTCACTGGGTTTAAACCCGTCCTGGTTTGGGAGGATCTCAAAATCGGTTGCAAGTTGACGGACGTTTTCAAAGTCGAAGTCAATGACTTGAGGTGTCGAACTTCCTGCGAAAGTTGCGATAATTTCAGGCGTCGTATCAACTGACGTGTGCAAAGTTCCGTCGTCATTGAAGAGTACTCCGGTGATTTGCCCTCCGACGATATTGCCATCGATCGGATCCATCGTCAGATTCAGCTCCCACAAGTTGGTTCCATTTTTCTGGAACTCGAAATTGAGTGGATAGGAGGCGCCCTGTGCATCGTACAAATCGAATACACCCGTAAATGTATCGCCGTCTTTTCCAACTTGAGTCTCAAGCATTCGATGTAAATTGAAATCCGTTCCACCGGTATTTGCAGCATTGTCTGCGATTTCCAGAGAGAAACTTGACGGGCCAGCGACATCGGCTGTAATGACCAGACTCCCGTCTGTGCCGATCGACGCTGTTGCTCCGGTGAACAGCGTGTTTATGTGCGCCGCGACTGCACCCAACGTCGTGGTATTGTCAACGCTTAAAGATGATGTAAACGGAGTTCCGTCGCCCTGAGTTCCCGAGAACTCAAGGGAATCGCCGAGGACATACGGTGTGGTATTAGAATCAAAATTGTTAAGTAGCGTCGCGGACGTGGCCGGACTACCGCCTGCTTCAAAAGTAGCCGCTGAAGTAACAATCTGCGGAAGTGGGCCGACTGCTTGCGAATCCAACAGTCCGTTCAAGGAAATCGCTGTTGTTGGTTGGCCCGGAATCACAGAGCCAATTGGAATCTGAATCCGTTGGTCGTTCTGCGTTTGGAAGGATCCGGCAAGTGTTTGCCCCGATTCACCCAAAGTCCCAAATCGTTGGACATACGCACCCGTGGATGGGTCAACCAAATAGTTATCCGCATCAAGCGAAAACGAACCTGCACGGGAGTACACGGTTTGTTCGGCGGAGTTCAATACGAAAAATCCTTCACCGTCCATTGCAAAATCTAGAGGCTGTCCGGTCGACTCAAGGTTTCCCTGAGTAAACAGCTTGTTGATTTGCGCGACTTTAACACCCGTTCCAATTTGGCTCGGGTTTGTGCCGCCGATCGTCAAACCGTTTCCCGTCGATGCCGAACGAACCGTATCGTAAAACGTATCCGCGAAAACACCACGATTGGTTTTGTAAGCGGTTGTGTTGAGGTTTGCCAAATTGTTTGCGACGATATCCAATCGTCGTTGATGCGCAAGCAATCCCGAAACAGCGGTAAAGAGAGAATTTGGCATTTGATTATCCTATTGAAACCGGGGGGTGAAATTTATAAAAAGCATTGAAGATTGACGATAAGGCAAGCTTGTGAACTGGGATTCAAGCATGTTTATCCTAAGATCGACAAGATGTTATCCACGGGAATGGATAGTCCATTGATGTTCGCAGTGCGTTCTCCACCGAGCAACGAGATCTCAGTGATTTCACCAGATTGAACTTGTCCATCATTCAAGAATCGAACTTCTTTTCCAGCCAAGCCTGCAACTTGATTCAACTCTTGAACCTTTAGCAACTCCTCAAAGTTGACGTTCATGCTTTCAACTGCTTCAAGTGTCGATATCTCAGTTAGCTGGCTAATAAACTGCTCTTGTTTGACTGGTTCCAAAGGGTCTTGGTTTTGCAATTGGGTTACGAGCAGATTCAGAAATTCGACCTGAACATCACTTCCTACTGATGACATGTTTTTGTCCTTTTTAATACTTTGGGTTTGGATTAAATGAGCACGTCGACAACGTGTACTGATCGAATGGAGACATTGTTTTCCGGCGTGTTTTCACCCGATCCCTCATGCAGGTCTTCCTGCTTTCGTTCAGCTGGATTCGATGAATCCCTATGCGAACGATCTGGTGTCTCGTTTTGGAAACTCGAATCACGCTCAGTTGGATTAAATGGATCTTGTTCTGGAACAGGCTGCTGAATGTCTACTTGCTTAAATTCGACACCCATTGATTCCAGGCTAGTTTGAAGTTGCTGAATGTTTCCACTTAATTGCTGCTGAGCATGCTCATTAGCGACGACAATGGTTGCTACCGTTTGATGCGGATGACGCGAAATTTCAATCGATATTTCTCCGAGCTCAGGAGGATCGATTTCAATCCGAATTCGCGTTACTTCATTGCCTCGCTGGCTTTCGATATTCCGCTGAGCGACGATTTCAGAAACCACCTCTGATATCGTTTTTTCAGCAACCTGCGGTATTTTGTAGTCTCTTAAAAGGGTTTCCGTATTCGGTTTAACTTCAAGATTTGAATTGACTTCAACGGGGTGAATTCTCTCTGTGGCAGGCTCAGTTGCGGAAAGAGCGGGCTCCAAGTTGTGTTCCACCGATGACGAATTGGCCACCGAAACTGTTGGACC
This sequence comes from uncultured Pirellulaceae bacterium, assembly GCA_905480545.1. Lineage (GTDB taxonomy): Bacteria > Planctomycetota > Planctomycetia > Pirellulales > Pirellulaceae > JABAAE01. The sequence continues at coordinate 24,927 of CAJQQR010000015.1, forward strand.
CCCTGATTCGGCAGTTGGTCTGCTTTCAGCCGTGACTTGAATGTCGGTTGGGTTCAGTTCTTCAGAAAAGAGTCGATTGTTTGTTTCACTCGCATTTCGTGAATCCGTCGACACTACTTTCGTTGTTTCGACTGTTGAGCTCATGGATCGATCACTTGATCCAGATGAATCAGAATTGATTTCTGAAGCTGATGTCGAAATGTCTTCCGACTGGGTTTGCGGAGTCCGAACAGGGGCTTGGTTTAGCAAACGCGAATCGTTGATCTTTTCCGTTTGATCATGCGACGCATTGGTCGGATTCACCGTTTCGCTTGATTCTGTTTTCGGACCACTGGTTGGCCTTGAACGAATCGGCACGAATGAAGCAATTTCGCTCGTAGAAACCGGGTTCTCGGCAATGGATATGGGCTGGTTTGGTGGAGCTACAGCGTCGCCAGTCTGGAAAGGAATGCCGGGTTGCTGAGGGCTAGGTATTTCCGGTGACGAAGTTGGATTCTGAACAGCTGTTGGTGTCAATCGATCGGGCGTCAGCAGCGGCATGATCGAAATTTCAGTTTGACTGAGTGCAGATCGATCAGACGGTCCATTTACCATTGAAGACGCCTTCAATCCTGCTTCTGTATCAGCGAATGGTTGGAGCTGAACCATTGATGAATTGCTCAACTCTTTTGAATTCGCCAGGGGGTTGCTTGATGATGAGCTCAACAAGTGCATCAATGCGTTGGTTAGATTGGTTGAAGCAGGCGATAAATCGGTGTTGGCTAACGCTTGAAAAGGAAAGGACTCGATGAGATTTGGATCAATGAGGTGCTCGTTTTCGCTAACCGAGTCGGTGGCGTAAACTTTTCCGGATACTCCGGTCGGCTGGGCAGATGTACCGAAACTCTCAGTAGATTTTTGGTTTGGATTGGCAAGTTCAGCGAGGATGGCTTCGAAGACTACTTTGGGCAAAGGCGTACCGGGAGACTGATTCGCCGAAGCGGCCGTCGCATTTAGAGGTGCTGTGACCGCACCCCCGAGATTGGCGTTCAAGGTTTGAATTTGCATCTAAGCTTAGTTTTCGAAGTGGAGTTCGCTCTACCGTCGCGAAGTGCAAATTTTTGAAGCAAGTCTCATTCCAAAAACCAGTTATCTTTTCCAAATAGCCTATCTGCAATGAATTTCGGTGTGGATCATCCCGTAATCCGCCTCAATTCACCCCGAATGATGCGAGCGGTAGTCGCCGTCTGAATCGTGATCGGAAAAAGTTTCGGTCTTCTAAGAAAAAATTGATTGCATCAATCTTTTTGGGTGCCCAGCACCACGCCAACGCAGACATTTCCTGAGATCGAAAATCAATCACGATATCTCGAAAAAATAAGCTCCACTGTAATACGTTGGTTGAATCCGTGAGTTCAAATGAGATTGTGCTGCATGGAGTCGCTGCTCATAAGGCTAAGCAGCGTTGCGCCGATTTTGAACTTCACTTTAAACTCTGAAGACACCGCCCACCGCAGAGCGATTTGGAGAATTGCTCACGATTGTCTAACGAATCATGTTCAAAATATGATTCAGTCGTAAAGGAAAACGTCGATGTCGGTTGCTTCAGCCAATCCTTCGCTGTCTTGAGGAATCACACAGAATCCATCCGCTTTAGATGTCGAGCTTAAAATAGACGCGCCGCTGATCGCGATCGGCACAACGCCGTCTACGGAAATGTTCACACGGGCATAATCGGTTCGACCGATCGTTGAAACTATCTTTTGCGAAAGCGGCAAGCTCCTTTTCACGTAAGGCCATGATTTATCAAGACCGCCCATTTGTCGGATGAATCGTCCAGCAAAAAAGTCGTAGGCACACAAACAAGAGACCGGATTTCCGGGAAGAAGGAAGACGGTTTTGTTCCCGATTTTTCCCATTCCCGCCGGACTGCTTGGCCGCATCGCAATCCCGTGAATCGAAAGTTCACCCAATTTTGCGACCAGTTGAGGTGCGAAATCCTCTTTGCCAGTGCTCGATCCACCGGCGACCAAAATGACGTCGCAGTCATCCATTAATGCCTCGGCGATTTGTTCCTCGTCATCGGGAATGATTCCAGGATGAACGACAGTACCGCCATCTCTTTCGATCAATGCCTTCAACATGGGGCTATTTGAATCGACGATCTGAACACCATTCGGAATTGATCCTGCGGGCAAAAGTTCATTTCCAGTCACAATAATCCGAACGACAGGTTGTCGGATTACGGGGACATTCTGAATGCCGATCGAAGCCAGGACACCAACGTCCTGTGGTCGCAATTTTCGTCCCGAATCAAAAACTTTTTCGTCAACTGCGATATCCTCACCGATTCTCGAAATGTTTTTTTGTTCTGGAATCGACGTCAATACATCAATCCATTCACAGTGGGCATCTGATTTGATTTCGACGAACTCCACTGGAACAACAGCGTTGGCGTTTTCCGGTACTTCGGCACCTGTCATCACGCGAACCGTTTGACCCGTTTTCAAACTGATTCCACAACGATTGCCCGGGAGGGATTCGCCGATGACGCTCATTCGAATCGGATTGTAATTGCTCGCGCCAAGGACTTCTTCTGCCCGAATGGCAAATCCGTCCATCATCGAACGACGGAATCCTGGAACGTTGACAAGGCTGGCGATACCGCTTGTTAAGACACGCCCAGCCGAATGATTCAATTTGACTTCTTCGGTCGGTAGTTTTTTTGTGTTTTGATCGACCCATTGGAGGGCCTTTTCAACGGGAACTCGTTTCGAAAAGCCTTTCATGCGAACGTCGTTTGCCATTGTTAAATTGCCGTCCGAACCCATTAAGGTCGTAAAGATTTACTGAAAACTAGAAGTTGAAAACCACCCATGATATAACATAAAGGTCAAAAAAAGATAAAGGCGCTATTGGTATTCAATCTTTTCCTTTTAAAGCGATCTCGTGAACTTTAAGTGTCCCCATTGTCATCATCAATCCAAAATCAACAAACCAAAAGCTGGACGCTTCAAGCCAAAGTGTCCGAAATGTCGAGTGGGATTTATTCTGATTATTGACAACGCAGGTAAAGTTCAAACGCTAATCCCACCAAATCGCGACGCCGATTCGACGCTCGACCAAGCCACTCAGCAGGTTGAAGATTCCGATACACGTCATGGTTCAAATGAAAATCGTGATCGTTCTTCGGTTATCGATGCCAGTCGTAAGAATGATTCAAATGTCGCAGAAAGTAATGTGGACCGGAGCGAAGTTACTGAAGCCGACCTCTCGTCTTCAGGGAATTCTGCTACCCAAAAATCGAATCAGCGAAACTCGGATCCAAACGCAACTGAGGTAGACTCCTCTAAAATAAATTCCGGTGCCGGTGTGGATTCCAACTTCGACACACAAGCCTTTGAGCAAGAGGCGACCGCTGCCAACGACATGTCAACCGTTTTTCATGAAACGGCTCGGGATACGGTCCCTCGGAAATTAGGCGGTTACAGATTGGGCAAACAGTTGGGCAAGGGCGGAATGGGAACGGTGTTCCAAGCCACACAACTTTCGCTTGATCGAGATGTTGCAATCAAGATCCTGAAGCCAAGCCTGACGACAAACCCATCGTTTGTTTCACGGTTTGTTCGTGAGGCTTATGCGGTTGCACAATTAGTCCACCACAACGTCGTCCAGGTTTACGACATTGGCTCTCAAGGCGACGTGCATTATTTCAGTATGGAATTGGTGAAAGGCGATTCGCTATCCGGCATTTTGAAACGGCAACGGAGATTGGATTGTGACACGGCAGCTGGTTACGTCTTGCAGGCAGCTCGCGGATTGAAGTTCGCTCATGATCAAGGGATGGTTCATCGAGATGTCAAACCAGCGAACTTGATGTTGGATGAACATGGTATCGTCAAAGTCGCAGATCTGGGACTTGTCAAACTGGACGATGAAGCTGCAGATGGGCAAATGATTGAGCAGTTGAAGGCTTCACCTGTTCAGCCCATTGATAATAAGCCGTTACCGACGAAGGATGCCGACACGCAGATTACTCAGATCGGTGTTTCGGTGGGAACGCCTTCCTATATGGCACCCGAGCAATGGAAACGTGCATCAAATGTCGATCACCGAGCGGACATCTATTCGTTAGGTGCGACGTTTTACGTTTTAGTCACTGGCAAATTGCCATTCGCCGGAAAAACACCTAAAGAAGTGATCACCAAAGTCATCACGGATAAAGCGATTCCACCCGAGTTGCTCGTAAAAGACATTCCGAAAAAAATCAGCGTGATCGTCAGCAAAATGATCGCCAAGGATGTTAAGGATCGTTATCCCGATATGTCGTCATTGATCAGCGATTTGGAGGAATATCTTGGTGTCTCCAGTTCGGGAGCATTTTCACCGAGTGAACGCCACGTCGAGATTTTGGAAAAAAGTGTTGGTGATTTCAATAAAAATCCGTTCGTGAAAATTCGTGGTTCTCTCTTTCAAGGCAGTCTTGGACTTGCCACGTTGTTAATCTTGGTTGGAGTCTTTTTCAGTCCATGGTTCGGAATGCTGATTGCCGGCACGGTCATTTCCACTGGCGTGTCGTATTTCTTTGTTCGCGGTGCTTTCGAGCGAACCCATTTATTCAATCGGACTCGTGACTACCTGTTTAGCAATTCGATTTGGGATTGGATTACATTTAGCATCAGTCTCCTTGTCGCAGCAGTAATGGCTTTCTTTATTCTTGAATTATCCGGGATTTTGATCGTTGCGATCGCTGGTCCTCTGCTCGGGATTGGGATTTATTTTGGTATTGATAAAGTTCTGGCCGTCAAACGAAAACCGGCGATTGATGAATCGGAAAAGTTGTTTAAGGTTCTCCGACTGCGAGGCCTGAACGAAGATTTGCTTCGCCAGTTTGTTTGCAAGTTCGCTGGCAATCATTGGGAGGAATATTTCGAAGAGCTGTTTGGCTATCCAGCAAAACTCCGAGCAAGAAATTGGTTGCGTGGAGAAACTGGTAAACGGCGAAGCACGTTTCGTTGGTGGCGTGATCCGTTGGTTAAATGGCTGGACAATCGGTTTGAAATCCGAGACCAATCGCGACAAAAAAAGCACATGGAGAAAATCGAGTATCAAAAGCTCTTGGCGCAAGGTGTGGAAAAAGCAGAGGCAAAAGTTCGCGCCCGTAATATCGCAAAATTAGTGACCGAAAATGCCGAAGCATGGAAGCAAAGTCAGTCACAAATGGTGAAAGATGACCGGGTCAATCAAAATGCGCCGACACTTGTTGAAACGGCACCAACGCTTTCCAATCTCTCGCGAAATCTTGATGGGCGCTTTCAAGATCGTGAGCCGAAAGCCACTATCGCTGATCGATTCAATGGTTTGATTACACTGTTTATTGGTCCGCGCGTCCGGTTCTTGATTGGGATTGTATTGATTGGCATGTGTTTGTGGTGGATGCAGCAGAACGGCAAAGTCGCCGCGCTGCAAAGCTCCGGATTGGGCTCTTTGGAACGGGCCGAAATTCTGTTCGGTCAAAATTCATATAAATCAGACGGGACAGAAACGGGAAATTTAGCTTCCTCCATGGTGTCATTCTTGCCCGGGAATGTCGGCGACGGCTTCAACAGCATCAACCATGGTGTGATCGGATTGATTTTTGTTTTTTCTGCGACGGTTTTTGGCTGGTTTGTTTTTATTCCAGTAACGCTCGGTGGCGCGATCGCGATGTACGGCTCTTGGCTGAACTTGATTCCAGAACAGGGGATTTGGGTCTTGAGTAGCGAAAACTTGCTTCTCATTGTCGGCGGATTTGTCGCGATCGTCGGTTGCTTTCTGCTGAATTCGAAAAAAGAGGCACTCTAACGGCATTGGAGCTGATCGCAACTTCGTTATATCAACGGGTAGTAGCAAGTGAAGTTGTCTCGTGAACGTGGCATCAAACCACCTTTTAATGGCTGCGTAATTGACCAAAAAAACGTAAGTAAAAAGCAAAGAAAACACTGATTAAGCCGAGCTGGAAAGTTGACTTAATCATAATCATTGAGACATCGGCAGCTCGGTGATTCTCAAACGTTTTCGGTGATTCTCAAACGTTTTTAATGTCCCTGCCAGCGGTGCGCATCGTCGTCGGAATCGAAATGCGGAATGGGGAACAAGCAAAATTGGAGAAGGCGGAAAGTAACGAAAAAGAAGCTACCCATGTCGTCAAAACAATTCAGGATAAAATGCTCTCTACATTTTATTCCATGTTTGAAAAACGGCACGGCAGGAATTCGAGGTGACAACGGCGTGCAATTAAATCAACGTCGCATTTCCGAAAGATGTTCATGCAGTCCGAGGAACAGGGCGTAGGCTTTGAATAGGAACGTAAAATCGTGCATATCGTTTTCCGTCAGAGAATCGTTCACCCGCCGCGTGTTCGACCAGAACCGTTGCGCGTTTTGTGATTCGATTCACAAATCCGGTATAGGTTTTTCTTTCATGTTGAAACAAAACAACGTCACCGACTTTGATTCCGAATTCGGTCAATGCTCGCTCGTCCACGGTCGTTAACTGATGAGTTGATTCTGTGTGATCGAATAAGCGGTTCGTAATCGTTTTAAATCTTTTTCGAAAACAATCGGAATGATACCAGACCATCATTTCAACAAGGTGAATGATTTCATGTTCCATAATTCGCTGAAGAGCTTGCAGGCGATTGCCGCAAGAAATCCCTGTCACGATGACCGGTTTGGTTTGGTTCTGAAATGTTTGAAACAGCAATGTGGTTGAAATCGCAATTTCATATCGGCGATTGATCAACCGCTTGCCTCGCCAACTCTCTTCCCGTGTTGTTTTGCCGCCAGCCCGAGTCATTTTGCCGGAAAGCCGAAACGTAATGGGTTGCCTCAGTTCGCGGAGGGTTCGCTTCAGGTTGCCGTCAAAGAAGCTCTCGTCATACATTTCAAATAACGATTCGATATCCGTCGCTTCGATCTTCGAAAAGTTCGCATGATTCAAGTGTTTCGAATCACCAAGCAATTTCCAATAGATCTGCGCAGTGACCTTCTTTGATTTATCGGATGACCAGCTGGCATCCGTATGCGATTTAATGGCGTTAAGCAACTGCATAAAAGATGGGTGTGAAGTTTCGATTTCAAACGGATCTCAAGATTTTAAAAGCAGCATTCGGATGCGGCAATGTCGACTGGTTGTTGTGAATCAAAAAAATGCGCTGCTATCATCATAGTCCGTTTGAAGATTTTTTTGCGATAATTGCGTGCTGCGGGGAAGCGATCAGATCGAGACCCTTTCAGACAGTGAGAATCCACCGATCGCGCATAAAAAAGGCTCCCGGCCTATGCGTTACTCCCAGGGGGGCGAAGGAAAAAACACACTGGCTCGAGAGCGATTGGGTTCATGCGACCATTGACTCCGTTCAAGGTCGCTGATTTCAAATCATAAGCTTTCACAAAACAAACGCATTAGCCTCCGTGCCGAATTGTTTG
>CAJQQR010000016.1 GCA_905480545.1 uncultured Pirellulaceae bacterium
AAACGCCGATTGAGCCTTTGGAAAGAAATGCTCCCAAAACGCTTTGGAACGCCCGACCAAGTTTTCCCATAATCTGGATTGAGATTCATGAATCCCTAGTGAACAATACTCGCCAGGTGGAAGGCCGAATTGGTCCTCACGCAAACCCTGTTCATAAAGCCCGTGACCTGCTTCGTGCAGTGTTCCAAAAAAAGCCCCATTAAAATGATTTTCGTTGTAACGCGTCGTTATGCGACAATCTTTAGGGCCAACCGTACAACAAAATGGATGATGCGTAACATCCAGTCGTCCCGCATCGAAATCGAACCCAATCGCAGATGCGGCTTTTAACCCAAACTTTCGTTGTGCAGCGATATCAAAACGTCGTTCAATAATTGACTTATCAGGGCGATACTTGCTTTCACCGATTTCACGGATCAATGGAACCAGTCCATCCTTTAGTTCAGCAAATACGGCGGTCACCTCGGACGTTTTTGCGTCGGGCTCGTAATCGTCCAGGAGAACATCGTAGGCACAATTGCCGAAACCAATCGCCTCTGTTTTTTCCTTAAACAGTTTGACGATCGTTTCCAAATATGGTGCGAAATCTGCAAATGAATTCGTCTCTCGCGCACCAACCCAAGCGGAATGCGCCTTAACCCGCGCTCGTGAAATTTCTTCAACCAATCTAGCGGGAACGTTTTTTTCTTTGTTGTACTGTTTGTACAAACGGTGAACGGTAACGGCAGCATCATCGGTTGAATCGGCCGGATATTGATCGACCAATTCGGCCAACCACTCTCCAAGTCTCGGATCGGTGTTGCGTTGGTGGACCATCCCGTTGATCAACGTGATTTGGTCGGCTCGATAGGTCTCTGCCGATTTGGGCATCAAAGTTCGTTGATCCCAATTCAGTAACTCATCGACGCTCGCAAGAATTGCTGTTTGCCGAGTATGGTCGATCAGTTTCTCAAGAGTCTCGTTTGACATACGTGCTTTTACTTCGCTCAAGGGTAATGGTTTCGGTGGCGCTTCTGAATGTACGGCTAACGCGTTCGCGCGAGTCTTTGGCCGTTCGAATTGCAAGAAACCAAAGACAAACACCTACCAACACAATGGTAAGCACCGAGATCAGACCCAGAATTAAAATTTGTCGACCCAAGTCGTTCACGGGCTTTAGAATGGAATCCGCTTTTTCCAGAAGCAGAACATATAGTCCGGTTTTTTTTGACTTCAACCCACTTTTGATTGAATCAAAAATTGTACGTTCAATTTCATGAATTCCCATCACCCATTGGCCTGCATACTTGGACTCGCTTTCTGCCAGCGGGTCAAGAAAGGTTAACGGCACGTCACTTGGCTCGATATCGACGATTTTTCGAGGCAACATTTTCTTTTGCGATTTGGGCAACGGCGCATTTTCAGCTTCGATTGTCTTGAAAAGCGGGTGGACAAATATCGAGCCCTTATTTTTTCCTTCCCGCAGGTCAACCAACATCGCATATTGATCAAATTTGTCAGGAAACGTTACCAAGTCACTGCAATGAACGGTCGCACCGATCACGCCCAAAAACTCATCGCCATCAAAGATCGGGGCTGAAAACGCGACTTTCCAACGTTGAGAGGCCTGACTAATAAACGGTGTTGAAAGGTTGGAATGCTCGATATGGACTCGTTTGGATATTGCATTAGAAATTGGATACGGTTGTGAGCCGGAATCATCCGATTTGATGTCATCGGCTAGACCCGAAAAGTAAGTTCGCCAACTGTAGTTCTTGCCAACCGTTTTGATTTCGCCCGTTTTGTCGACATAGGCCAGTTGAGTCCCGGCCGCATCGTCGATAAACCAAGAAGCGGCTTTCACGTTTATATCGTCGATTTTTTTCTGAAGCGGTTTTTGTAAAAGTTCACGCTTTGGATTTTTTTTAAACTCCTCGATTAGATCAAGATTTTCTTCTGTCGCGTTCGGGTCGGCGAGCTTGGTTAGTATTTCTTTCAGTTTTGGATCCGCACACACCTGCTTATAAACTTGCAAGAACTCCGGATCCTCTGCAAGCTGATCAACGGATGAAAAAAATTTGTTGATTTCTTCACTTGCCGTTCGTGACGCAAATTGAGCCGCCCAATTATTGCTTTCGCGCGCCTTATCACTCAGAGACTGAGTCGCCTTGTCCACCGATCGGTTGTAAAGCATAAACCCGAATACCGACATGATGCAAAGAAGCAAAATGGGGCCGATTAACCCAAGCAACATGATTGGGCGGCGGGCACGTACCTCTTCCCGTTGCCGAAGAGCAAGCAGTATTGACTGCACATCCGCGAATCGTTTACTCGGCTCCGGGGCGATACAACGATCAATAATGTCAGCTAACGATTTATCAACTTCCGGAATATCACGGTGGGCACGGGGGGGGTTTGCCGTTTTCAACGCGATCTGATAGCGGCGCAACCGCTCGCTTAATTCGTTGGCAGATTCCAGTTGTTCCGTAATTCCGTCCGTGCGATAAGGCGGGGCGCCGGTCACCATGCAGTACATCAAACAGCCAAGCGCAAACACGTCCCATCTCGCATCGGGAACGGCGTCCAAATTCGCTTGTTCTGGTGCCATATAAAAAAGTGTTCCAAGTGCAGGGGCCTGCTCGCTGGACAGTCGTGACTGGCCGAAGTCCGCCAGCCTCGGTTTTTGGTCCGTATCAAGAAGCACGTTTCCAGGCTTTAAGTCGCAATGCAATATTCCCTTGTTATGAAGGTGCATCAGCCCAATCGCTACCTCCTGGAACATCTCAACCGCCTCCTCAATCGAAAACGTTCCGCAGCGCCGCAATTCATCTTCCAATGACCCGTTTTCAATAAAATCCATCACATAAAATGGTGGAGAGGCATCCCAACCGACATCCAACAGCTGCACGACGTACCTGTCTGCTGCCAACGACGCGAGTTTTTCGACCTCTCGCGTCAGCAAGGAAAAGTCGACAGCTGAACGACGTGAATAGAACTTGATCGCTACTTTACGCCCCGTATTTCGATCAATGGCCGACCAAACTTCACCATACGCACCTGATCCCACCAACACCTGGATGTCGTAACCCGGGATGTCAGCAGGCGGTTGGTTCCCCTCGCGACTAAGCTTTTCAGCTCGTTCCTGTTCATCTGGCGATTGAAATTGTGTTAAATCCGCATCCATGAAATTCAAATTGCCGAGCTGATCCTGTTTGGCCGTAATCTTTTTACCTATGTTCGTATTGTATCCGATACCATTGCAGGCAAAATATCGGTTACACCGTATTTTGCAGCCTATGAGTTTGGGTATTCGTCGATTCTAATCTTCCGACCCTTCATCGTAATCGTATTGTTTGTTGAGTATGAACCGACATTAAACAAAATGCGGTTTCAAGGCTATTTTGATATGTCGGCACACATTTAGCAGCGTTTAAAGCTTTGGTTTCGCCTCTAAAAGTTATCGCGACAACTTGCTTTCAGCCGACGTTTCGTGCTGGTCTTTTAGGCCTGGTTTTTCTGCGAATCACGGTTTGCAATCGTTGCCGCCAGCCGTTCATTGGCAAGGAACACCACCCATCGCAGCTGATCACGTTTCACATTCGACAACTTCCGTCAGTCCCAAGCCGAAACGTGTCGTTGATCTGCCCACAATCCGCGTTTTTCCCCTCTGGCAATTTCTTCAAGTCAGGTTAGATTTTGGTCGTCAGAGTATTTCACGTAATGCCAAGCTAGGCCCTGTTCAACAAAAAGCATCAACACCTAACAAAAAGAATCTGACTCTGCAGTAATCGTCTGCTCATATGACCGATACCCTGTTGAATCACGCGGCAAATTGTTAAAGTTCGTTGATGAATAAAATCAAAGCAATCGCATTTGACCTTGATGGGTTAATGGTCAATACGGAAGAAATCTACGATGAGGTCTGCGAAAAATTGCTGGCAAAGCGTGGAAGCCACTTTGATCTTGAGCTAAAGCTCAAAATGATGGGGCGGCCTGGCCCGGTGGCAATTGAAATCATGAAAACAGAGCGTGGAATTTCTGATTCCGTTGAAGAACTTCAATTTGAAGTGGAAACGTATTTTCACGAGATTCTCCCTGATAAGGTCGACACGCTTCCCGGATTGATTCGACTGCTGGATTTCGTCGAAGAGCAAAATCTACCGAAATGCGTTGCCACAAGCAGCTTTCGCAAGCATGCTTCTGCGGTCCTCGATCATTGCGGGCTTCATGGCCGTTTCGAATTCGTCTTAACATCCGAAGATGTTGTAAATGGAAAGCCCGCGCCAGAAGTGTACCTGCTCGCAGCTGAAAAACATTCGGTGCACCCAGAAGAAATGCTGGTACTCGAAGATAGCGTGCTGGGTAGTACCGCGGGCGTTGCGGCTGGCGCGGTCGTAGTCGCGGTTCCGGGCAGCCACAGCATCGATTGCGATTATAGTCACGTGCCGAGAGTCGCAGATTCACTCAATGATGATTTGATTTACGAATTATTGATCGGTTAACAATGGTTAGAAGTTCGTAAAAATGAAACTGCCACGTCGCTATTGGCCAGTGGAATTCCACTGGCCCTTTACCGTAGATACCGGGCAGTGGATTCCTACGCTTGTAAGAGCGTAGCTACTGGCCAGTGGATTTCCACTGGCACTCGAGCGTAGCTACCGGGCAGTTCAACATTGACGAATCACTTATCCTGCAAAAAGTGAGACGCCTCAAATCAATTGCAGAAATACGGATGGTCTTTCAATTAGCTAAACGTAATTTTGTTTCGTCCAGCATTCTTCGTTTTGTAAAGTGCTCGATCGGCTCTTTCGAAAAGTCGCTCGAAGTCGTCAAGTGGATGATAATTCGACAAGCCGACTGAAACCGTCGTGTGAACGAGATCCGGACGGTCCAACGACTCTTGATCGATAGTTGATTTTATCGTCTTCAAGCTCCAGACGACCAACTCAGGCACCGCATCAACATAGATAATGGCGAACTCATCTCCACCCAACCGCGCAGCTAAACTCCGTTCGGGCATACATGAGTAAATAGTATTGGCAATATACTCCAACATTCGATCGCCAATCGGATGCCCGTTAGAGTCGTTAACCGTTTTGAAGTGATCAACATCTAAAAGTGCCAAGAAAATCACACGGTCACCGGACCGACTTTTTCTTTTCTTCTCACAAGAGATCAAGTCGTTAAGATGAATATCGAATCCTCGACGATTCGAAAGATTCGTTAACGGGTCTGTCAAAGACTGAATTTCGTAGTCCCTGATCACGATTGAATTGGACTTCGATTCCTGCGCTAGTAAATTCCCCCATCCGATGCAAGCGATCATCCCAACCGCGCCGGTTAGCAACCACGTTTGTTGCAACATCGGGACTGAGACCGAGATAGAACCGGCGAGAAACAGGCAGATGCTCATCCAGCCTGTAATCAAAACAAAACATATTCGATGCGTCATTGAAGTACGCATTTCCCACCCCGCCACTTGGATCGCTGGGAGTCAAATCGTTTCGCGATGACTCCTTAAGAACCCTATGCCGATTGCGGACGGTGTCAAACAACGAAACAAAAGTTTCGAAAATTAGTGGATGTCAAATTTTTAATCGATCAATTT
>CAJQQR010000017.1 GCA_905480545.1 uncultured Pirellulaceae bacterium
GCACAGGGTTGATCAACCTGAGGAATCTTTGCCCGCATCGCACTATTCACTGCGCCGTGATGATCCCATCCCCGTTCATAGAGCTGAATAAAACGAACGCCACGTTCCGCCAATCGCCGAGCGAGGAGACAGTTGTTCGCAAAAGATGCTCTGCCGGGCTGTGCCCCATACATGTCTAGCGTGGCTTTTGATTCGCTGGACAGATCCATTAGCTCGGGAACACTTGCTTGCATTCGATAGGCCATCTCGAAGGCGTCAATCCTCGCTTCAATTTCGGGATCTTGCACTTGCTTATGTCGTAGTCGGTTAAGCTGGTTCATTTGCTCAATGAGCCGACCGCGATTCGCCCGATCAATTCCATTCGGATCAGACAGGAATAAAACCGGATCGCCTTGCGTCTGAAATTGTACGCCTTGATGTCGGCTGGGCAAAAAACCATTGTGCCAATAACGCGATAGTAGCGGTTGGCCCCCGCTAGATACCAGCACGACAAAACCGGGCAATTCTGAATTTTCACTTCCCAGTCCGTAAGAAAGCCAGCTCCCCAAGCTGGGACGGCCTTCAACTCCACTACCGGTTTGAATAAACGTTACCGCTGGATCATGGTTGATCGGATCGGTGTGCATGCTGCGAACCACCGAGAGATCATCTGCCACTTTGCCAAGGTTTTTGAAAAGCACGTTCATTTCGTGTCCGCATTGTCCCATTCGGGCAAACTTATGTTCGGATTGGGCAATTCGAGGATCGTAGCCGCTGGTCATGCTGGTCAACCGCTGCCCTTTACGAATCGATTCGGGTAACGGTTGACCGTGTAGCTCGCGGAGCTTTGGTTTTGGGTCGAAGGTTTCCATCTGCGAAGGTCCCCCGCTCATAAACAGATAAATGACCCGTTTGGCCCGAGCCGGAAAATGGGAAGGGATCTCGGCGGCATTCGATTTTCCAGCAAGCTGACTAAGCGCGATCGCACCCAGCCCACCTGCCGATTGGGTAAGGAACTGACGGCGGGCGATTTGTTGTTCAAGAGCGTTATTCACGTGTGATAGCCTCATCCAGATTCAAAACAACGCTTGCCACGTTTGTCCAAGCAGCTAGTTGCGGTTTGGGATGTTTGGGATTCTTAATCCCGGCAGACTGAATCAGCGATTCTGTTGCTTTCGCATCGGCATTGTATAGGTTTTGTTGCTCCTGAAAGATCTGCACCAGCAGACCAAGCTCATGGTCAGCAGGTAGGCGACTCAGCACCGATCGAAATAGGAATCGGGCTTTGTCACGGTTTGTCGTCGCTTTACTGCTGAGTATCTTTTGAGCAAGTGATCCTGCTGACTGTATGAAGATAGGATCGTTCATCATCACAAGCGCTTGTAAGGGTGTATTTGTGCGAGACCGAATCGCGGTACAGATCTGGCGGCTGGGAGCGTCGAAGATTAGGTGGGCCGGAAACGGAGCGGTTCGCTGCAGGTAGGTGTAAAGTGCGCGGCGGTTGGCCTTTTCGCCCGTATCGATGGGCCAACGCTGCCCAGAATTTGCGGAGAAGTAATTCAGCGGTTGAAAGGGGCGTACACTCGGCCCGCCAATTGCCGGATTCAATCGGCCGCTAGTGGAAAGTGCCATGTCGCGAATTTCTTCGGCTGTCAGGCGAAATCTCGGCGCTCGACTAAAGAAACGGTTTTTGGGATCGACTCGCAGGGATTCTTTTTTGAATGTCGACTGCTGCCGATATGTAGCGGAAGTGACAATATCATAAATTAATGCTTTCGTGTTCCACTTGCTTTCTACAAAACGATGAGCTAGCCAATCCAACAGCTGAGGATGGGTAGGCAATTCACCCTGCGTTCCAAAATCACCTGCCGTTTTCACCAGGCCGCTACCCATTAGCATCTTCCAAAGATGATTTACTCGCACGCGGCTGACTAATGGATGATCCGGCTTGGTCAGCCAGTTCGCTAGGTCTAATCGTGTCTGGGGCCGGTCTTCGGGCAACCGTCCGAGGATGGCTGGCACATTGGGTTGGACCTCTTTTACCGGCTGCTGAAAATTACCTCTTGCCAAGATGAATGCGGGTTTGCGATTCTTCATTTCACGCATCACCATCGTACTGGCTTCGGCTTTAAGTAATCTGCCGCGATTTTTTAGCCTTGAAATTGCTTCATACTCGTACCGAAGATCCGGTTGGGCTTCAGGATTGATGCTGACCAAATAGTGCCGCGCCAACACGTCCCAGTCTGATTCCGTCCAGTCTGCTGACTTTTTCTCAAGTATCTCCGCAACATCTCTTGGCAATGCAGCGTACTTTGTTTCAATCGAATACTTGCCAGCCAAGTAAGCGCCAACCGCGCCCCGCTCATCCTCCGACAAAGCGCGATCATAAACGAACACTTCACCAACATGGGCATCGCAGTTTTCTTTACCTGCATTGTTCGCTCCGACCGTGATTGCGTGACTGGAATACTCGGAGAGCACAGGCCTTCCTTCTCCACCCGAATTCCCGTTCAGCTCCATCGCGATCTTGTTGCTTCCGCTTTCTTGAAAAACGAAAGCGACTGAGCCTTGATTCGCCGGAAAGGGCTGACTGCCGACCACATCCGCCGAGTAACCGTTGAAGGAAAGTTTTGGCTGCTGGCCCGCAGTGCGCCACAGAGCTCGACGTTTGCCTTGCTGTTCATCACCCCACATCACCAGCATCTGATGCGAGTTTTGGTTTCCAAAGGCAACGGCGGATACGATCGTGTAGCCATCCTTCAGTAACTCTCCGCCGCCAACAGTTCGC
>CAJQQR010000018.1 GCA_905480545.1 uncultured Pirellulaceae bacterium
GGATTCTTTTGCCTCCAAGATTCGATTGCCTGACCTGCCGGTCGATGTAATCGCGTTTCTTAAAACACTTGAGTCTGGATTTGGCCATCTGAATTTGACGTCAAGCACATTTTTGACTTTTGGAAAGGCACTCGGCCAAGCTCAAGGATTGGTAAAAGAAAGTTGTTTGTAAATGGGAAATCGCGTTTGTTAATTCTCGGTCATAGCGCTGCGAAGAGTGAACCTTTCACAATTAACGACGAATCATCACGGTTTGGTTTTTGCAGAAACTGAAAAGGGTTTTCTTTCTGCGCGTGTTCAGTTGGTCACTGGGCTTCCCGGGTTGATTCTCACCGGCCATCAAGGATGATGCGTTGATATATAACTATGCCGAAAATCAGACGCGGTCAAAATTCCGAATGCAAGCCGATCAGACACTCCGCCATTTATACCTAAACCATGCAGGAACGAGCTGGCCGAAACCTGAGGTTGTCTCTGAGGCCATTCGAGATGCGACGTTTGCATCCCCTAGCTCATGGCCAAACAGGTTTGATAACGCACATAAAACAATTGCTGATTTTTTTGGGGTGAATTGCCGTGAGCAAATTCTGCTGACCCCAGGTTGTACATCCGCACTTGCAGTGGCTATCGGTGATGCGCGTATTGCTCCCGGGAAACGTATTTTGACTAGTCGATGGGAACATCATGCGGTGCACCGTCCACTCCTCAAACGGGCCAACGCCGATGTTTCAGTCGAATACATTCCTCCTGGCCAACTGAACTCGACATCGGGACTGACTGAATTGATCGATCTCCAATGGTTGGAAAACGCATTATCTAAACGGGATGTCGGACTGGTCGCCATCACTGCAGCGTGTAATGTCACAGGTGAACTTTTACCTTTTACAGAGGTCATTGAACTCGCTCACCAGCACGGCGTTCAAGTATTAATCGACGCGGCACAGCTTGTCGGTTGGCACAAACTGAATTTGACGGAGTTAGGTGCCGACATGGTTGCGTTCGGGGGACATAAAGGGTTACAGGGCCCGTGGGGTATCGGTGGATTGTATATGTCAGAACAGGTTCAGATGGAGTGTGCTTCCGCCCAATGCGAACTATCGGTATCCGGCTCAACCCAAAGTGCCGGGGTTCGGCCCGGCTATTGCGATGTGGGCTCTGTCGACCAGTTTGCGTTGGCCGGACTGCACGCTGCGATTCAGATGTTAAATCAACAAAACTTGCCAAACCATCTTGACCGCGCCCGCCACCAGATTCAACGTATCGGCGAAGCACTGAAAGAAAGAGAGGGATTGCAGATCTTTGGCGGTAACAAAAATAGTATGCCTTCGATTGCACTCACCGTATCAGGTTTGCCCAGCAGCAAACTCGCATCGCTTCTGGGCAAGAACGGCCTTGTGGTGGGCAGTGGACTCCAGTGCTCGCCTCTTGCGCACGATACATTAGGAACGATGGACAGTGGAGTGGTACGCTTGTCCGTCGGGCTTGGACAACCGGATGAAGAAATCGACGAAGCGATCGAACGGATCAGGCAGGCGTTCAGCCAAATGCCTGTCGCGCTTTGAGCAATGACAGCGGAAGGAACGCAAGTTGCCAAAACGAAAACGGATAATCATTCTCCATCAGCCTGATGCTTGGTGAAGACAAAAGCTCTTTCTTGAAAATTGACGCACCGGACCGATTTTTTTCAGGCGATTAGGAAAAACGGATCGCAGAAACACTGGGATTTGAGAGTCGTATAACCTCCAGGTGATGTGCCGGAATATGCGACCAACTTCATTCGCTGCGTGAAACAAAAAAGGATTGTTTTGCGCTACATGACTTCGAAACCAAATAATAGAACTCCTGCCGGCAGCGGTTTAACGCCTTCTTACGCGGCTACTTGGCAATTCTCAATTTGGTTGCCCGTTTGAAACCAATTTGTTCAATGGGTCGAGCTGCTTAGCACCATCTGCATCCGTAAAAACGAGGTGGTGATGGGCCTTTTTTTTCTGGATGTGTCAGCTATCCCACAGCATGTTTTGCGTACACGCCAACCACCATTCCCGATCGTCGGACTCTTCCGATTCGACCGGCATTGTTGCCGTCAGAAGTTCATTTTTTGGTATTCTAGATTGGACCGGACATGTCAATGGATCACATGCAAGCGAGCATTGGAAAACTTCCCTCTCAAGGGTAAAAGCAACGGCTTACTGGGATCTTTTTTGGGACGAGATTAAACTCTGTGCCATAAATCCATCAAAATTAGCTTCAGGGGCTAAGATGTGAAGGGTAAAGTTGGAGGGCAAAATTTGTTCTTGGTCAAAGAGCCCGGGCCCTTCTCCCCTGCCCTGAATTTTTTTGCCTGTTGCTAATTCGATCTCAAACCAGACTTGAGCCAAAACGCAAATTCCGCAACTCCATACGAATTCAAGAAGTTCGCTTATTCGTGGAATGCCGACCAATAATGAAATGTTTCCCTTTGAATCGTACCCCGGTTAATTCACCTGCAGTCAGCCCAATCAGAGCGAATGACAATGCAAGATTAGCAGCTGCGCGGCTGGACCTGAAAGGACATTTCTGAGATGGAAATCGATTGCATTGCTTGTTTGGAGTGAGTCCGTCAATCACTTCCATTAAGTTCAATTCCGAGCATAGAAATGTCATCGTCAGTTTTACCTTCCGCCGCACTATTGAGGACGGCACCTAAACTCAAATCGATGCTTGATTGCAAGGGAACGTTTCGATTCCGTTCCAATTCTTGCTTGAGACTCGCCGTACCAAACTGCCGGCCAGATGCTCCGAACTGTTCCACTGCTCCATCACTGTAGATATAGACTCGGTCATGCTCGTTGAGCTTGACGACCTTTAAACGATATTCAGGATTTGTGACAATTCCGACAGGGAAACCTGGAGAATCGATTTCGACAGCTTCATTTGAGCGAAGGACAATCGGTGACGGGTGTCCCGCCGATGAAAAACTCAAAGTCTTTGTGTTTAGGTCAAGAACTCCGTAACAGCAGGTGAAAAATTGTGATAACTCTTCCCCCAGTTGGAAGTTTTCGTTTAGATGCTCGAGGACGTTGACAGGGCTTTGTTTCAATTCGTTGGACGCCCTCGACAACCAACAGCTAAGTGTTGTTGCAAGCAACGCTGCCTGGACGCCATGTCCGCTCACATCAAGCACGTAGAATGCCAAGCGATTATCATCAAGCTGAAACACGTCCAGAATGTCACCTGCAAGTTCGTCACAAGGCAAAAAAGTCCATCCAATACTTGCTTGAGATAGCTCGGGGAGATTCGTTGGTAAAAGTGCGTGCTGAACTCGCGCAGCAGCTCGCAAGTCATTTTGCATTCGTTCGCTGGCTGCACGAAGGTTAGCTTCGACTTGTCGCCGCTGCGTGACATCCGATTGGATCCCAACAAAGTGCGTAGTCAGGCCAGTCGCGTTACGAATTGGGGTTATCGAAAAATGGTTCCAAAATGGGGTTCCATCCTTGCGGTAGTTCAGAAGTTCAACCTCGCAATGCCGCTCAGCGGAAATGGCGTCTCGGATCTGTTTGACTGACAGGGGGTCTGTATCTGGACCTTGGAGAAATCGGCAATTCGTACCGAGTGTTTCTTGGACGCTGTAGCCTGTTAGACGAGAGAACCCCTGGTTAACGTATATTAGTGGTCGATCCGGCGCTGTCGCATCGGCGATTGTGATTCCTTCAGCGGCAGACGCAAGCGCTCGATCCTTTAGCAATAGTTGTTCTATTGGGTCTTTGTTTTGGATACTGAGGTGAGCTGAGATTTTTGAGATCCGCCCGTCGTTCGATGTATTCATGGTCTTAGTATCACACCTAATCTCAACATGCGATAGGCGGAAACGGCAATGGAAGGCGTCTATTAATACGTTAGTGAAACCTTTAGTGATGAACGGGGAAAAGTCGGCTTAGCATATCCGCATCTGGGCGATAAGCGTATTCGCTGATTTCGAAAGCCTCAATGAATTCAATGGACTGATCCGTTTCGCTGCCGCACGCCGCGACCAGCTCTATGCGAAAATGGTCTGCGCGAGGGCGTATATGACGCGAGAACCAAGATCGTAACCAGATCATTCGATCCACCGCATCTGCGGGCACTGTATCCAAAATACCTTCTGCGTGGGGCAGCCATTGGAATACCTGTGATTGGTGACAAGCCAACATCTCCACAATTTTATCCATGCAATCAGACACATCGATGATGACATCCGGTTGCATCCGAACGGGCTTGGTGAACAGATCGGGCATGTAGGCCACAACTGGGTCTTTTTGAAGCGCCGCAACATCCGGTAAGACGTGCGGAACTTTCACCAGGTACGACGCGTCTTGAACACTTTGTCCAACCGCACGGTGATCTGGATGGTAATCACTGGTCCGGTGAGTCAACACCAGGTCGGGTTTGAACTGTCGAATCTCACGGATGATGCGGTATCGCACGTCCAAGCTGGACTGCAGCGCTGCATCTGGAAAATCCCAGGTTTCGTAAGTTGCACCAATGACGCGCCCCGCGGCCGCAGCCTCTTCACGCCGCAAGATTCGGAGTTCGGCGGGAGAACGTTCGTGGTGGCCCGCTCCGCCGTCAGTGACCGACACCATCTTTACGTCCCGCCCCAGCATTCGGTAAATCGTGGCCAATCCTCCGGCGTGGTATTCGGCGTCGTCCGGATGTGCGCCTAAAATCAACAATCGAGGTTCTGCGTTCGCCATTTTATCTCGTAATCTGTTTGAACTGGATGACCGGGTGCAAGAATTGCATCTCCTCTTAATTCTATCTTGTGATGTCGATTTCGGGGATCTGAGACTCGGACCTGGGACCCCGGGCGTATTGCGTAGGCGCAAGTTCCCGACCTCGTCAAACAAAAAGGGGACATGCTACTTAAAACTAAATTAATGTGGCCGCTTAAAATTTGGCCCGGCCATCGTAAGGGAGCTTAGCTATCTGATCCGATGTGCGACGATTGCGCGTCTTCGAAATGATGAATTCCTTTCAGGGGAATATTTGCGAACTGCGGATCATAATTTGGGGAGCACTTCAAGATCATTATCGTTAGGCAATTGCGAGTGTCAAAATCTTCAGTTCTGCCCCATCGGATAAAAGATGTCGCTAGGGCCAAGGACGGCCATCCACATAAACCTTTTCGATTCTGGGCTGATAGTCGTTCCCAATTCGCAGTCGGACCGTAATCGAATCGACTTTTGGAGTGTCGGTGCCAAAAGGCACAAAGTACTTCTCGATTCCAAATGACAGACTATCACGCGTTTTGAATATTCCGCGGATCAATACATCGTCAGAACGTTCGATCTTTGGTTTTGTTTTGGAATACCGGTAAGGCTCATGAAATCTCGTGCCATCAATCGTCTTTTCACGGAGTGTCACCCATATGCGGGAGTCGCGAGGAGCCTCGATGTCCCCGTCGCTAAATGGGTATCGTAGACTAATGTATTGGCCTCGCAATAAATCCCTTGGGTCTACCGGTATTGTGCGAACCAGTATGGACTTGCCGTGTCCGGGTTGAATCCTAAGATTTTCTCGCGTTATCCATAATCCAAGAAAGGTGATTTGGAGGGCGATCGTGGCGATCACAAAAATAGTACGATTCATATTTGGCTCTCTTTAGATCGCAGATCTTTTACGCGTATTTGATTAGAAATTCCCCGACGCCAGCGTTCCACAAAAAAACATGTTGCCAACAATACGAATCCCCCGATGACAAACGCCAAGCCTGTCTGCAGCAATCCACCCATCAAGTCAAAGAACCGCGTGATCACGCCCAGGGCGACGGCCATCACACCAACATTCAGGTATGCGGTGCGACCGGTAGCAGCCGCAAAGAAAACGCACCAAAGTGCCAATCCAAACCAAAGCCCCCAGGCGAAAATAGAAAGAACCCATTCGAGCAAATGAAAAGTTCGATACCACCCGAAGTTGAAAAACTTAAGATCGGGACCAGGTGGTATGACATTCAACGCCGCCAGCAGCATGGTCATTCCAACAGCCAAAAGAGCAGCTAGCAGGATCGCAAGCTTTTTCTTCATGACTGGGTTATCGGGCAATATTTGCCGATAACCGCATGCCAGTCCAGCAACAGCTGTCAAAAGACAGGCAAAGGGATGCACCAGTCCCGTCGAACTTGTTGGGTTAAAGTTGTTCATATGGCGGTAAAAGCCAAGAAGATAAACGCTGTAAAAAAGTAATATGACTCCCGAGCCCCGAAAGCTCATTGCCAAATTCGGCTCTCTGTCGCGAATCATCGCCGAAGTTGTCAAAAGTGTAACTCCGATACCGATATCAATTAGAAATATCGAGGGCAAATAGAAACCTCTGGAACCTACGACATTTTCGACTTGGTTTACGTGTAAAAAAATCACCAATGCAAAAATTGAAAGGAACGAGATGGAAGTCGAACGCAAGCACCATGCCAGTGGCGAGATACCAAAAAACCAAAAGAGAAAAATCGTTGAGTATTCACCATCCAGTTGATAAATCTGCGAAACAAGCGCAATCCCTCCGAGAAAAAGTCCGGCTCCCACGAAATGGAGCCCGTCCGATATGATTTCCATTTTCAGTGTTTTTCGGGCATAGATTCCCAATCCATGCGTTCCGATTAATAAAACGAAAAAAGCCGTTAGTTTTGTGACGCTTGAGAGTTGGTTCCAATTCGCGGAAATCAGCAAAATGACACCAAAAGCAAAAGTCAACGCCCCAATCCAGCTTAAAACATTTGCCAGGCTTAATGCCCCGCTGTGACGCTGCTCTTCCGCAATCAATTCGTTCAATTGTTGTTCAGTGACCGTGTCAATGATGTTCCGCTCTCGTGCTTTAGCTAACAACTTGGTTGTTTTTCTTTCGAATCGAGACATGACAAATTTAGGACGGCAGGAGGAGTTTGTTTTATGAATGCAGGCGATTTGGGTTTTCGAATGAACGACCGATTAGAAATTTGAAACATAAGTTAATGTGCAAAACCGGCTACCATTTGTGCCTGTTCAACCACGTATATGCATTCCTGATAAGGACTGCTGCTTAAGTCACGGAATTCAAGCCTGCCGAAGCATTCTATAGCCCAATGACATCAACTTTTTCTTCATAAAAATGTGTTTAGGTAAAAAAACAGTGATCACAACGGAAAACCAACTACCATTTTATTTTTGCGGGTTGGGGCGCGTGTCCCAGTGTGGTCAAAGGAGTCAGGCGAACCAAAATGTCAGGAAACCGGCGACTACATTTACTGAAAGTATGGTTAGATCTTAGACGTCGTATCATCACAGCCCAGACGCAAATTCTCAAATAATTTGACAGCGTCATTTGTCTCTACTGTCGGCAATTTCATTGATGGACACTTTCGACAGGGTATTCCTGAATATTATGAAATCTCACCAATCAAGTCGTTCATTTTTCAGCCCAGCGAAAATTGTCGGATGGTTTTCTCCAGTTGGGTCAATCGCCAATAGCAGACAGTAATCGATAACTAACGAAGACGAACGGCCGCTAACGGAGACTCCGTCCCCAAAAACAACTCCAGCAGTTCAGCAGATTGTCTCCTCAAGACACGATTCTGCCCTGGTATCGACAGTTGGTTTTCAGAAGTGGGGACGCTTCCGAATCAAAGGAAAAGCAAATCGGACGTCTACAAATCCGCCGGATGAATGCTGACTTGACAGTGAAGTTCGCCACGGCAATCTCTTGTTGGGATAAGACAAAAAGAATGGCGTACTTTGCAAAATGGATCACCAGATCAGTGCCTGACTGTTCCAATATTCAAATAGCCCACGGGATTAAGGCGACACCCTAACGCAATCAAAATTGACCTTGGGCGCCGCTTCAAAAATCGCAATACGCGGTGTACTAAATTTTGTTGGGATTAAAGAACATCGCTTGAAATACAATGGCGGCGATCGACTTCGGTTCCCTTGAAATCTATACCCATTGTGGTCTGGTGAAGTTCTGTCTTACGTTTTTCATGGACCGAAATACAAAGTTCTGTGAATCATTCTTACCGCTACAAGCAGGGAGGTTGTTTACTCTGAATGCTTACTTTCAATCAGTTCAAACATAAACGGTCTCCCAAAGCTGTGTTTCGTTTCACTAAAATCAAATCGCTTGATTCTGTTCGGCGAAAAAGCAAGTCGCGGGCTGGAACGTTTTCCGACATGAACTTGGCCCGCCGAGGAAGTCGGATTATCTGACTGTTTCCGTGCTGGTATTCGATCGGACTATTTTGTGAATTCAATCCGATTCCAGTAAGCAGCTTCGAACGACCAGTCACTCGCCCGATTTTCCAACTCGATTTTTACGGTTTTTCCGACGTGCTTCGATAGGTCTAATCGAAATTCTTTCCACCTGGATTCGTCAATCGATTTTTTCAGGACTTCGACACCATTAATGCGCGCGATGAGCGTCCAGTTTGCGTTCGGATGATTGTTAACAGCGAACCTCAGCGTGGTTGATTTGCCAAACGTGACTTTAGCATCCCGGGATAAAACACATGGCACTTGGCGACTCTTGGGGTGTGTGACCAACACGTCATCGCGACCTTGCCATTTCTCGCGCAAACCAGGTTTCATCGAGGGGCCGCCCCAGTTTTTGATCTTCCAACCGGGTGCAAATTTATCGACGTCGGTAGGCAAGTTGCCCTTCCGATTGGAAACCCGAGATCCGGGTGCGGGCTTTGAAGTTGCTGTTTTGGGATAGGGCATTTTAGCGTCGACTTCCTCACGCCACCGATGCAACATCGTCTTCAGTTTTTGAGTGATCTTGGGGCGGTAACTCGCAAGGTCATTTTGTTCACCAATATCATTTTTCAAGTTGAAAAGTTGAACCGTTCCGTTTTCGTAATACTCCAGCAACTTGTAATCTCCGGATCGAATCGCACCGCCTGGACTTTGATAGCCATGATTGCTGTAGTGGGGAAAGTGCCAGTAAATGGGCCCACGATCGTAATCTTCGGATTTCAAAGCAGGAACGAAGCTTCGACCATCGAGATGTTGTTTTGGCATAGCAGGCAGGTTTAACATTTCCAGCAGGGTTGGGTAGAAATCCGTTCCGGTGACCACCGATTGCGAGGTGGAATGGGGCTGAATATTACCCGGCCAATGAACAATTAAGGGCACACGAATTCCTCCTTCGTAGTTCCAGCCTTTGGCCCCGCGAAGCGGCAAATTGGAGCTTGCGAATTGCGAATTTAACGTTTCGCGAGGGTGATCGATTCCACGATATTGATTCGATGCGGCCATCCCTCCATTGTCGGACGTAAAAACGATGATGGTATTTTTTTCCAATCCCAACTCCTTCAATTTCGAGCGGATTCGACCAAGGCTTTCATCCGTCGCCCCAACCATTCCTGCAAACTCGACATTGTCCTGCCTTTGCTTCACCCACCACACACGTTCACGTTGATGCAAGTCGTTGTCGTCGTTTTTTGTAAGCGTTTGAAGTTTGTTTTTCCCAATTGCTGGGCCATCGGGATTGGGCTCCAAGATATAATCCGGTCCTTCATCACGCGGCATTGCTGCAAGCTTCTTTTCGTATTTTTTGACCAGATCCTTGCGGCCCTGGATTGGATCATGAACAGAAAAGTGTTCCAAGTGAACAAAGAACGGCCGATCTTTGTGTCTTTCAATGAAATCAATGGCCGAATCGGTAAGTTTGTCCGTATAGTAATCACCCTTTTTTGCAGGCAGCGTTTTTGTATACGTTGGCGAGAACGGGTGATAATAGGACCGAACCCATCCCGTAATTGCTTCATCAAAACCGTAAGTTGTAGGGTTCCTGTTCAGGTGCGCTTTGCCATAATTCGCAGTCGCGTAACCATGTTTTCCTAATGTCTCCGCCAGTGTTTGTTCTTCGTCAGGAAGCGCTGTGATCTTTTGGCCGTGATGCAACTTCTCAAACTCGCGTTCGGGTCGCCCGCCGAGCCATTCGGTCAGTTTGGTACGCGCCGGATATTTTCCGGTCAAGATGCTTGCGCGACTCGGCGAGCAGACATGGCAAGTCGAGTAGGCATTTTTGAAAAGCATTCCTTCGTTTCGCAATTTGTCGATCGCTGGCGTTTCGTAGAACGTGCTGCCGTAGCAACCCACATCAGACCATCCAAGATCATCCACGAGAAAAAAAATGACATTGAACTTTTGCTGGCCGCACACTTCAATGCAGGTTGCGGGGGTTATCGCGACACAGATCGAAAGCAAGTGGATGATTCGCCAAATTCTCATGGTTTGATTCTCGCTGCGAAATTAATCTTTAGGAACTCGGATGCAAGTCGATATTGCCACTCAGGCAAACAATAATTCAAACGCAAAATTGAGAATGGCGGAAATCGTCAGGGGCTGAGCGATTGGCGTTGTCGACCGTGTTAATCCGTTTTACAAATGCGACCGTTCTTATCGAGGCTTTGCATCGACCGACCATCCCTTTGTCGTGATTTTACCATAATACGGGTAGTAGTCCCAATTGACGGGGCCACCAACGACGCGCGGATCGCGGGTCTTTTTTAGGTAATCAAAGAGTTTTTTACGGAGCATTGCCTGCGTCGCCTTTATCCCAATCGATCCGGCAATATTATCCATTTGATGAGGGTCGTTCTTTAAGTCATAAATTTCCTCTGCGGGGCGCTTTCCAAATGCTAGTTCAGCCAGCTGTGCTGATTCGTTTTGGTCTCCATGTTCCATCATGAACTTCTTGGTAGGGGAACTGTCGATTTCGCCAAAAGGAATGGATCGCGCGCAGTCGCTCGCATTTGGCGATCCAGACGGCCAGCGAGTCGGTTCGAAGTTGTAAATGTAAAGATAATCTTTTGCCCGAATGGCTCGGCAGGGATACCCTTTACCGCCTTTTCGGCACCCATCATGACGTTCCATAGCGATGAAGGCTGCGTCACGCTGGATTGTGCGTGGTTTTCTAAAGGTATCCAACAAGCTGCGCCCCGTCATCTCAGGAGGAGGCCTTAGACCAGCTGCCTCCAGGAAAGTGGGGGCTAAGTCGCTGAGGTTTACGAACGATTTGACGCGGCTGGCTTTGCGGATTGTTTTCGGCCAACGGATTGCCAAAGGGACTCGCGAACCTGCGTCATAAAGACTGGCTTTTGCTCGTGGAAATGGCATTCCATGATCACTGGTGATCACGACAATGGTGTTTTCAGTTTCACCTCGGGCTTCAATCGCAGCGATCGCCCGCGCAACCATGGTGTCGAAATACTCGACCTCCACGAGATAATCCAGAATATCATTGCGTACGATATCGTTATCCGGAAAGGTCGGTGGCACAATTACCTTGGACGGATCTTTACCGGTTAGTTTCCCTGCCCCTTTCTGAAAACCCCGATGCGGTTCGGATGTTCCCAGCCAAAAGCAAAACGGTTTACCCTTGGGGACTTTTTCCAAGAATTCTTCAAAATTCCCTGCGTAGTCTGTGCCGCTAATGCTCGTGAACGGCGGCTTCAATTTTCGCCTGTTGAATCTTTGACCAGCAGGATTGGACTTGCGGCCGCCAGGCTCAAGTCTGCCGGGGCTCCATCCTTTTCCTGTGTAAGCGACGGAGTATCCGACCTGGGCCAACAGTTCCGTGTAGGTCGCGAACTTTGCGGGAAGAGTGCTGTGGATATTGCCGGCTTCTTCCAAACGCCAGATGTGTTGGCCCGTAAGGATCGCTGATCGCGAAGGCCCGCATGTGGGAGCGTCACAATAGGCATGAGTAAACAGCAGGCCTTCACGAGCAATTCGATCAAACGCAGGCGTCTTAATTAACGGATCGCCATTGGCACCGGTATGGGCGTAGCTTTGATCGTCAGAAATACAGAAAAGGATGTTGGGGCGGGTCTCGGCTGCCATCGTGTCGAAAACAAATGTGCAGAGAACGACGATGATTGCAAGCAATTGCATGATGAGTTTTGTTTCCTGACCTCCTGGTCTTGAGACTAGCGATGGTCATTTAGCGGTTTAGCGTGCGTTTTTGTTTTTACTTGATTTTTGGTTGTCGAGGTTCTCTTTGATTCGCGAATCACTCACTTTAGGGGAGGGGCAGCCTTCTTTAGGAACATATACATTCGCGGTCCAGAGAATTGCATTGAGTACCACCTTGCGGAAGTTTTCGTCCCGCCAACTTTCGTGGTTGTGAGCTCCGGTAAAACCAAAGCCACGGCCTCCCGATGGACGATCATAAGCCCAAGCAACTACCTGCTTCTCTCCTGCTGCGACCGCTTTGCGAACAGCAGGATTTCCGCTGCGCGGACCATCCCGGCGACGCAAGGTTTCCGGTCCGGGAAGGTCTGACAGAATGGGCGTAACACCTTTCATGTTGTTGACGAATCGCATGTGGTAGTACCACTCATCATTTGCACGGAATGGCTTGACGCCATTGGAAATGGGGTGGTTTGGAAATTCCTTGAAATTTGGTGTCCAGTGAGGATTGACGGACCAATCCAATTCACAGAAACCGCCCATCCATTCGAGAAATTTTTTGCCCGGCTTTCCCTTCACGGCTTCAGTCGCCCAATGAATCATCACAACGCCAGTTCCCGATTTCATCAGTTTATCGAACTCTTCGAGATGCGGGTTCAGCACATGTCCTTGATGCCCAGTGCAAAAAATCACAACGGTTGCTGCACCTTTGAGAATCGATTCATCCCTGGGGTATCCATAGTGAGGTACCAGTTTGGCGTCGACGGCTAAACCCGATCGATTAAGGGCATCGGCCAGGATCATGTTTCCAGCACGATGCTCATGCTTCATCATTCCGTGACTAGGCGAACCGGAAATGAAAACGATTTTCTTTTTGTCTTGTTGATTTGCGTTTGATTCATCTTCCGAGTTTTCAACTGAGTAATTGCCTGAAGTGTCAACGGACAAAGTCGCTGTAGATTTCTGTGGCTTTGTCGGTTTTAAAAGGGGCTGAAGATCTTGCATTGCATTGGTTACGCGATTGCAAGTGACCGACAGCATCATTACGCACACGAAAGCAAGCACTCTGCGACTGTTAAAATTGACATTCATTATTGGAGTCTCACGTTTGGTGATTGAGCGAATTCGCTCTGGTAAAGGGCGACAAGCTTCTTAGACGTTCTGGAGCAAAATCTGTTATCGTATTCAAAAAGCGTTAAGCTAAGTACAAACATCGTAGCCTAAGTCGTAAGACTTCACGGTCGGCTTCGAATTTCTGATTTCTCTTAAATCTACTTAATTAAAGTTTTGAGTGGTTTCCATTGTAGATTGAGAAAACGCTACTGGAAATTGAGAACACGCTTCGATGCTCATGGGTGAATATCTACCGAATCGGGCTGCCAAAAAACAACTTGCTGTCCTGCTACGCTATACTATTTTGCGATGAAATGCTTTGTTTCAAAACAAACGACCTCGGATTTGTTGCAATCATCCCAATTTCTGTTCCCTTCGACGCAGTTCAGAGGAAAAGTTCAAATGAATCGCTTTTCAGTTTCCATTTTGATTTCATTTGCCTCAACCAGCCTGTCCACGGCGGTGATGGCCGATGACGTCGTAAAAAATCACCCTTCTATTACAAGTCAGGTTCGCCTTTCATCGTGGTGGTTTTCCCGTCACTCGGAAAAGATTGCCGAGATTGAAGCAGCAAACGATCCGAAGAAAGACAAAAAGATTGAACTGCTAATGGTCGGCGATTCGATCACGCACAACTTTGACAAAGATGGCCCGGGGGCACCTGTATGGGAGAAATACTTTACCCCTCTTAATGCCCTGAATTTAGGTTTTGGCGGTGATCGCACTAACCACGTTTTATGGCGACTTGAACATCTTCCCAAGCTGAAGACGCCTCCCAAAGCCGCAGCGCTCATGATCGGTACGAACAACATTTGCTGGGGAAGTGACAAGCCCATGCAAGCTGCCGAAGGTGTCCAAGCGATTGCGCGACAGCTTAACAAGACGTACCCCAATATGAAGATTCTCGTCTTGGGAGTTTTTCCACGGCGGCGGAATCTCGATCATCCACATCGCAAACAGATTATAGAGCTCAACTCGTATCTTCCCAAGCTTCTAAACAACATTCCCAACGTCACTTACATGGATATCGGATCTAAGTTCCTTGACGACAAGGGGATGCTCTCAAAAGAAATGATGCCTGATACAACACACCCCAGCGAAAAGGGGCACGAAATCTGGGCCAAAGCGATTGTTCCCACGCTCAAAAATATGATTGAGAAGTAAAAATCGAAAGTCAATCTTATTGTGAATACGGTTCGCAGTTGGAAGTCGGAAAAAAAGAGAATTGTTATTTTGTTTTTTGGCAAAGTATCACATTGGAATTTGGTCCGCGTGGATCGCGGATTCGTGCATTGGTCGATTCAATGAGTCCTAAGTCGGATAACAGACGCACGAACCAATAACAGTCCGGTCGTTCGCGAGTTGCATGCGGCCATTCAAAGTAGGGTTCAATTCAACGCTCTTTATCGGCTGACGGGACTTGCTCAGGGTTACACTGCTTCTTGCAAAGCAAAAGCATCCTCCATCCCTAAAAAGATATGCGTCGCGAGAGTTACAATGGCTAAAAAATTCGATTTCGCATTTGTCCAGCAGAAAAACTTGGGATTGCAGTTTTTCGCGGTAACTCAGGCTTATGTCACCTTCACGGTGACTGGCAACGACGATCCGACAACACTGCAAGAGATGCGAGACGAGGTCTCAGACGAATTTCATAAGTATCAGAAACGAATTAACGAATTCATCAAAAATCGCAATGTTGAGATCAGCAAGCTTTCCCGCAAAAACGCTAAGTCCGACGCCCCAAAGTTGGTCTCCGGTGGTCACACGACAATTCAAAAATTTTTGGGTGATTTCAAGCGAGCGGCAGATGGTAAACTGGCGGCTTACCATCGCAATCAACAAAAGAAGGCTGCCATTTTTCTGTTTTGGCAATAAAGACTGAAAATCGGGGCTGTCGACGTGATTAGCACTTTCCAAATCGAGAAAGCCACGCAGCAATTTGGGCGGTAGACGCGGGCAATCAATGTCGATGCCGACAGTTCGTTTATCCAAAGTTGACCCAAAGATTCTCGCAGGGCCTGAAATGACCAATTGCGGCGACAGCAGTGCGAATAAGTACACTCTTCTGCATGGTAGAAAACGCGGACCAACACAGCATCGTGGTTCCAGATACAATTGGTACGTTACTTTGAGACCTGACCGGAGACCGAAAATAAAATGTCACGTCATTATGTAGTCTGTCTGATTCTGTTGTTGCTTGCTGCGCCTTGTGTTTGGGGGCAGCAGAATTCGTTGACTGTTGACCGAATTTTCAAGGCAGGCGAATTTAACGCGCGTAGCTATTCGGTCAATTGGATGCCTTCTGGAGGCAAGTTCTTTGTAAAACGGAAGGTGGCCAACGGGAAAGGAAATGACATCGTTCTGGTCGATCCCCTTGGCCAGCAAGATAACGAGATTTTGATTCCGGCTTCCAATTTGATCCCACAGGGGGAGTCCAAGCCAATCGACATCGACAGCTTTCAGGTTTTCAAGGACAACACAAAGGTATTGATTTTTAACAATACCAAGCGAGTCTGGAGGTACAACACACGGGGTGACTATTGGGTTGCCGATTTAGAGAACGGAGGTGTCAAAAAACTAGGCGGTATTGATGCCCAACCGGCAGCTCTGATGTTTGCCAAGTTTTCGCCAGACGGAAAAAGCGTTGCCTACGTCCGTGAACGAAATGTCTATATCGAAAGTCTGGTCAGCGGAAAGATCCAACAGATCACCGAAACACCAAACGAGTTCATTATCAACGGAACTTCCGATTGGGTGTACGAGGAAGAACTAGATTTGCGTGATGGTTTTGCGTGGAGTGATGACGGCTCCAAGATCGTTTTTTGGCGATTTGATACCAGCAAGGTCGGTCTGTTTACGATGATCAACAATACCGATGAACTCTACCCACGCCTGATTCAGTTTCAGTATCCCAAAGTAGGGACAACGAATTCGGCAGTTTCGATTGGCATTTACGACTTGGATTTAGGCAAGACGAAGTACGTTGAGTTTCCGGGTGATCCACGCGAACACTATCCGGCCAAACTGGATTGGATTCCAGGCTCGAAAGAGTTTTTGATGCAGCGGCTGAACCGTCTACAAAATACCAACACGGTCTATGCCGTGGATTCTACGACCGGCGAATTCCGGATCGTGTTTGAAGACAAAGATAAAGCTTGGGTGGAAGTCTGTGAACAGATTCAATTCACTCCCTCTGCCAAACAGTTTACCTTTGTTAGTGAGCGGGACGGCTGGAAGCATGTCTATCTCGTTGATGTCGAAACGGGAAATCAGCGACTGTTGACGCCAGGTGCGTTTGATATTGTTCAGTTGTACCGAATCGATCTGGAAGAAGAGTACTGTTTGTTTCAGGCATCGCCTCGCGATTCGAAGTCCCGATACCTTTTTCGCCAGTCGTTTGGCAATTCATCTCTGAAACGAATGACGCCGACGGACCAAGTGGGCTGGCATGACTATTCGGTGTCCGCCGATGGAATGACGGCTATCCACACACGATCCCAGCTTGGGGTGCCTCCAACGACCGAGATGATCAGGTTGTCTGACCACAGCATTATAAGAACCGAGGAAGATAACCCAGAGGTCAAACAACGCATGGAATCGTTGGCAAGGATCAAACAGGAATTTGTGGAACTAAATATTGACGATGGTTCGGGTGGCAATTTAAAGATCGACACTGCGTTGATGTATCCTCCGGATTTTAATGCCGAAGATGGAAAAAAATATCCGGTCATCGTATTCGTTTACGGTGAACCCTGGGGAACGACGGTTACGGATCGATGGGACAGTAGAAATTACATGTGGCACCGGCTGCTTTGCGAACACGGGTACGTCATCGCAAGTTTTGACAATCGAGGCGCTAAGTGCCCGCGCGGTGCCGCATGGCGGAAAGCCATCTATAAAAAAATTGGCGTTATCAACGCGTCTGATCAAGCTGCCGCCCTCAAGCAGTTGTTGGGCAAATATTCGTTCCTCGATCGCGAGCGTGTCGGCATTTGGGGATGGAGCGGCGGCGGTTCATCGACCTTAAACGCAATGTTTCAATACCCCAACCTTTATCAAGTTGGCATATCTGTAGCTCCGGTTCCTGATCAAAAATATTATGACACCATCTATCAAGAGCGGTACATGCAAACGCCGCAGTTAAATCCAGAGGGATTCAAAAACGGTTCGCCCATTTCCCATGCTCAAAAGTTAAAGGGCAAACTGCTTTTGATCCACGGCACCGGCGACGACAATTGCCATTACCAGACCATGGAGTTACTAATTAACAAGCTGATTGCAAACGATAAACAGTTCGAGATGATGGCCTATCCTAATCGGTCACATTCCATTCGCGAATATCAAAACACGACTCCCCATCTTCGGAAGTTGATGACCGAATTCTTTTTGGAGCACCTGTAGGAAAACGACGGGCTGATGTTTCATCCTCGGGTAGGGCGAGGGCAATCAGGAACTGCCAGACGTAAAACTGGGCCGAAGCTGCGGGGCAAACAATGCCGCAATTTTACGCAAAATGGGTCGCACCGGTTCTGAAACCGCCAACGTTGACGAGCGATTTTTCCGATAGCGAGTCCGTACATTACGCACCGCGATAACGGTAAAGTTTTTACAGGTCAACAAGTTATTCTTGAATCATGTTGGTTAACTTGACAATGCCTGGTAGCGGTCATCTAGATCGGGGGTCAACGGTAAAAATCGACGAGATAGGTGCGAATGAAAAACCCGATTCTAAAGGGCAAACGGGTAAGGCATTCATCCTGCGTAACGATAATCAGCGGCGGCATTTAGCGGCCTGGGGCTGAATGGTGTTAGGCAAAGTCGACGCCTTGTTGGCCGATCAAAAAGTGCCGATTTCAGTTTTTTCCTGCCGTAGAATATCGCCTTTTTACGAGTGCATTAAGAAATGTGGGCGTGAAACTTTCAGTTCCAGGGGTTCGTTATCGTCATTTGACGCAATGGTCATTTTCACCCACACGAGTCCAGCGGTAATAACCGCTAGTTCGACGCCGATAGCACAGTCCCGGCCGTTTTGCCCTGCTCGGAATCTGGATCACGAGCCACGATTCGGCGGAGGTGCAACTTGGCTCGTTCGTCTCCGGTCTTTGCAAGTTCAACCGCTTCGTCAAATCCGCGGTCAAGATACTCCGTGATTTTTGGCAAGGTCTCGAGGGCGTATGACTCCCAATAATACTGGAGTTCGGAATTGGTCCAGCCTTGGTAAACCTGTTGCCACGTCAGGGGACTCAAAGAACTCAGGTGAGGTTTCAGCATGTGTTCAGCAATTGGATCGTCGACACGCTGGTAGCGATTGTCCAGCGACACTCGTAGGCGATCTTCTGTGATATTTGGCAGCGCCTTGTGAATTGTCAGAAATGGAAAGATCAGCGCGTCACCCACTTTGTAGTCTGCGGTTAACCAATCATCACTGAGTTCTTCATGGACCGAGGGGTCGACGTGCAGGCTTCCGGCGCCCAGTGAAAAATGGTGATCAAGCACTCGATTGATTTTATGAGAACCTCGCAGGACGGCCAGTCCGCCCAGTTCTCGCGGGCAGTCTCCAACGGGACTCCAACACGTCAGGTTTTCGTGGCAACCCTGGAAATGAACAAAATCCTGATGAATGGGAGTTGTGTGTTCAGTGAATTTCGGAAACCAGAGGCGAGCGACTTTCTGCGGTTGAGGAATCATTTGGCAACCTCGAATTCTCTCCATAACATCTATGACTTCGGGGCAGTGAGCGATCTCATGAAACGCCTGCAGTTTGTAGACTTCATGATAAACATTCGTGTAGGACGGATCGCCCTCCGTACTGCGAGCGTCCAGGCAGGCGATGCCGTCTGCTGGATCTGTCCCCCTGACAATCCAGCCGCCCCGCTGCATCACCGTCAGCATTTCTCGACGCAACATCAGCAGACGCTCTGGGTTTAGTAACTGGCGAAAGAACAGGTAGCCATCGTCATCTAGA
>CAJQQR010000019.1 GCA_905480545.1 uncultured Pirellulaceae bacterium
ACAGCTTCATCCGCAATCTGTTGAGCTAGCAGTTCACGTGATTTACGTTTCCGTAAGTCATCATCAAGGAATTCATCGCTTTGCGGTGCGCGACCATTTTGAAGGGCCCACAAGCGGGCTTGTTTGGTAAAAGTGTAAAACGCACCGATCATTGCCAGTTGAAGGCCGATAATCCCATCGAGAAATCCTCGTTGTAGGAAATAGTCGCGGAAGAACCGCCAACTCGGCCGCCAAATCATCTGGAAAAAATTGGTTGACTTGCCAGCTTCATCCCATTGCTCGGCCTGCAGCGATGTGTAGCGATGAAACTTGCGAAACAAGTCATCATACGACCAGTAGGAATAGTGGGTTAGTCGATTTGAGAGCTTGCCAATTTTTCCCGTCGATACATCCACTTCACCATGATCGCTTGGGCCCTCATACCGAGAAAGATCCCGTTTAAAAAGTCTCAGTACACAATCATTGTTCCAACCGCCGTAATTGATTGGATGTCCCATAAAATGGTTATAACGATAGATCCAATAGCCATCGCACTTGGGATCATGCGTCAATAATCGCGTAATTTCGTTCGCCAGTTTTGGAGTGACGCGTTCATCAGCGTCGATTAACAAAATCCACTCATTTTCAGCCTGGGGAATAGCCCAGTTCTTGAAGTCACCCGACGTTCGATATTCACGCTCAATGACCTTGCACCCACCCATCCGGTGGACAATGTCAAGCGTTCGATCCGACGAGCCGCTATCCGCAATGATGATTTCGTCTGCAATTTCTCGAAAGCCGGCAATGCATTCACCGATGTTGTGCTCTTCGTTTTTGCAGGGAACGATAACTGTTAATTTTTTTGGTGTGGCCACAAAATCGGCGATCAGTAGGTTGGTCCGTCAACTCAAAATTATCGGTTTGATATAGTACAAACTCATGTGAACAAACAACTTACAGAATGAAACGGATTCGCGTCAACACGAATTGCTGGCAAAACGCCCGGTCGTCATTTCTGAGGGAATTAAGTTGATTCGAGCCTGAAGTAACCGAAATCCGGTAAGGGGTATGTGCGTCTCTGATCGGGCAGTTCAGCGTCCAGCTGACTCTACTGGGTTTTTGTGGATTGGGTTCGAGTCAATTGCTTTCTTATTTTTGAAATCGCGCGATGCAATCGACTGATAGCAGTGTTCATCGGTACGTTTAATACGTCAGCGATTGACTCAAATTTCAATTTCATTGAAAAACGAAGCTCAATGATTTCTCGATCGTTCAAGGGTAACAAGTCGATAGCGTCTGCCAGATTGTTGTGATGCTGGTGTCGCTCAGAGTCACCGGATAGGGGGACTGCCGCCGGACTTGCAAACGTGTTTTCATCGCTGATGACGTGATTCGCGGTTCGCTTTCGCCGACGAGCCGCGGAGAGCATCAGGTTCTTTGCTATCGAATAAAGAAAAGCTCGCGACTGCCCGGTTTCGATATATTGATCCAGCTTTTTTGCAGCAATTAAGAATGTATCGTGCAGTAAATCCTCGGCAAGTTCGCGATCGCGAAGGCGTTTCGAAATGTATGCTCGCAATTCATTCGAGTGGTTTCGATACCATGAATCGAGCATCGACTCCGCATCAAAATTATGATCCGAATCCCTTTTGGCGTGACGCATTTTTCTCCCTCATGGCATCCAGAGTGTGCAATCAGCTGGGAAAAGTATTTTGCTGAAATTCGCAAGTTGGATGCAATTTTCTCTCAAGTCGAAGCATGTAGTATTCGTTCAGTCGGACGGTCTGGTTCACCGGCCAGTCGGGAATTATTTGTTTCGAAATTTCACGAGGAGAAGAAAGATGTTTCTATCACACAGAATGAACGAATTTGAATTTCAGTCAGTCGAAAGTATTGATGTTGAGGAGGAAGGGTTTGATTGGATGGGATGTCGGTACGATTCATCGATGGCAAGCAGCTGGCTGCTGCGGCAAACCGATTTCGAAGCATTGGGCTCGGTCGGTGGCGAGTTTGATCGGACCGCTTCAAGAGCAATCGAGACGTTTGAGTTTCCAAATTTGACTTACGAAAACAGGCTTTCCGAATCGACTATCGGTTTCGGCTCTGATGGGATGAGCGTCACTAATGAATTTTATACGGCAATGGATGTAGAACTGAGTTCTTTCTCAGAAGGCGACCATAGCATGACTAGCGATTCGGTTATCCATGTTTCCGATTCTCTTTGTCAAGTTGAGGTTCCCGTTTACGAATTTTCCAGTAAGTTACGATTGACAACAATGGATTTGGGTAGCGGTTCAACGTTGCAATTGACAGAAACCCAAGACGTTATGGCATCGAGTTCCGGTGGTTTTGCTCTGCAATCGCAGGCGACCGAAATGTCCTGTGAAAGCGCGGCTATTGGCCTCACAGAATCAATTCAGATGACGCATTTCGAAGTCAATATCGGGAATCTTGTTATGACCGCCACCAAATCTGAAGCAGTTACTCAAATGAATGGAATGTCATTCTTCCAGGCCAGTGCGTTGGCGAGTGTTTCGCTGGAGATGCCGGTCGATTCGATATTTCCGGCGAGCGGTTTCAGTGGATTGCAGCGTTTAAATAGTCAGTCAACGGCAATGAGGTTGGGGCTGGGTGATCTTCAATTTGGCTTTCAGTCGACTGAGGTAAGTTCTGCGGGCATTGGTGGCCGATTCGGTGGCTTGTTCAGTAATTTCATTTCGCAATCAGGTGATGTGTCATTGGCGATAGGCTGATCCGGGATACAGTCGCTCTTGGGCAGTGGCAATGCATCGCAATGGGCTTGCCAGCAGATCGCTTTTAATTAGACTTTCAAGCTATGTGTTCAGCCATTTTTCAAGATCTGTTTCCTGCTCGCCGAGTTTTCTCGTTGGATCGCGTTGCGCGATTTGAAGTTTTGGAAATGATGGCTCGCTTGTTTCAGCAGCGGTTGTTCATTCGCTCTAATGTTTGCGATTTCCAGCGTAGCGGATTCTCAAATGTTCGCATTCTCAAGTTAAGCATTCTGGCGATTTCAATGCTGATTATTGGGCTGATTTCAATGCTGGTTATTGGGCTGATTATTGGGCTGATTATTCTGCTCAACATTCAACCACTAGGGAGTGGCTAGGCGAATCAAATATAATTGATCAAAAGCCGGCAACTACTTCCAAGTGGTTGCCGGCTTTTTTCGTTTCTTGTTTCAAAAAATTAAACTTTAAGTCGGAAGATACAATGCAAAAATCAGGTTTGTCGCAGTCAAACGACCGCGATTCATGGTCAGGGGAGGCTGGTGCCTCGCCAGCACGTCGTAACGATACCTTTCAGGAGGATTTGTCTCAAACAACGGTAAAGGTAACGATGCAAGCTACATCGTCACTGATGAACGTGCTTGTGACAGTGTCGCGAATCGGCGCAGAGATCAATTTCGTTAGTGCGAAGGATTCCACGGCGATCTTGACCGTTTCAGCAAGGTCTAAGGTTGCTCGTCGCGTTCCCGGGTTATTGCGGGAGTTAGTGGACGTCATCGATGTGAGAGCTATCTAATGCCGGAGGCGGAGATGTACTCTTGCCTTTTATATTTTTGCAGAATTCGAAAAAACAGGTGGAGCACCCTTTTGCATTTGAGGCAAAGTGTCAATGTAATTCGTGGTTTCCAAGGGCGTTTCTATTGCGACGATTTTACGCGTTTCAATTCATCAGTGGCAGTTGCAATGAACTTTTGGTCGCGAGTGCCTTTGGCGGCAGATAAAGCCAGGTTCGCAAACTTCAATTCCAGATCCTTGTTTTCCGCGCGGCTTGCTCTGTCCATATACTCAAATGCGGTGCGGGCAATTTCGCGTTTCTGATCCGGTTTCAGCCTTGATTTGTTCATTGTTGTTAGTGCATCCAGCGTCTTTTGATCCAGATCGATGGAAAACCATTTATTCATTTCACTGAGCGACTTCATCAAGAATTCCGCATTGGCAGATTTGCTTGCGTAAAAAACCGCAGCCACAAAGTTCGCATGCCGATCAGGTGCCTCGTCAAGCTTCGGCGCATCGGCAAGGAGTTTCGTAGCAAACGCCAGGGCTGTCTCCGGATTTCTGCCTGCGGTTTTCAATTCTGCCGCATAGTTTGTTTTGAATCGCTCTTGTGCTGCCTTTGATTCGTCTGGTTCCGGGGTCTTTGCCTTTTTAATAAAGCCAGTCAGCAAGTCGTATTCGTCGTCGAGAAAGAGAATAAGTTCGTCTGTGTTTGAGCCGAGCAGAGTGGCTTCTTCCCAAAGTTCCTTTGCCCGATCCGATCGGTCGGAATCGTTAAACGCTTCGATTGCGTAGACCGAGCCCTTGATTAGCCGCGACTCAGGAGCCTCGTCATCAAATTCCTTTTCCGCGATTTTCATCGCGATGCCAATTTGAAGCTCGCGTGGTCCCTTTTCAAATCGCTTTCCAATTGCCCGGTATACGATTCGGTCTTCGGATGATTCAACAACCTTGATGATGTTCGTTTCAGAAAATTTGATTTCGTCTAATCCCTTCAACTTTCCGCAACCTTCAACAACCTTGTTCCAGAACTTTCCATAAAGTTCGGTCACCAATTTAAGTCTTTCGTATTTCTGTTTGTGGTCGGCGACCATAGGTAGTGAAGCCGCTTTTTCGAGAATTCGATTTGCCTCGACGAGATCGCGTTCCGAAAGCTTTTCTCTTACGGAGATAAGAAGCGAAGCGAGTTCCGCGATTTCAGAATTTTTAGGTTCCGGAGACTTTGTTTCAGTGTCGTTGTTGTCTGGTGTCATGGAGTCCGGATTGGTTGCATCGGGATTCGATTCATTTGGTTTATCCGAGGGCGTTGGCATTGGATCGACGGATGGATTGGGCGGGCTATCCGGCCCGGTCTTCATCGAATTTGAATCGGTTTCCTTGGTGTCCGAAGAGTTCGGATTTTTTTGAGCAGGCATTCCATCGGGATCGCCATCGTCCGTATCTCTTTTCTTGTTTGTTGCAGCATCTTGGTTGTCGTTGTTCGAGGTCTGGTTAGCTGACGTGTCGATGGAACTGTTGTTTTTCGTATCGGTCTTTGCCGGGTTGGATTTTGCCTCATTCGCCGCTACCTGTTCGGTGTTTGCCGAGTTGCCATTCGGTACGCCGAAGATGATCAAATATGAAATTGCCCCAACGACCAGCATCGCAATCAATGTCCCGCCGATCAATATTCCGTTGCGCGATTTCTTTCGATACGAATCGGTGTAAAAAGTCTTTTTCGACACTGCTGCGGGTTGTCTGGCGAAATCCCTCGTTTTCTGCTCGGTACCGACAGCACTAGCCGTTGCTTGGTTCAATTGGTTTAGATCGAAACTGTCCCAATCTAGCGTTGGGTCGGCGACCGGGGCCATCGGATCGATGGTGGTAGCCATCACCTCCGCCGGTTGGAGGGAGTGACCAGAAAGATGTGTATCGGAATCGAAGGAATCTTTTTCGTCGGGGGCATCAAGCGTAAATGAAAAATCGTCTTCCTGCGCGGTTGCTGTCCTGCGGGTCTTCTTGCGCCGGACTTTGGATTTGTCTGTTTTTCGATTCACCACATTTTTCTGGGGAAGAATTGGTTCAACGGCCTTAATGGAGTTTGTTGGTGAAGATGCTGCCGATGATGAAGGCGTTTTTTGGGAATCGATGGTCGCCTTTCTTTTGGGCTGCGGAGCCGTTTTTTGAGGGGGAGGTGTTGCTGTAGCGTCTTGCTTTGCGGACGCAACGACACTTGGTGGGTCGAAAACAGTCCCCGGATTTTTGACGCGTCGTTCCGCCACCAAGCGTTTTTTTGCCTTTGTCAAAAAATCGATCAAGGCCGACCATTCTTGCTTCTTTTTACCGGGGCGTTGTGCACGGACCTTCGCGATGACTGCATCGGCAGCTTTGGTGATCTGTTCGGCATTGGCATGCTCTTCGATTTCGAAGACCAAGAAGAGGTCCGGAGCATTGGGGTCGGTATCGATGCCGAGAAAGTGTTTGATTGGATTTGACATTGATTGCGAGAAACCTTGGTACCGAGTACGACTTTGTGATTAAAAAGTCATCGTTGAATCGAAGGACGGATTCAGCTTTTTTTCGACATCAGAATACATAACGATTCGGGAATTCGGATGTTATGTTCGGAAATGGAGTCAATTAAAGCAGTCCGCATCTACTTAATTGAAATAGACAACACGATTGTACTCAAGCTCGACCTGCCCTTTGTCTCCAAGAAAAATCAAATTCCGTTTGAAATTAGCGGTTTTGGCAATGCTGAACCCTCGATAACGCATCAAATCCAAGTTTGTTTCATCAAATCAGGTCAATAATAATTTGATTTTCCAAAAAGAAAAAAAACAAAGTTGATTTGAAGTTTATTGGAAC
This sequence comes from uncultured Pirellulaceae bacterium, assembly GCA_905480545.1. Lineage (GTDB taxonomy): Bacteria > Planctomycetota > Planctomycetia > Pirellulales > Pirellulaceae > JABAAE01. Next base: position 6,348 of record CAJQQR010000019.1, read on the forward strand.
AACCGGCTGAATCTCCCGTCACATCTAATATTGAGTGACAACCCTGGAAGAGAAATACGCTTTTCAATTTTCCTGAAAGTTTGCTCTAATCGGATCCCTAGCAATGAATCCGCACAAAAAAATTTTCCAAGACATCTTCCAATCGATTCTTCGCAATGAATGAGTGCGTTTTAATTCGCTTGGAGGCTTTTCAATTTATCTTATCAATTTGGGCAGACTCGAATTTGCAATGTTCAGACGAAGGCTGCAATTTACGAAATTGTTCAGAATCTAATTCCAACTACAAAGACGGTACTTGGCGGTGGCACAAATGACAAACACGAAAATCTACTTTATCCCAGTTCTTTTGTTCGGGCTGATTTCGATTCAGTTGTCCGATCCGATTTTGGCACAATCGGTTGAGTCAAAACAGGCTCGCGCAAAAGCACAGGCGGATATGAAAAATGGAAATTTCAAAGACGCGTTGGCTGTTTTTCAGAAGCTCTGTACTAGCGAGGATACCGACGCGACCAAAGTCTCGTCCGATTTGGCTAATGCGGTGAATTGTTTAAATCGGTTGGGAAATCAAAAGCAATTTGATGAGTTGATTGAGAAGTCAATTTCTGCTCATTCATCAAATTGGCGTTTGTTGCAGACCGCGGCAAAGCAATACATGAGCACGATGCACTATGGCTATGAAATCTCGGGTAAGTACGAACGGGGACCGCACCGTGGTGGCGGAAAACTAATTAATTCTCAAGAGCGGGACCGAGTCCGTGCGTTGCAACTGATGACGGCGGCTTTGCCAAAAGTTTTAGATGAAGACAAAAAGACAATTGCGGGATTTTACACAGATCTGGCCAGCCAGCTTTTCTACTACCGAGGCTATAACGAGTCTTGGCGTTTGCAGGCCAAAACGGATTTATCAATATTGCCTGATTACGATGATGGATATCCATACAATCGTGGTGGGAAAGGAGCCCCGGTCGGTGACGACGGGAAACCGGTTTATTACTCAATTGCATCCGACTGGGGTAATGCATTTAATGATGGCGAGCGTTGGCGTTTTTGTTTGGAGCAGATCGAATTGAACGATCCGTCTCAACGAAACAATATTCGAAACCAGTTGGCAAATTTTTCGCGAAATCAGTTTGGTGTTCCAACCATGCGAAATGACATGTATTGGCCAGCCATGATCAGGAACAGTGAATCGAAGTCAAACAAAGAAGATGAAAGTGGCACTTACGCGCTGCATACACTTTCCAACGACGAAACGATTGCGAAGTTAGCGACCGGCATTAAACGATTTGAGCTACCGGACGATTATAATTTTATCAAGATCTGGGAGGACATCGTTGAGAATCCGGCGACCGGTTCAGCCGAAGTCGCGCTCCAGCAGTTGGCTCAAGTCTACGAAGACCGTCGCCAGTACGTAAAAGCCGCTCAGGTTTGGCGTCAAAATATCGAATCATTTGGGGCAGGTCGTAATGCGTGGAAGACGAAGCGATTGCAACAAATCGTTAAAAACTGGGGGCGATTCGAATCGACAACTGCGAGTGTCGCTGGCAAAGGTGCCAATCTTGACTATCGATTTCGCAACGGAAAGACCGTTTCGTTAACGGCGGAAAAAATCAATATTGAATTGTTGGCCGATGACGCGATTGAGCATATTAATTCGAAACCACAACGGATTGACTGGAACAAAATAGCAATTACCAATATTGGTTATCGCCTCATTAACGGTGACGGAGCCAAGTATCTGGGCAAGCAAGTCGCGAGCTGGAAGAAGAAGCTTGATCCCAAAAAAGGTCATTACGACTCGCGTGTCACGATAAAGACGCCGTTTTCCGAGCCGGGTGCTTATCTCGTTACCGCGAAAATGGATGACGGTAACACCAGCAAAATTATTGTTTGGCTAAGCGACATGGTGATCATACGAAAACCGTTATCGGAGAAGAGCCTTTACTTCGTCGCAGATGCTGTTTCCGGTGCACCGGTTGCCAATGCGACGTTGAAGTTCTTCGGTTACAAGCAGACCTATCAAAACAAAACCGTCAACGGTCGTCGGACGTCCACACGAAAGATTGAGACGAGGGAATTTGTTCAAAAAGCCGATGCCAATGGTCAGGTTATCGTGCCGCAATCGAAGTTGGAAAACGGATATCAATGGTTGGTGCGGGGCTCAACAAAGACCGGACGCCGGGCATATGATGGCTTTCGCAATCTTTGGCACAACAAGATTTATGATCCCGAGTACAACGCGACTCGAACGCTTGTTGTAACGGATCGCCCTGTCTATCGTCCGGGTAATAAAATGCAGTTCAAGATTTGGACTCGCCACGCTCAATACGATAAAGAATTCGTTTCGCAATTCGCCAACAAATCGATCACATACGAAATTCGAAATCCAAAAGGCGAGTCGGTCCTGAAGAAATCGTTAATGGCTGATGAATTTGGCGGGATCTCGGCCGAGTTTTCGATTCCTACGGACGCGATGTTGGGCCAGTATTTCATCCAATGTTCCAACGGCTCGGTTGGTGGAAATCGTTTTCGAGTCGAAGAGTACAAGAAGCCGGAGTTTGAGGTCAAAATTGAAGCGCCCACAGACCCAATTAAGCTGGGTGAAAAAATTGCCGCCAAAGTTGAGGCCAAGTATTACTTCGGAGCGCCCGTCACCAACGCGACCGTGAAATATACGATCACTCGGCAGGAATACAACAATACATGGTTTCCTGAAGCTGATTGGGATTGGTGTTACGGACCAGGGTACTGGTGGTTTGGTTACGACACACCATGGTTTAAAGGCTTTGGACGTTGGTGTGGATGTTTCCGCCCGTTTCCCTGGTGGGGGCCGAAATATCAGGCTCCACCGGAGGTGATTGCACAACGCGAAGTCAAGATTGGTGAAGATGGCACCGTAGAAATTGAAATCGATACCGCGTTGGCAAAAGAGATCCACGGTGATCAAAGCCAAAAGTATTCGATTACAGCCGAGGTTCGTGACTCGTCACGAAGAACGATTGTTGGTAGTGGTTCGGTGTTAGTCGCTCAGCAACCATTTAAAGTATTCACTTGGTTGGATCGTGGCTTCTTCAAAACGGGCGATGTAATCAAGGCAAACTTTCAGGCGCAGACGCTTGATCAAAAACCTGTTCAGGGGCTCGGGCAACTTTCGCTTCTGAAAATCACCTACGACGCCGATCAAAAACCAGTTGAAACAGAAGTGGGGTCATGGAAGGTTGATACTGACGAAGCAGGTTTTGCATCACATCAAATCAAGCCCAATCAGGCTGGCCAATACCGCCTTTCGTATGAGTTAACTGACTCAGAGAAGAACAAGATCGAAGGGGGCTACGTTTTTACGGTGATTGGAAAGTCTTTTGCAAGTGAGAAATACCGTTTCAATAACCTCGAGTTGATTCCTGAAAAACGGGAATATCGAGCGGGCGAAACGGTTAAGTTGCAATTGAATACCAACCGAAAAGATGGAACCGTTTTGATTTTCACTCGGCCGTCGAGCGGCGTCTATCTGCCACCAACGCTCTTGAAGCTGGATGGAAAAAGTACGGTGATTGAAATCGATGTTACCAAAAAAGATATGCCAAATTTCTATGTTGAAGCGGTGACCGTCGCCAATGGCAACGTCTTTCGCGAAACCAAAGAAATTGTCGTTCCACCGGAAAAACGTATCTTGAATGTTGCCGTTTCGCCGTCAAGCGAAACTTACCGCCCTGGCCAAAAGGCAAAAGTAATGGTCCATGTAACCGATCATACCGGCGAGAATTTTGCCGGGGACCTTGCTGTCTCTATTTATGACAAGTCCGTTGAGTATATTTCCGGCGGAAGCAACGTGCCGGATATTAAAACTTTCTTCTGGAAATGGCGAAGACAGCATCAGCCGTCTGAAACCCATACCCTACAAAAATACTTTGGCAATATGATTCCACGTGGTCAAACGAATATGGGGAACCTCGGAATCTTCGGCGAAAATGTTGTCGAAGAGGTCGAAACAGGTCGTGACGGGAAAGTCAACTCGGCAATGCAATTGGGTGCGAAAGCCGAAGGTTTCAGTCGTGGAGGTGGAGGCTTTGGTGGAGGCGGTGGAAACGCTCGACGGATGGCCGCACCAGGCAATCGAATGGAAAAATCTATGGAAATGGCGGACGCCGCAGCGGATAGTCCTGCTGCTGCCGGATTCGCGCCAGGTGGTGGGGCAGCTGATAGTGGTACCGGCGGCGACCTCATTCAACCGACCGTTAGATCCAATTTTGCGGATACGGCATTGTGGGTTGGCAATCTAAAAACCAACGCAAATGGTATCGCAGAAGTCGAATTGGAGATGCCCGAAAATTTGACCACCTGGAAAATCAATGTTTGGGGCATGGGGCATGGAACAAGGGTTGGTAGCGGCACCGCGGAGGTCATTACCCGCAAAGACTTGTTAGTTCGGCTGCAGGCTCCGCGATTTTTTGTGCAAAAGGATCTGGTGACCCTCTCCGCGGTTGTGAATAACTATCTTCCCACCAACAAAGACGTCAAAGTATCGTTGGAGTTGGTTGGCAATCAAATTGTCTGTATCGACAGTCCGACGACCACTGTCAAAGTTAAAGCAAACGGTGAAGCAAGAGTCGACTGGAAATGTCGAGTCAACCAACCGGGCGAGGTAACGGTTCGTATGCTGGCATTAAGCGATGCAGAGTCTGACGCAATGGAGATGAAATTTCCCGTTAAGGTACATGGCTTTTTGAAAATGGAGTCATTTGCCGGTACGGTTCGTCCTGGTGAAAAGTCGTCGTTGGTCAATGTGGTCGTTCCAGCTGATCGCCAGGTGGACAAAACACAATTGGAAATTCGATACACTCCAACGCTGGCGATGGCAATGATCGATGCATTGCCGTATCTAAACGATTATCCGCACGGTTGTACGGAACAAACTTTAAATCGTTGGCTCCCCAGTCTGATGACGCAAAAAATGTTAATCGAAATGGGCATCGATTTGGAGGATATCGCCAAGAAAAAAACGAATCTCAATGCACAGGAGATTGGTGACGATCGGTTGCGTGCAACCCAATGGAAAGAAAAAGGCGTTGATGCCGTTTGGAGTAAGGCTGAAGTTTCCGATATGGTTCAAGCCGGCTTGGAACGGCTTGCGGCGATGCAAGTCTCGGATGGCGGTTGGGGTTGGTTCAGTGGCTTGGGTGAAAGGAGTTATCCGCATACAACCGCCGTGGTGGTTCATGGTTTGCAGATTGCTCGCGACAACGATGCAGAAATGGACTTGGGGTTACTCAAGCGTGGTATCCAATGGCTCGTGAACTACCAAAAACAACAAGTGCAACTGATCAAGAATTATGCGATGGACGTTCGTCCTTCAAAATCGGCAGCGGGAAATCTTGACGCGTTGATTTACATGATTTTGACGGAAGAAAAAATTGACAATGTCGAAATGCGTGATTTTCTCTACCGCGACCGCAATGAATTGTCCGTTTATGCAAAGGCCGTTTTTGGATTGGCATTAGAGACAGTAGGGGACGACGAAAAGCTTCAAATGGTCATGAAAAATATCGACCAGTATGTCGTTCAAGATGCCGAGAACGAAACTGCTTACATCAAAAATCCTACGCAAAGTTACTGGTACTTTTGGTACGGAAGTGAAATCGAAGCGAACGCCTATTACTTAAAACTTCTTTCACGAACGAAGCCCAAAGGCAAAACTGCTCCACGATTGGTCAAGTATCTTTTGAATAATCGGAAGCACGCAACGTATTGGAAATCGACTCGGGATACGGCACTTTGCATCGAGGCTTTCGCTGAGTACATCAACGCGACTGGTGAAAATAAGCCGGAGATGACGGTGGAGATTCTTGTCGATGGGAAACTGAAAAAAGAAGTTCAGATTTCGGCACAGAATCTGTTCACGTTTGACAACAAATTTCAAATGTCCGGCAATTCTCTGTCGGATGGCAAACATCAAATCGAAATTCGACGAAAGGGTGACGGCCCAGTTTACTGGAATACGTACCTGACCAATTTCTCGACCGAAGATTACATTACCAAGGCGGGGCTTGAGGTCAAAATCGAACGTAAATTTTTCAAACTGCTTCCAATCGACAAAGAAATTGACGTTACCGGTTCACGCGGCCAAGTCGTTGGGCAAAAAGTCGAAAAGTTTGATCGTACCGAGCTGACAGATCTAGCGACGCTGAAGAGCGGCGATTTGGTCGAAGTCGAGTTGAGTGTTGTCAGCAAAAACGACTACGAGTATTTGCAGTTCGAAGACTTTAAGCCGGCAGGATTTGAGGCTGTAAATGTTCAGAGCGGCTATGCGAAATCTGGCATGCGAGCATACGTTGAGTATCGTGATGATCGAGTGAACTTCTTTGTGCAGCGACTGGCACGTGGCAACCACAGTGTCAAATATCGGCTACGAGCCGAAACGCCCGGACGCTTCAGTGCATTGCCGGCGCGGGTGGCGGCTATGTATGCTCCAGAGCTGAAGGGGAATTCGGATGAGATTAAGTTGAACGTTGAGGACTAGTTTCCAATAAATCTCTTGCGAGGCAAGGAACAAATAACAAGCTTAATGGGCCGCATAAGTGATTGTGCGGCCCTTTTTCTGGTCACCTCGCGTGGATGCTCGTCGGAGTGGATCGCGAATTTCATAAACGATGCAGAAATCGATCGTGTAACGGCATGTTGTTCTGCTCGAGTTGCGGTTACCCATTGTCCTCGGTAGACCGATCCCGAAATTTTGAAGATTCAGCAGCTCCCAAACTACGACCAGTAACCCGGGCAGAGTTTTTCATTTCTTCAGTCCATTACCCAAAGTCAGTCGCCCTTTCTGCGTTTCAAAATCGCTTTCAAGATCAGTCAAAGCAAAACTCTTGTGTTGTCTTTTTATTGGTCAGGTACGAACGAAGGGATTAAAGAGAGGCTATAATCAGTGCTTAACCGTGTCGAATCATTTGCGACACGATGTTGCCAATTGAATTCGTTACGAAAAGTGCTTTTAGAGAATAAAAAAAAGGAATCCTTCGATGAACCGCTTCAGAATAGAAACGCTTGTCATTGTTGCTTTTAGTGTAACCATTTGCAATTGGATACCTTCGCGTGCGATTGCCGGGGATCCAATTCCCGAATTCAAATGGAAAGCGGTGGAGATAGCCAAGATTGAAATTGGATATGGCGTTCAACTAGCCGATGTTAACGGCGATAAAAAACTGGATATCGTCCTTGCTGACAAAAGTACGATTCAGTGGTACGAAAATCCAAGTTGGGCAAAGCACTTGATTGCGAAGAACCTGACAAAACGTGATAACGTTTGCGTGACCGCCCGAGATATTGATGGTGACGGCAAGTGCGAAATTGCCGTCGGTGGACAGTGGAACTATTCGGATTCAGTCAAAGATGGTGCCGTGTTCTATTTGATTCCGCCTGCCGATCGAAAGCAACTTTGGAAACCCGTTCGGCTGTACAATGAGCCAAGCACGCATCGAATGCACTGGTTGAAAAAGAATGAAGATGATTTCCGTTTGGTGGTGAAGCCGCTACGGGGGCGAGGAAGCATTGATGGAATGGGGAATGGTTTGCGGTTATTGGAATACTCGGTTCCGGCAAAACCCAATGATAAATGGAAGTTCGATGTCGTCTCGGATTTTATGCATCTCTCTCATAATTTTCATGTCGTCAATTGGGATGCGGATGAAGAAGAAGAGTTGATTGTTGCAGGCAAGGAAGGTGTATGGCATTTTGAGCGGAAAGCTGGTTCTTGGTCGGCGACGCAATTGTCCAAACCATTTGCTGGAGAGGTTCGCGACGGCAAGTTACCAAATGGGAAACGTTTTATCGCGACGATCGAGCCGAAGCATGGGGCCACGTCGGCTGTTTACGTTGAGCCTGAAAAAGAAGGTGAAACTTGGCAACCCCTCAAAGTTCTCGATCGATCGTTGAAAGATGGTCACGCTGTCGTTTGTGCAGATTTTTTAGGCGTCGGTTCTGATCAAGTGGTGGTGGGTTGGCGTGGAATGAATGACCCCGGAGTGCCGGGGATCAAGATGTTCACTCCACTCGACCAAGCTGGATCGAAATGGCGGGAAACACGGGTCTCGGCAGAAGACGTAGCCGTGGAAGACATGAAAGCGGCAGATATGAACGGTGACGGAAAGATCGATTTGGTTGCCGCCGCTCGTCAAACGAAAAACCTAGTGATCTTTTTTAATCAAACCAAGTGAAATTGAGTCGCCCATCATTTCGAATTACATGGAGAAGATGCTCCGAACAATTCGTTGATCGTTGAGTTTTTCATTTTCAAGCACGTCGATTCGGAGCTGAAGTTCAGTTAGCGAAACGAATCAGGAATGCTGAACTTGGAAACGACCTGTAAAAAAGCGTTTCGGTAAATACATTCCGCGTATTATTGCTTCTCCGGTGAGGCTGTTTGGGCGTACATGTTGTGAATTGCCGGGGAAAACAAATTGACGTGATCGAAGGGCTCTAAAAGTCTATTGACTAGCTCTGACGCTTCGACCACTAGACGTTCACGATTGCAGGCCCTCAAATCCGGGCGTGAGAGAAACGTTTCATACTTCGATAACGAATCACCAAACTGTGTGTTTTCAGAAAATAAAATCGGTTCGAGGTCGCTTTTAGTATCGCAATTAACATTGTTGGATCGGTTTTTTTCAAAGTTGGTCACGGCGGCAAAGTACCAGAATGTCGCAAGTCGAAAGAGTCGAAAATCGAATAGGGATTGGTAGCAGATTGAAACGATCCGATCGATGAATCTGACTTCTTTTCGAAACTGTTCTGCAAGACGGTGGCATGCCACATTGAGGGCTTCATCGTTCAACGGCGTTCGTTTTCGAAACAGCTTTCCCAATCGCACAATGCCACTCAGGGAATGCGCGATACCCTTGGAGTGTAATGGGTCAATAAAGCCAACGGTGTTCGGTAACGCGCACCAGCCCAATCCGCTTCCCGCATCCGCCAGGTATTGAATCCGTGATCGACTAACAGGACCTGTAATTGGCGAAACGCAATTCGCGTTTGAGAACTGTTTCTTCAAAGTTGGGTAGTTATTGATTATGGTGTAAAACGAATCCATGCTTTTCCCGTCAGAAAAATCATTGCCGATTTTGTTTTCTGAACTAGCTGGAATGGAGAATCCGCAGCTTGTCACACCATTCTCAAATCGCAATTGCCACATCCATCCAAAATCAAACACGTGATGAACTGCCGCGTCATCGCATATAAAGGGATGATCTTTTGCGGACAGTGGATCGACCAGATCTTTCCAGCGAAGCATTCCTTCAAAATGCGCATACAATACGGATGTATTGGTGCTTAACTCAGAGGTGCGACGAGGAATACCCAGTTGCTTTAGTACGACTCCAAATGCGCCGGATGCGTCAATTAAGAAATCGGCATCAATCAAAAGTTGTTTCGACGGTTCCGCGAGCGTACTCGATCGATCGCAGCTAAGAAGCCAATGATCGTTTATCCGAGAGATGTTTTGAACGCTACACTCATCAAAAAATTTGATGTCATATTTTTGAAAGAGCGAAACGAAGAATTCATCAATTTCGCTTCTCATCCAATGTGAATCGGATAGCTCGTCGGATGAATTTGCAGCGACCACCATTTCGTTTTCATGATTGTCTCCAGCATCAAACTCTTTTCCACGCTGATGCCAGAAATAACTGAAGCCTCGTTTTTTGCCAATCGTTAAATCGGGGTAGGCCTTCCGAGCGGAGGAAAACGTAACCAACGGCAACAGTTCCGGGATGGAAAACGTTTCCGAAATTTCTTTGAGGAAAGAATCGGCCATCGGTGTCGATGATTCACCAATCGCGAACCGTGGATGTTTGCATTGATCAACTACGGTGACTCGATAACCAATGCTAGACAACACCAGGGCCATGATGCTTCCGGAGAAACCGGAGCCGATCACAATGATATCGGTTGAATGCTTAAATGTTGAATCATGATTCACTGGGACTGCTCCAGGGCCCTGCATTCGCAGGCAACGATCGGCATTAGTTTTTGGCTGAGGTTCATCTGCTGAAGTCTGTTGATTCGGCGACGACAGCATCGATCACACTGTGAAAATCGTTCGGCATCCCATAGATCTACCAAAAGCCGATGGTTTGGCCCAGACATTTTCAATCCTTGCTCCATGACGATTTCGAGTGATGAAAGTTTCGGTTCTGCGAATTCATTCTCTTTCATCAAAGCATTCATCACGCCATTACCAGCTCGCGTTGGAATCACCGCACAACATTCGACGCCAACGGAATAAGCAAAGTCAATGGATTTGATCGCCCACTCGATTCCTTGAGCTTCCGAGAGAAACGGTGGTCTCAAGAGTATGAAGCAGCGGACAAAGATTCGATTGGAAACCAGGAATTCGACCGCCCTTTGGAAGTCATCAAGCGTCATTTGTTTGTTGAGTCTTCCAATGACTGTGGGATGAATTGTCTCCAATCCAATCGCGACTTCAAGCGTTCCATCAAGTCGACGATCGAATTCGACAACTTTCGAATTGCAAAACTTTGGGTGGTTTTCAACAACCACGTTTTTAAAAGAACCTGCGTCGAATTCACCATTCAGTCCGTTCGCAATCGCAGGTAAAGCCTCAGGTGGAATCGCCTTGCTGTCAAAGAAGTTCCCGCTGTTGTAGAGTTTGATTTGCGAAGCGGTGTTTTCTGTCAATGGATCGGATTCAGGCTGGATCGACTTCGTCAAATTCAGCTGCTCTAGGGCGAATTTGATTTGAGCCGGAATCGCGTCCACAGGCACCATCTCGTCCGTTGTGTTCTTCCACAGGTCGCACATTAAACAGCGGAATGGGCATTCGCGATTGGTCAAAAACAAGGTGGCAACTTGTTCGACCACGCGCGAACGTACTGCCTCTTTTTCAATCAGATAGGCATAGGGACGATACGGATCGACGCGATTTTTGGGTCCGCGGAGTGATACGATTTGATCGGAAAGCGTGGTGGCTTTCATTGCGAATTTACCGAAGAAGCTTGTGACGCGATTATTCAAACAATTCTGCGAACTTCATTCGATAAACCAGATCTGAATCGGGGAAAACTTCAGCAAAACTGCTTTCTGAGACGGCACCGCGTTGAAACCGATTCTTTTCGTAAACAGGCATTGTCATTCCGGTGACGGCCTCAACGCCTCGCTGAGTCACTTGCCCTTTCAGCGAATAGAGTTTTTCATGGGACCATTCCGTCAGATCAATAAATGGAATGCCTTCTGCCACATCGATCACGTTTGGTGTGGAAAACGGGCTGAATCCAGAAAATCCAAATTTCTCTGCGGTGGCATATGTTCTCACATGTCCCCGGCTTTGACCACCTGTGAACGTAAGCGAGTGCTTGATTTTGTCGACACCCCATCCCTCATGATAGAAGAAAGGATTGTTGAGAACACTTCGAATTGTCAGTTCCGTATTTTCTTCGATCGGATAATCGCGAAGATTCTCATCGCCGCCGTCACCGTCCAAAAGATATTTCCAATCGGGATAACGATGGCGAATTCCTTTGCATGTCGCCATCGCCATCGTCGCAGATTGAACGTCAAGCGGTTTGTAGTCTTCGATCGTGCGGATGGCGTCGGCATAGTCCAAATCACTCGATGAGACCTCGATGGTCTCCAACAGCATGTCCATGTCGAGGGCTTTGAGGAACGATGAAGCCTGTTCAACGTCGCTACCTTTTCCGTCGACGGCGAGGGTAAACGCTTTTAATCGTGATGGCGATTGCCCTTTCTTTAAAAGCAAATGATAGGTGACCGCCAAAACGGCACCGCTATCAATGCCTCCGGAAAACAAAACGCCAATCGGTTCAGATTTACCAATCGAATCGATCCAGCGATCAATCTCTTTCGCCAATGCACCGATATAGGTTTTACCAATAACATCCAAGTCAGTCGGCAGGGCATCGCGTGTTGACTCAAGGTATCGCGTGTAAATCGGATTGGGGTCTGGGCAACCAATCAATGCTAACTCGGTTACGTAATGAGCCGGAACCATCCGGGTGTATGACGGATGAAATTGATCGTCGAGCCCTTCGCTTTTCAGGTGATCACGGATTTGATCGATTCGCTCGGCGATCACCAATACCGGACCATTTGCTTGTTTGGCCAGGAAGTAGCGCATCGGACGACCAATAGATCGGGCAAGCCGAACGACTGTGCCATTTTTGTGCACTAATGCAAATTGACCATCGATCTCGCGAACTTTTTTCGGATCGCCACTACCAACCCGTTCACACGCCTCATCAACGCTCATGTTGAAAATCGCGTTGGACTGAGGGTCCATTAAGTTGATCATTCGCTCGATAAGTACTTGGTTTTGCATCGATTATTCCTTTTTTTCCGTTCGAATGGCCGGCCTGGTTTGAATGTTGTACGACATAATGAAATTCAAAGTTCGTTTTGTATGATTCAATTGGCCATTTTTACATTCATATTTGCAACCATGAATTGCTACTACGCAGTCATTATGACATTCGTTGTTTCGATTGGAAATCTGCCATGCATCTGCAGTGCCCAATCGGAAACTGAGGGTGGATCGCTTGAAAAAATTGATGTACCAAAACGACCTAATTTTGCAGTCGACGGATTGGTTCAAGACCGCAAAAAGTATTCATTTACGCTGCGCGGTCCCGATCGCAATTATGACGTCAAGCTCACCAACCGGACAACGATTCACGCGAGATTGATACGCCCGGAATTCAATTGGAAGAAAAGAGCCGTAAGCGTCACTATCCCAATGTCTGCATTGGATGGCATTCCGAAAAACAACCATGTTGTCACCTATCAGTTGCCTCAGCGCTTAGCAATCAAAACAAAATTCAAAAGCAAGATACAGCAAGCTGAAGTGACTCGAACAGAACCCTTCGAACTTAAAAACATTACGTTAAGCGGGGAGTCTTTTGAACGGAGCCTCGGTAAAAACAGTGAAAACGAGCTAAGAGGTGAATTGACTGTCACGGATGAGCCTGGAGTCTTTAGTATCGACTTTGGCGAAGTTCAAAAGAAGGCGAGAATTGACATGTCAGCCGTGCGATTGGAGGGGTTTAGCATTCGCGAAATGGTGCCATTTGCGACCGAAGTTTTCGTAGAGGGTGTTCGCGACGGAGATTCCAGCGAAATCGAAGCAACCAATATCGACTTTATTGCGATAGGTGATCCCCTGACACGGGAAGCCAGAAAACGCCCGCGTGTCTTGGTTATTGGCGATACGATTTCAATCAACTATTTTCGGGCCTTAAAAAACGAACTGGTCGGGATTGCCAATGTCCATCATCCGAATACCAATTGTCGGGGGTCGGAAAATCATGTCGAGTTGCACAGGTGGCTTGGCGGATATGACTTTCCTGATCGTAAATGGGATCTCATTGCCTTCAATTTTGGGCATGCTGATTCAGAGACCGATAGAGATGTATACCATGCGAATCTTGAGCTGGTCATCCGGAGGCTGCTAAAGACCAAGGCGAAGTTGATTTGGGTGCAATCAACGCCGATACCGTATGGATTTAACGATCCAAACCTATTGCCAGACAGCGTAATACCATTAGATAAACGCGAAGAGTTTGAATTTGAAGAGGCTGGCTCGTCATCACTGTTGCCCGGTCGGATGCGTGATCTTAATTCAATAGCGAAGAAAGTTTTATTGAAGTATCCAGAAATCGTGATTTGCGATTTGTGGAATGTTGTTAAGCAAAATCCAAATGGGCTCTACGACGATTGGTGGTTTGGTCGGTCGGCGAAATTTAAATTTCAACAGAGCAAACCTCTGGCTGCAGAACTGGCGAAAGAGGTTCGCAAGCACTTGAAATAATGGACTTAGAACTCATTCTTGGGGTAAACGCCACCGGCAAAAAGTGTCCAGGATAGGCAGTCTATCGATTAATGCAGCAAGTACCGAACGCCAGCGGAATAGCAAATGGGGTAAAAACATGACCCGGGATGCCCACTGACACCACAATTGAGCGGGGTGAATTGTTAGGTTGCGTTTGTTTTTTGGAAGAAGTTTCACTTCCCGGCGTTGGTTTGGAACTGTCCGTTTTGCGGTATGTTGATCGATTAATACTGCGTTCGATGAAGGAAGGTTTGTTTGTTCTGACAGGCTTACCCAGTTAAATGGCGGATTTGTTCCCCGTTTGGTAAAATTTCAACAAGCTGTGTAACGGTTCGCCGCGAAGAGGCGACTTCGTACGTCAGGACAACACACCCTTGGCATTTGAGAGCGTAAGCGGTTGAATCGCGTTTGCAAATTCCAACGGCGGGGTTACTCGGAAATCATATTTGTCGCAAATTGCACATTCAAGAAGCCCGCCAGTTGCGATGTATCAAATACATTGATGACGGCTCCAAGCGGCACGTTTTGTTCCGGATGGATAATAAGTGACGCATCGTTTTTTATTTTTGCAATTCGTTGCAATCGATCCTTAAGATCATCGAAAGATTCCATCGGTAAGTCGTTGATCGTCCACGTCGGTTGGTCCCCCCAGAAAATTCGGATCACGACCTCATCGAAGTCAATCTCAGGCGGCGGATCATCCTGTTGAACTTCCATCTCGCCCAGTTGAGACGTCAATTCCGCATTCAGACTGTTTTCAACAATGCTAAAACTCGCTGTCCAAACAAAGAAAACGAGCAGAAGAAACACAACGTCGATCATCGGCGTCATCTTGATTTCGAGCTCCCGATCGCGATCCAAATAGGGCGATGTTTTTTTCATTGAACTAGCTCCACTATTCGACGCCCCGCTGGGTTTTATCATCTGAACGGTTGCGATTCGAACGACCATAAACTGCGAACGAAACGTTCCAGATTTCGGCTTTAGCGCATGCATTTAATATCGGGTCGACCGTTGCGTAGTCAACTGATCGACTTCCTCGGATGCGTATTTCCAAATCGGAGTTGGCCTCATCCTTCAACTGCCTGAATTTTTCCTCTAGGTCATCGATCGCAATGTTTCGACCGGCCAATAGAACTCTGCCCGATTGCGGTACGTTAATCGTAATTCTTCGCTTCACCGCTTCCAATGTGACCGACCCAGATTCAGCCGTCGGGAGTTCTATTTCCAATTGCGTATCTTGGTCTGAAAGATGGCTTGCGACAAGAAAGAATATGATCAACAGGAAGACAACGTCGATCATCGGCGTCATGTTGAACCCGCCACGCCCACGGTTGATCAGCGTTGGAATTTTCATTTTAGGTATTGCCTAGTCGTCGCAATTTGCGGCATCGAATGAGGTAGCATGCCGATTCAAGTTCGCTCTGATTCAAAAATTTAACGTTGCCAAGAGTGCCCGAGTGCCGACCCCATAGAAAGTGTACTCGACATCGTGAGCGGGATCGAGCGAAACGGCCTGGAATCCTCCACCGTCTTTGATTTCCAAAGCCTCGGCGAAGGCTTGAATGTGTTTTAAATTCACCTCTTCATGGGCGTTCAAATCAGCAAGTGTTAACAGTCCGGTGAAGGTGCTCAAAAGATCCGCCAGGGGGATGCGCGTATTCGCTCGTAAACCTCCTTCATCGGTTTGCATTTCTGCGATTAGATCAACGGTTCCATCAGCAGATTCTTCATCCATTCGGTTTAGGATCTTTAGGGTCCCGATCGCTGCGGCCGTAGGATTGGTTCCGGCCCGTTTGCTTGCCTTGATCTCGCGAAATCCACCTTCGGCGTCGTCCCGACGCGACATCAGAAACCGCACGATTCCATCGGGATCAGGAATCGCAATTTCTAATAACTCAAAACAAAGGACGACAAGAAACGTGTGGTAAGTGCTGCTTGCGAAGCCTTCCGGTGTTTTGGCAAACCCTCCATCTTCGCGGCGCAGTTGGTTTAGAAAGTTCGCGAGTTGATCTCGCCATCCTTCATGCGAATCGGCAAATACGTCAATTCCGGATGACGCCTCAACAAGTTTGGCTCCGTAAACAAGCGAAAGCATATCGATGATCGATGTCTGGGTTGACAATTGCGATTTTAAAAACTTCGCAGCGCGTTCGGCGGGTTCATTATAAAGCTCACCCAAAATCGCGAGCGAACGTAATCCAAAACCGGTGTAGTAGAGATCACTTTCTCCTTCTCGGCCAGCAAATCCACCATCTTCACGAAGTTGTCCGAGCATGTATTTGGTTTGCCGTTCAACGAATTCCGCCGGAAGTTTTTCAATGCCGGATGACAAACGGATGGTTAAATTCTGCAAGTAACTAATGATCAAAAGGAGATCTCTCAGAGAATGTCATGAAATGTGTGCAGGCGTCGATAGCTGAATCTTGTTTGAAGATCGCATCCGAATGGATTCACGATTTCAAATAAATCGATAGCTTTTCACGCACTGAATGCGGAATCGGAGTGCCATTCAGTTTGCCATCTGCCATGGTGCAGCAGACCGCAGTGATCGATCCAGTCGCAAGCGTTTGGTCATCCTTGACGAATTCAAATGAGTAGGTTGCGCTCTTGCCGCCCAGTTTAGCAACAATAACATGAATTTCGAATTCGTCTTCGAAACGTAGCGGTCGCGTAAAATCACAGTTTACCGAAACTCTCGGCCATGAGAGATGAATCCCGTCAACTTCGCAATTCATCACGCTCAATCCAACGGAACGAAGCAGTTCATGTTCTGACTCTTCCATGTAGGTGATGAAAGTAGAGAAGTGCATGATGCCAGCCGCATCCGTATCCCTAAATTCGACTTGTCGTTTTGCGATAAAGGGTTGGGTCACTTTATTAACGTCGATGGTTCGAGGCCGTATGTTTGAAAAGGTGTTAGCAAAATTGTAGTCGGTTTGAGAACCACGTAGGTGTAAAGGCAACCACGTAGATTCAAACGCGACGATGCGTCAGCGCAAAAAAAAACCTGCAACGTAATGTAGCAGGTTTGTTGTGATCTCATTGGCGAGAATCAATCGCCGACATACGGCATCAATGCTAGGAATCGTGCACGCTTAATCGCTTGTTTGACAGCGTTTTGGCTTGCGGCAGAACAACCTGTCTTTCGACGACCGACAATTCGGCCGTGTCGGTTGGTCAACTTCTTCAAAAGCTCAACGTCCTTGTAGTCGACGTACATCGGGCGTGGGCGTTCGCCACCCACCCAAAGTGGATCCTTGCGAGCTGTCTTCGATTTACGTTGCTTGGCTCGCTTATTGTTACGCCGAGCGCCTTTAAATGCCAATTTTCAGTTCCTTTTCTTAGGTGTGGGATGTATCAGTCGTAAATTCTACTATCAAATTTTATTTTCTTCCGGCAATTCCCAATATCGGGAACTCCTGATTATTCAAAACTATTCGAATTTTTCAAGCCAAAATGCCAGTCAAACGTGTTAAAAACAGGCTTTAAGGCCAAAAACGATGTTAATTGACTTTTTTGGTCGGGAAAAATCGCTCCAAATGCTTTTCGTCCATCGGTGGTGTCATTAGTGAAACAACAACCATGGATACCGTGGACGCCAAAATCATCCAAACAACGGGCATCGTTTGGTATTCGCCAAAATTAACCGTATAGGTGCGAATGCTCCCGGTTTGAGTCGCAAGGTAAAAGAAGGCAATCCAGGAGGTCGCCGCCACAATCACGCATGCATAGCCACCCGCAGTCGTTAGTCGTTTCCAATAAACGCTTGCGACTACCAAAGGAAACAGAGCCGAGAATCCGCTGAAGCACCAAACGCCTAAAGCAAAGACGCTGGAGATGCTCAGCAGGCTCAGACAGTAAGTCACCGCCACGATCCCAATGATGAACGCACGGGCAATCCAGAGTTGCTGTTTATCGCTGTATTTGCCAGGCGCATAATGGTTCACGATATCGGTCGTGAACATCGTGCCGATGCAAAGAAACTGACTATCGAGTGAAGACATGATTGCGGCCAAAATTCCCGCAGAAAGGAATCCGCCCAAGATCGCTCCAGTTTGGGTCTTCACAAGGAAAACCAGAATGCCGTTGGGACTTCCGGCGTAACCCGTTGTCGTCCCCCATATTCCGATCAAAACGCATGGTACCCAAACAATCATGATAAAAATTGGATGGAAGATAACCGAGATCTTGAATGAATTAGCATCCTTTGCTGTCAACCAATGTTGAAACAGATGGGGGAACATTCCAACCGAAAGTGGGATAAACATGTACGTCACGAACTTAAGGAAGGACATTTGTTTTCGAGTTTGAAATTCCTTCAATTCGGCGACGGGTTTGAGTTTTTTGGCAAGGACATTAGCTTTGATCGCTACGCCCTTGTCGTCCGATGCCGAATCCTTTGCGACCTTGCCCCAAACTCCGATTTGCGATTTCAATTTCGTTTCGGGAGTTACCTTAGCCGTCGCAGCTTTCAGGTTCTCAAACAGACCTTTGTCTTTCTGTCCTCCGATCGCGTAAGACAAATAAACAAATGTGACCACACCCAGGATCATAAACACAATCGTTTGGAAAGCGTTCGCCCAGGCCGTTCCTCGCATGCCACCGTAGAAAACGTAGATAAGGACGACACCACATATCAGCAGTGACCCCATCCATTTTGGGAGTGCGTTTTGAGGGACTGGTGCACCAGGAAGATTGCCATCATGCAAGGCGATGATTTTTGCTTTCGCTTCGCCTAGGTACTTTTCTACCTCTTCTTCATTCTCTGCATCGAGCGCGAGTTTAGCGTTTTTGTAGATCCCTGATATTTCAGTTGCCTTCTCGGATAGATTCTCGAATTTGGGTGGGTTTCGCTTTGGTTCGCCAAACGCACCGTCGGTCATCTGGTTCATCACGGTTCCACCGGCCATGACGCCGATCAACAAATAGGGAATGATCAAACCGACCAAAATCGGGAATAAAAGCACTCCAATCCAATCCGATTGCAATCGATCGCGGAAGTACTGAATCTGAGTGGTGTAGCCAAACCGCCGTCCGAGTGCCCATAGCTTGACACCAATCAGAAAGAAACAAAGCGAGTGAATGATGCCGCTGGACGAAGCCAGCATTCCATAAACTCCGATGCCCTCTTTCCATGCTTCGCCAGACGAACCAACCAACGCAAACGCCGTCATGGTCGTGCCAAAGATGGACATCAACAGGAGGAATGGTCCAATTGAATTGCTGGCCAACATGTAGTCTTTTTTGGTTCCACGAAACAATTTGCTCGCGAAGAAACCAAGAAATAACAAGCTTGCCAGATATAAAATGATGATGATAAATCGAGTTAATCCGTCGCTCATTTTTTATCCTCCGCTTCGACGTATTCCGGTTGCACATTGTCAACGCCTTCAGGCCAAGCGAAAACCGTCGCCAGATACCATGTGATCCCCGCACCGACTGAAATCATCGCGTGGTAGAAAAGGCCCATCGGAATGAAGCCGAAGACCGCATAATCGTTTTCCCAAAACCAGAAGTCTTGGTGGAGGATGATTAGCAAGATCACTAATCCCCAAACAACATTTTTCATTGTTTTCTCGTTGCGATTCGGTAGCGATGTTTGAAATCGTCGCGAAGTAGTCGACGTTCGGAAGGACACTTAGTTTAGCGGACCCGATTTTAATCGACTAGTCGGCGATAAAGCCGTCCGGGGCGGCCCGGTTAGCTTTTTTAACAACCTAATGTGCATCTGATTGGACAAGGAGGTGAAAAAAAACCAGCGCAGGTTGATTGGCGTGGCCGCATTCTGGTTGTGTCGCTCAATTTAGGTTTTCGGTTCACCTGAGGGTTATTCCTTCGGCTAATTCACGCGAATTTCCATTGCAAATCGGTAACCTCTGCGCAGTCAAGACGACTTTGATGTGTTGGGCACAGAACCATGTTGATTTTGTGGCCGTAAAGTTTTAGAACTTTGCGTAATTCAATCAATTCAAATTTCGTTTTGGAGACAAACAGATGAGAGCGATCGCCGCTTTTTCATTAACTATTTGCTTTTCGTTGTTGTTAACTGGGTGCGGTGGTGAAACAACGTCGAAAAAAAGTGAGAAAAAAGCCCACAACCATGCCCACGACGATGGTGAGGCTCATGGTGATCACTTTACCAACAATCCTCATAAGATCGAATTGAAAGACGCCCCGTTTAACGCACTGTGGGGGCATGCTGGAGATTTGGTCTCATTTACGATTGTCGATAACGACTACAAAGAGGAAATGCCGATTAAGGCGGACAGTGTTTTGGTTGTGGACGTTGGCGGCAAAAACAAGTTCACAGTTCCCGCTCTCAAAAAAGATGAAAACGGAATGGCCTGTGAATTCGAACTTGAAAGTGAAGACTTGGAAGCAACGTTGGACAGCAAACCAACGTTTTCCGTGACCGTCGATGGCAAGACCTACAGTACCACTGTTTTGCACGTTCACTAAACTGAACGGTCATCAAAAGTGCAGCATATGTCGAACAACATCGCAGTTAACCGCTGCGATTTTTTTTATTCAACCATAACGAATTTAGGTCAGGGATTATTAATGGAAATTCAAAACCCCGAGCAACTTGTTCAGAAAAAATGCGTCCCCTGTGAAGGTGGAGTCGACGCCTGTACCGTTCCGGAAGCCAACTCGCAGCTTGAGAAACTCCAGGGATGGGAATTGACCCATGAAGGACAGCGGATTTTAAAAAAATGGACCGTAAAGAATTTCATGGAAGGAATGAAGTTCTTTAACGCCGTGGCTGAAATTGCAGAGGCAGACGGGCATCATCCCGATCTGCATATCGTTGGCTATCGAAATGTATCAATCGAAATATGGACCCACGCGATTGGTGGATTGAGCGAAAACGACTTCATTCTGGCAGCGAAAATTGATCAGTTGCCGATTGAATTAAATTAAATGCAGAATCAACAGGGTCTTTATTGCCGGACCGTCAAGGAAATTTTTCGGCTCACGCCGATATTTCGATGAGCGGCTCGTGAGCCCAATTCATAACGGTCCGTCCAACGTCAACGGATAAAATTGTTTTATATCCCGGTCCTCACTAAAGAATTAAATGAACAACCAAAAACCAGATAGCGGCACAAGTTTTTCGCCAATGGTCTATCTGCTCGTGGGGCTGGTTTTACTTTGTATGATCGCTGCTGCTTACTTGGTTTTAACAAAAGCGGAGACGGACAAAACTAGGCACGGTTCCGCCACGGGCGAAATCAAATTTGACGACGATCTCGTTTCCAACGCTTCACCAGAGCAAGATTTTTCGTCGTTGATGTTGACCGACTCGGCCGGGAAAGAAATCTATCTTAAGGATTTCGTCGGGAAATCGAATTTGGTTTTTGTTGTCCTACGCGGGTATTCATATGCGGTTTGTCCCTATTGTTCTGCACAGACGCAGCGCGTCATTAATCGGTACGACGAGATCAAAGAGCAGGATGCAAACGTCGTAATTGCCTATCCGTTAAACGGTAGGGGGGACCGCGACAAATTGGATCTGTTCATTGCTGCAGCCAATCGTGGCACTGGCCTAACGAACGATGAACTGCCGCTGACGCTGGGTGTTGACTTTGAGCTTAAAGTTGTGGATGCACTTGGAATACGTGCCGATTTATCGAAACCCGCAACGTATATTCTCGACAAGTCGGGTAAATTGCGATTTGCCTACGTTGGAGATTCGTTGTCCGACCGACCAAGCGTTAACGCGATCATAAATCAGTTGAAACAGATCAACGGCGAATAATGGTAAGTATCCGTCAGCATTTCATGCTTCAAGCTCAATCGAGTGAAACAGACATGCAAAAGAACTTTCGAGTTCGAACCGGATCTGAATGAATTTAACTCCTGGCAATCCACGCTATTACAGGCTGACTTTTTGTTTGTCCTAACCATAAAATGAGAGTCGGGCGACAAGGTAGTGTCCCGGCCTGTTAGTAACTCGCGGCGGAAAAATGAACAAAAAAGCAGATTCCGTTTTCGATTTCGCAGCCGTTGCCAAAAAGCTTGGTTTGCTGGACGGTGATTCAGTGGAGCAACTCCGAAGTGAACCAATCGCCACAAATGAAGACCAGAAACGGCATGCGATCAAGAATTCTTTAATCCGGATTCAGGACGCAGAGGTGGTCGACTCCGTCCTGCAGCCGATTGACGCGATCCCCGGTTTTCGATTGACTCACTTACTGGGGCGTGGTGGGATGGGAGTTGTCTATCAAGCAACTCAAGTCAAACTAGGACGAAGCGTTGCCCTGAAAACGATCCGGATGGAAAAAGTTGGTCGCACGGCCATTGGTCGATTCGAAAGAGAGGCTCGAACACTCGCCAAGATTCAACATCCAAATATCATTAGCATCTACGATTTTGGAAGGCAGAATGACCAGTTTTATTTTGCGATGGAATTTATCGACGGTGAAGACGTCGCCGACTTTGTGAAACGCACCGGGGGGCTATCCGAACCGATCAGCTGGGGGATCATTCGCCAAGTCGTTGCCGGGTTAGCGCACGCGGCAAAAGAAGGAATCGTGCATCGCGACATCAAACCGGCGAATGTCCTTCTGCTTCAGCCGCCGGAGGGAACGGCGATTTCGGGCGGAGCACCATTGGCCAAGGTAGCTGATTTTGGCTTAGCCATCGAGGAACGTGATCTCGGCGATGGCTCAACTCGTTTTACCGAAGAACGGATGATCGTTGGCAGTCCAAGCTATATGTCTCCAGAACAATTCGACAGTGCGACGGTGGATTTTCGTTCCGATATCTACTCATGTGGTGCGACCGTCTACGAAATGATTACGGGACTGAAGCCCTTTGCAGGACTCTCAGTCTCGAAATTAATGTCTGCCAAAGTGAATGGAGAATTACCGCTTCCGATTTCGGAAATTGATGCATCCTCAGATACTAAGCGAGTCATTTCAAAGATGATGTCGGTCGAACGGACTGACCGTTTCGATAGCTACGATGCTCTATTGTCAGCAATTGATCGTTGTTTGCAGGAGCGGGGAGGCACCGGCGTGTCGCTGGGCAAATTGAATTCAATCGACCGGTCCGAGACTCGTGCTGATTACGACCTTGATGAAGACACGTTCAACGAGCTATATGAGCCAACGGCTCAGCTCCTGGCCAAGAATCAACCATCGTCTCGTGGCGTTTTTGCGGCAATCGTTTGCTTTGCCGTCATTTTGCTCACACTCGTGTCATGGATCTTGGTTGAAAAGTTTACGTATCGCCCGGGATCACGTGATTTGATTGCATTGGAGTCTCTACCGCTTTACCAAGGACAGGACATCTCGGGGTGGCCAATCAATCAACAGTCCGGGCAAGTCGGAACGGAACCCGATGAATTGAAATCAAGGGCATTGTTTGTCCAAAATGGATATTGCCGGCGGTTACTTCCCGAAACGAGCTGGAAAAATTATTCATTAACACTTGCTATATGGATTCCCGGTGATGCGACAGCCGAACTTCATTTTGGGGTCTCGAACCACTCGAAACAATTCGGGGTGCTCGAGCTCACCAATACGAATTCTAGGTTGCTCACCCGCGATTCAAATGGCGTCGAAAGAGTCAATTCTGTCGCAGACATTCAGTTGGTCGAAAATAATTACACGATGATCAACATTGAAAAACAGCAGTCGGACTGGTTCGTGTTTATTGATGACCAGTTTTTTGCGGCAATGCCGTTTATCGCCGAAGATGACGCTATGGAAATTCGTTTGGTTGCGAAAAATGGAAAAGTTCGATTCATCGAATTGAATCAGCGGAAATTAGGACCCAAGAATTAGAGTCTGTTGATGTTCTGAGCCGGATCAAACTGGCTAGTGGTGCTTTTTTCAAGAAACGAGAGCTGTCCCTCATTCCATCACGAAAGTCATAATTCATTTTTCGCATCAACAGCCGGTTAGGTTTCGGCAAAGCGGCTAACGATTATAAAACCCATTCGTGCCATTGGCAAAGCAATGAATGGATTGTTGAAAATAGCATCTCTGGTTCACAATAACGAACGTCGAAATGCAGAAGAGATATCTAATCTCGCCATGTTCCCAAGTCCATAACATAAACACTTCGCCCGTGCGTGCCGATGACCAGTTTGTTCTCGGAAGGATGGACAAAAAGATCGTGGACCGAAACAGCCGGAAGATTGCCGCAAAGTGATTGCCAAGTCGTTCCACCATTCTCGCTGACATAAACCCCCAGATCGGTCCCGATGAATAGGCGATCGGCAACGTTCGGATCTTCCAAAATTACGTTTACCGTTTCAAGTGGTAGTCCATCGGAAATCGCCCGCCAAGTTTCCCCAGAATCATCTGAGCGATAGACGAAAGGGGAGAAATGATCGGTTGGTTTACCGGACAACGCGGCATAGACTGTTTCTTTATGATGGGGAGACGTAGCGACGCGCGTGAATTCAAGCTGCGGAAGTCCTTCACTAATCGGTTTCCATGAATCGCCATCGTCATCCGTTCGAAACAAGTATCCGTTGTCCGTTCCCGCGAATAATAAGCCACGTTTTAGTTTTGACTCCACAAGCGTTGTGATCGCTTTGTATCGAAGGTTGGGTGTATCGACTCCATCGGCTAAATCACCACTGATGATCTTCCACGAGTCGCCACGATCGTTCGATTTGAAAACTCGATTCGCTGCGTAGTAGAGTGTTGATCCGTCGAAATGTGATGGAAAGTACGGCGTCATCCAAGCGAAACGCAGCGGTTTCTTGTCCGGTGATTTAGGCTTAATGCGTTCTGTTTTCCCGGTCTTCATGTTCTTTCGACGAAGTTCTCCATACTGATGCTCATAATAAACGGTGTTCTTATCTGTCGGATCGCGGAAAGTGAAATACGAATCGCCGCCGCCCCAAGGATCGAGATAAACATGTTTCCAGGCGTCCGCGCCATTGTTTTTGGCAACATGATTGTGAGGACCGAATAACGCTGCGTTATCCTGAGTTCCCGTGTAAATATTGAACGGCACTGCTGTATCGTATGTGACGGCGTAACATTCAGCGATCGGCAAGTTGTTGATATGCACCCAGGTTTTGGCGCGGTCATAGGAAGCGTATAGCCCTCCATCGTTCCCAAACAAAATTCGATCTGTGTTAGATGGATCAATCCACATTGCGTGAGTATCCAAATGAAGGGTGGTCGATTGGTGCTCCAAAATATGCGTAACCTCCCCACCAATTTCAGTAAACGTTTTGCCACCGTCCGTCGAATGAAACGACTTTTGTCCAATGCTGTAAACTTCGTTTTCGTTATCGGGTGAAACGCGAATTTCACACCAGTCCCACCCGGTTCTCAACGAACTGTCATTGACAACGACCCAGGATTCGCCGGCATCAGCGGAACGAAACAAAATATCGCGGGGCTTTTCTTTCTTTGCTCCTGTCGCGATGACGTTATAGACCGCATCGTCTACCAACGCGTAAATTACCTTTGGATTAGATGCTGCCAGGGCGATAGCGATTCGGCTGCTTCGTCCCGATTGGGCCGACGGCAAGCCATTCTCCAAACGTTTCCAGCTCTTTCCCGCATCGACTGACTTATAGATCCCACTTCCGGGGCCTCCATGGTTTTGTCCCACGGTATCCCGCTGCCACGTCGTCGAATAAAGAACTTTCGAATTCGACGGATCAATCACAAAATCGATCGCTGAAATGTTGTCGCCGAGCACAAGGCTTTCCTGCCATGTCTTGCCGCCGTCAGTCGTTTTAAAGACACCGCGTTCTTTATTGGCGCTGTGGCGATGGCCGATCGCGGCAACGTAGACCGTGTTTTCATCTCTCGGATCGATCACAACACGACCAATGTGATTGGTGTCTGCCAAACCCATATGTTCCCAAGTCTGACCAGCATCGAGGGACTTGAAAACGCCGACTCCATGAACTGCCGACCGAGCCATTAAGACTTCGCCGGTACCGACCCAAAGGGTGTTCGGGTTGGTTTTCGAGACGGCAACGTCGCCAATCGCTTGAGTCGGTTGGTCATCGAAAATTGATTTCCAGCTTGTCCAGTTGCCGCTTGTTTTCCATAAGCCACCGGAACCAGCGCCAACATAAACCGTTGGATTTTTTGATGGCGAACAAGCAATTGCTTCGATCCTTCCTCCGCACATCACCGGCCCGGTTAGCTGCCAATTTGCCCGAAACGGAGCGTCTTGTTTAAGTTTCTGGTGCAAACGCCATGACGCTATTTTCTCAGCACCAGTTGTCGGAGCGAAAATGGTTTCCGATGTCATTCTCTCTTGGGAAACGACGACACTGACTTGCAACCAGCAAGCGATAGTGATGTGCAGTAAAACGGTTGAACGAAAAGCTGATGAATCAATCATTTCTTGAACTTCGGGCGGATTTTGAAATTCGTTCGATCAAATACCGAACGATGTGTAGTGGGAATTTATGTAACGCGTGGATTTTTTTTGACGGAATGCGGGATATGACCTGAAGAATCGAGTTATAGCCCACCGAACGTTTGGGGAATTCATTTGGCAGAGTAAACGATAATCCGAAACCCCGTCATTGTTTTTCAAAAAAATTCTCTGATTTACTATTTTGCGCCAGTCTATTTAATTGTCGATCAGTCGCCGGATAAAACTGTTTTTTTCGGTCACTTTTCGCCGGCTCACATAAACTGCGATAGCAAACGCAAGCTCTAAGGAAAACGAATGGTTCAAAACGAACATGGCTTATCAAATGATCCAATGCTACGTGGATCCTCATCACCTGTCGTAAACATTAACAATACATTAAGTATCAAATTGCCGCCGGAACCAAACCAAACGTATGGAACTTTCATACGCCCAAGTCGACTTGCTTAACCAAAATCCGAAGCAGAGCCCGCGAATGTCGCCGACGTTAGACAAACCTTTCGTGTGAAAGCAAACACGATTTGGGCCCCTTCATCACGAACTTGACGAACATGTAATTTTCTTTCTGTTTCGGCTTTTTAAAATTTTGCGTACTCAGGGCATCTCACGTATTCAGGGCATCTCGCGTGATTGGTTCGATCGCGTCGCGAGGGGCGATCTTCGCATTTGTTAATGATGCCACGGTCGGTCGCCCACGGTGAAGTGCTTGGCTGGTGTCAACGCCGTTTTTACCGTCGAAACCGGAATCTTCAGACAGTAAGAATGAAATTAAACGAACGACAAATGGGATTCCGATCATATGCAACGGTGATCGGATTGCGCGCTGATGAAAATATTATTTTGCGAACCGGCGCTGCAGGCACGGACGTCTCAGGCTTTTTTTAAGCAGAATACGTGCCTCGCTCAATGTTCCAAAACATCCGTTCACTCTTTGTCCTCGCAATCGCCGTGATTTTGGTCACGTGTGCCTCAGGCTGCTTTCGCACGCGAGTTGATTGGAAAGAACCAAGCTACGTCCCATCGCCGATTGGTTTGTTTCGTCCAATAAACCAGCTGCAAAACTCGGCGCAATTGTATACAACGGCACTGCAACAGGAGGAATTGCAACTCGATTCCTGTGTTGATCTCTACTTTGAAGTCGCAATGGCCACTTGTCACGATGACGGTGGAACTCAAGGTGACTCTAATCAGTGTTGTTTGCACAAATCAGCGCTCACCAAACTGGTTGTTACCGGTCAACGATTTGGGCGACTCGATCCCAGGCAGGGGTTGAGGGTGTGTCGAAACGGTATTGAGGAATGGGTTCCCATCACTCATTCTGGTTTCGTGTGGCATCCAAGTGATTTTCATTCCCTTGTTCCAGTTGGAGACTACAGCACCAACGCATTTCGGAATCATCATCGGCAACCCGGGCTTGGCGTTCCGCTGGTCGTTGTTCTCGGCGGTAAAAGAAAAGCCACACTACTTCCGGATCGCTGTATCTTTGCTGCGACGATCAGGCTGGCTCGGGATCATCAGGTTAGTCATGCGGCCAGCACAATCGGCTCGGAGTGCCAGCTTCAGTTATTTGATCCTTTGCGAATCGACACTGCGCCGCATCATGGTGTCCATCAACGCATCGCCAAGGATATTTCCGCAACGTTGGCCTATCGACTCCGAAACGAGAAGTCGAAATTTCTGGAGAATTTTATTGGCTCGGGCTCATCGGACGGCGAGAGCCGGTTGTACCTGGTTGAACCCTATCAACCCGGCAAGATCCCAATTGTTTTTGTGCATGGGCTTTTGTCGGATCCTTACACATGGGCCGAAATGGTGAACGAACTCCGTGCGACACCCGGGTTTTTCAAGCACTTTCAACTTTGGTTTTTCGAATATCCGACCGGTCGGGCGTTTCTTTCTACGGCAGCTCAATTGCGGCAAAAACTCGCCGCCGCGCGGAAGGCATTTGATCCTTACGGTCAAGATTCTCAACTTTGTAATATGGTTTTAGTTGGCCACAGTATGGGAGGCCTGGTGTCCAAATTGCAAATCACATCAAGTGGCAACCGCCTTTGGCGGTCCGTAGCGAATAGGCCACTTCACCAATTAAATGCATCCCGTGAAAATCGTCAAAAACTGGCTGATGCGTTTTACTTTGAACCGTCTCCCTGTATTTCAAGGGTCATCTATATAGGGACACCACATCGAGGTTCGGCATTGGCGACACGACTTATCGGGAGGATTGGTTCTTCCTTGGCGTCAACACCAGACGAAAATGAGAATGAATATAGAAATATACTTCGAAACAACCCGGGGGTTTTCAGTTCTGAAATGAATCGACGGCTACCAAGCAGCATCGATTTGTTGGAGCCGAAAAGCCCGCTTCTGAACACAATTGCTCAACTGCCGGTGAACCCGAATGTACGAATGCATTCCATCATTGGGGATCAATTTCTAACGTACAGTTTGGGGCGTTCCGATGGTGTCGTGCCTTTGGAAAGTGCACACGAGAGCCGCGCGGTTACAGAGCGTTTTGTGAACGCAACCCATGGTAAGACGAAAAGTCACCCGGACTCGATACATGAAGTGCTGTGCATACTACAACGGCATTTGGCGAAAGTCCGTCAATAAAATCACGAGCACAGGTCCGATTGTTTTTCCGTCACGCCTAACACAGCACGAAAAGTGGTCATAACTGTAACGGTCTGATAGGCAATCCTGAAGAGAATCCACGAAAGCGCTACAGATTACCCAGGCTTTTCCCGATCGCTGTAAAGATCAATGCTTTTCACGGAGAATAGGGATGCTATCCGCACGTACATTTGACCGCACTTTGGTTTTTCAAGGTTGGGTCTTGGGGTTTTCTGTCTTGGCTTCCATCAGTCAAGGAGATTCGGTACGGGCACAAACGCAACCGAATTTGCCTTTGGTAAACGACGTCCACTACTCCAATGAAGTTGGAGTTGCCCCGGATGCTGATCAGATCGTCGAAGCCGAAACAGCCCTCCAGGCATCATCGGTCTACGGCGGTAGCCTTTGGGAACGGCCCAATTTTACCGGTGATTGGCTAGGTAGCCGTTCTCTTTTGGCGGAGGGTGGATTTAAATTCACCGGCGATTTCACAAACTACTACCAAGGTGTGGTTAATGGCGGTCGCAATCAACATTTTAAATTCGGCGGTCACTCCGACTATGTATTTGATTTTGATATGGAAAAAGTCGCCGGCGCAAAAGGCATGTTCATTCGTGTTAGAGGCGAGACCCAATTCGGTGAATTTGTGAATCTAGATTCAGGGTCGCTTTTGGCGAGCAACACGTCTGGGCTTTTTCCAACTATCGGAGAACAGGCAACCGCTCTGACCGAGTTCACGGTCACACAATTTCTTTCGGAAACATTCGGCGTCTTTGCCGGAAAATTGCAGACGATGGATGGCGACCAGAATGACTTTGCATCAGGGCGTGGTAAAACGCAGTTCATGAACGTGGCGTTTGTTGCCAATCCAGGCCTTTTCCGAACCGTTCCGTACTCATCGTATGGTGTAGGCTGCGTTGTGTTGGGAGCAGACCAACAACCGCTCTTAACATTCACAGCGATCGATCCAATCGACCGAAGTACCGAGTTGAATCTGGACAAGGTTTTTGAAGAGGGTGTGACGCTGAGTGCTGAAGGCCGCGTGCGGACAGACTTTTTTGGAATGAAGGGGCATCAGTTGCTGGGGCTCGTCTGGAGTAGCCGAGACGTAGCTTTACTGTCCAGTGGTCCGCGTTTGATACTGCCGAATTTCGCAACGCCAACATCGAATGAATCATGGGCGATGTACTGGAACTTCGATCAATACCTTTTCGTTGACCCATGTGATCAGTCGAAAGGGTGGGGACTTTTTGGTCGCGCCACTATCGCTGACGCCGCAACAAATCCCCTAGAGTACTTTCTCAGTATTGGCGTTGGTGGAAATAGCCGAATCGCTGGCCGGAGTAACGACACCTTTGGGGCGGGTGTTTATTACGCTGGAACGTCCAGTGAAATTCCGGGGTTTTTGTTTGGCGACAACGGCCAAGGGGCTGAGCTTTTCTACAATTATCAGGTGACGCCATCGTTCCACCTGACGACTGATCTTCAATTCGTGAATCCCAGTTTGAAGTTTGTGGACGATTCGTTTCTGTTTGGCTTTCGCGGAAAATTAGATTTTTAGAAAGCCTTTGTCTAGGGAAATGCTGTAGTTCGAAGTCAGTATCGGGCGACTTATTGTGAGTGATGAAATTCGGTAGGTAGTCCGTGGTTTCCGGTTTCGCTTATCCAGTTTACGTGTCGCTCAGGTCGGGTTTCATCCGGAGTTGACGTCCGACGATACCCACAAAAACGAGGGTGGTAAGCACCACAACGGTTCCAAACGCTGCGGCGGCGCCATTCGCACCGTAGGGCACCGCCAATAACGAAGTCGAAACCACCAACGTCAACCCACCCAAAAAGTAGACCAGCAAGACGGTTTTTAGCTGGTTGGTAAACTTGAGGTACTCAGGCGCCATGGCAAACGTGGTTGCGACACAGGTCCCGGCTGAAATCATCAGTAGGGCAAAGTAGCCGTCGACAAATTCATCTCCAAACCATCCCAAGATAATTTTTCCGAAGAAGACCATCAGTAAGAAATACGCACCACTTGCCGAGCCAATCAGCACTCGCCGTGATTTCTTCATTCTTAACCCAAGTTTCCAATCCGCGTTACTGATGATTGTAGCGAGTTCAGGTTGGTAAAATTTATTGGTTGATTTGGCGACCAGGAGAATGAAGCAGGCCGTCTCCATGGCCGCGACAAATCGGGCAACTTCAATTTCTTCAATATTTAAGGCGTAAAGCAGCAGGACACTAATTTTGAACAACCACGTGGTGAGCAACGCCAGAAACGAATACCACAGACAGTGGCGAAGCCAGTCAGCAACCTGATAGACTCTTTTGGCTGATTGCGCCGCAGGGTTCGTAAAACGCTGTAGGAACCAAGATGCTGCCAGGAGTCCGACGACGCCACTCATTCCAAAGCAGATGACGGCGGCTTGAAGGCTGACTTTTCCCACCATGAAGTAAAGGCTCAACAGGGACAATAGGGTGAATCCTGGGCAAACGAGCCTGGTGATGATGGCCCCCGTAACAGGTCGCCGGTTGGCCATTACGAATTCTGACACAACGGCGACCAAGGCTGTGGGAGCTAAGAACCAAACCACCGTCGTCACCGCTTCATTACGAAGAGTGCCCGGGTTGAGGTTTTCGCAAATTAACGCCGAAATTCCTAACAGTATGCTGCATGTGACCACCAGGAGGATGCTGAATAACCAGTATCCACGTAGCAGGCCCCATTCCTTTTTCGCAACGAATTCCGGATAGATACGCATGGCATACTTACCGGTTCCAAACTCACAAAAAGTTGCCAGAAACATAAGGGTCGCAACTGCAATCGCATAGTCGGGAAAGTCTTCGGGGCCCAATAGGCGAGCAAGCAAAATCGTTGCAAGGAAACCGACAATTGAACTAATAATCGAAATGGCCACCATCAAGGCTGCGGTCACGGCCGCTTTCTCGTTACTCGTTTTCATCGCCATCGCTCATTTTCGATTGACCACATCCCGCAGGTTATGTTTGAGGTTCGATCTGCTCCGAGGTGATCGTCCTGTGTCAGGAACTATGCAAACCGCTTGAAGTCCCGCAGTGAGAGGAGTTAATCCAAAAAAAAATGGCACAGTCTTCGTTTGAAAGACTGTGCCGATACATTGGGATCATACTGTTGTTGATTAAGGATCTTTGTTCGTGTCAGGTTCCTTTTCTTTCGCTTCCTCGTCTTGTTCAATCCTGACCAGGTTCCAAGTTTGCGTTTCATCTGCACCGAAGTGAACCAGGACCGGAGCAGTCTCCTTGGTCAGATTATAGAGACCGGTTTCCATGACGATGTCAGGATTCGACTTGTCTGCCGATTTCCAAGCGACCCGTTGGGTTTCCTTGTCGACCATTCCTTCCAGTGGAATGGATTTCTCAGTCGTCTCATTGTAGAAAGTGCCCGCAACAACGCCTTCTTTGTTGACAGCAAGCTGAATCAACATGGCGGTTTCTTCAACTTCGTCCTGAACCACAGCGAAAACGCCCAGCGGCATCCATTCGGCCTTATCCGCTTGTTCCTCGGAAATTTCGGGCACACTGGATGCTACAGACTTAACACTCTCATAGTATTCATTCGCAGTGCCACTGGCCTCGCCGTTTACATAGACCGTATCGCCTTCGTAGTAGACCGTCCCGCCATTTCCATAGCTGTAATATACGGGACGAGCGGCCCAAACGAACCAAGAGGAAACTGCAACGGCGGTTGCCGGTCGCCACCAATATCCTGGTCGATAAGTGTAACCAGGCCGATACCAAGGATGCCAAACGGGTCGGTAGGCCGGCGGTCGATAAGCAGGGGGCCGGTATCCAGGAGGCCGATATCCGGGCGGTCGATATCCGGGGGGGCGAATGCCAGGTTTTGCTGGAAGGTTTGTGGCGGGTGGTCGGATGCCAGGTTTTGCTGGAAGGTTTGTGGCTGGCGGTCGGATGCCTGTCCCTGGTCTCGTGGCTGGCTTGGTGACTCCGCCGCTTGGTAACTGAGATGCTCCCGGCTTATACCAGTCCGGCATAAACGGTTTTTGCGACCCTGATGGATAGCGATTCTTTACGGAATTTGTGATTTTGCTCGGGTCAAATCCGCCAACTGAAGGACGCTTTCCCGAACTTGGAAAACCAGGTAGCGTCGACGGTTTGGAGGATGGCCTGAGGACACTTGGCCGTGTGTTGGGTGAGATTCCTTTGTTGGGAAAACCTCCGGATGGACGTCCTTTGTTTGGTAATGTAGACGGACGCTGAGGGGGCTTTACGTTGGGGCGCTGCCCGCTTGGTCGCTGCCCGCTTGGTCTCTGCCCGCTGGGTTTCTGCACTGATGGGCGAGAAATATTTGGACGGGGGGTCGGGGGTCGACTCATGGACGGCGTTCTATTGATGCTACCACCTCTGGAACCGCCACCTCTGGAACCGCCACCTCTCCGCTGACCAACGGCCTCGACACTTACCATGAAAACAGCCGCAGCTGCCATCAATGTAATGCTTGTTTTTTTAAACTTCATCTTTATATCCAGTTAAACCTTGGCTTTTATTTGATCGAGATTACTTAGCCTTTTTACGGACGAAGGTTGACTCGGCGACACTCGGCTGAATTTGTCCGCCAACCTGGCGATTCACAGATTTCCAGCGGACCGTATTGTCATCTACCTTTGTGATGATATTCGTTGATGATGCTGTTTCGCCCGAAGCTAGCTGGAAAGACGTCTTGATGGTCCAGCGATCACCTTCTTGCGACCAAAGTGCCGTGCCATATCCGCCTTCGGTATCAAATGTCCATGACTGCACTCGTTCCAATACGGGGTCATATCCGATCATCTGAACCACTTCCATTGAGTTCTCATCATCGATTTGGAGCTTGAACTCACGCTTGAGAAATCCTCGTTTCCCGTAGGCGACACATTTGACTCCGATGGAACCCTCATCGCTCTGATCGCCCCATTCACCGATCATCCACCGCAAAGAGTCAAGGGGGGCTTGGTCTGTCGCAACCGCAGCATCCGTCGTTTTTTCCGGAGAATCTTGGGAGAATCCGTAATTGGTTGCCAGCAAAAACACAGCTAGTGTTTGGATTAAATACTTCATTAGTTTCCTTCATTCGAAAGCGATCGGTTCGCCTTTTGCATTGTTCAGTCGGGTGCGCTTTTTCAAAGTGTCGCCGTAGGGAATCGTTTCAGAATTGCCCAAATAAGACAGCGTAAAAATATTTCGCCCGGGATGATAGCGTAACAGCATTTAATTCGTTGCTGTGGCCCGCACGATAAGCAGTTTTAGACGTTATTTCGACTTTCGTCGAGTTTTTTAAAATAAAAATCGCTATTTTATCGTTTGCTTCGCATTGGCCCTCTGGTTATCGATGACTGAGCTAGAAAACACTAGTCAGGCTCAAGCCTTGGGGCAATCGTTCGTCCGTGATGCAACCCGTTCACGCTAATGCAAACAAGTTTTCGAGCCTAGCGGCGACCGATCGTCGTTTCGTATCGAAATTGCTGGGTCACAAATCGCGTTGCTAGCGTAATGTTTTCGTGTTTCCGAATCATTAAGTTATAAGCGTTTTAAGGGGTGGGTTGAAATTGACGATAAGGAGAATTGTACCAGGCGTTGTACTCTGTTGGTCACCCCACGCTACGTTTGCTGATTTATGCATCGATTTTCAACAGCCATTTTGCCTAACTGGGTCACTGTTGTTTGCCTTGTGGTGATCATTTGTCCCTGCAATTTTGGAATGGGGCAGTCGAAGGAAGCTTTGAGTGGAGTCGATCGACCACAAGAAACGATCGTCGAGCTTCCAATTTACGAAGAGTCCGAAGTCGACACGACGAACCTTGATTGGTTGAACGAAATTAAGGTTGGCTACGACAAGGGCTTTTTAATTGCCAGTAAGAAATCGCTTGACCTTGATGCAGCCGAAAATCCATTCCGGCTCAAATTCAATGGTTGGGGGCAGTTGCGGTCTGTTTCAATTGACTCCAACGGGGCAAATCCTGATCAAAACCAGTTTCAACTCCAACGTGCACGTATCGCACTTTCGGGTAGCGCGTTCACAGAGGATTTTTCCTACTTCTTACAAATGGATGGGCGAAGTAGCAGCGGAGATGATATTCGCTTGTTGGATTATTATTTGGACTACGACATTGGGCACCATAGCTGGGGTTTTGATCCGGATTCACTCGTATTTCAAACTGGTCGATTCAAGATGCCCACGAATTTAGCGCGTGAATTGAGCGGGAAAGGATTTCAATTCGCGGACCGCTCGGTTGCCAGTACATTTTTTGACGTAAACAGGAGCTTGGGATGGGGGCTCTACGGACGCGCGAAGAAATGGCGTAGACCGTTCAATTGGTCCGTTGCAATTTTCAATGGGCTGGTCACCGGTGGAGCTGAAACGGGGAGCAGCGGAAGTCTGGACAATAATTTTGCGTATTCAGCGCGAACCAGCTGGTATCCGTGCGGCGACTGGGGCAGCGGGCAACTTTCCGACTTTGATTATCACCACAGCCCTGCAACACGGGTTGGTGCGGGATGGGCAAGTTCTGCGATAAACCGGACCGGCTCGACGGAATTCAATTCTGTTCGGGTAGTCGATTCCGGAAAAAAATTATCGCTTATGCTTCCGATGACGGTCGATCAATATCGAGTCAACCTTTACTCAATCGATGCGTCGATAAAGTACGCAGGCTGGTCTTGGACTTCTGAATACTATTTTAGACAGATCAGTGATTTTCAAGGTGCAGCGATTCCAGAGCTATTTGATCATGGTTTCTGGTTGCAAGCGGGCAAATTCGTCATTCCAGAAAAATGTGAATTGGTGGCGAGATGGTCACGGGTCGAAGGAGAGTCCGGTTTGCTTGGTGCCGGGACGGAGAGTTCTGACGAAATCGCAGGTGGTTTCGCGTGGTACTTTCGAGGTGAAAACGCCAAGTTGGTTATTGACCTGACCCGCCTTAATGGAGCTCCAATCGATTCGGCTGCTTTAAGTATCGCACCGGGGGATTCAGGCTGGCTTTTGCGTTCGCAGATTCAGTTTGCATTCTGATGCGAGTTTGCTGAACGATTTTCTACCAATTGCCAACAACTGACAATGAGCAAGCACAAGTAATGGCAATCTGATTTTGTCTGAAAGGACGAGGTTTGCCCGTCCAAATCATCGTTATGAAGTAAAGGAGCCCGCATAGAATCGAAAAATTGTGGGCCAATATCACCCGTCCGTCGATCAATGCGATAGCCCCGTTTCGTCGCACGCCAAAGCTCGGTGGCAGGCAAAGCTCGGTGGCTGATGAGCCGAAAATGCATCATGCAGCCAGATCCAAATTTTGTAGTGGGCGGTGCTAAAATCGATTGCGCCAGCACTCGCCAGAGAGGGGAAATCCACCGTCTTTCGACGGTGGCTACATTGCGTTTGAAATCGAATGTTGACCTAGAACTGTATCTTGTACTTGGTGGTCATTTCTCTACGAAGATCAGTCAGTTGCTTTTCAAGGTCTAATCTGTTTTGATCGATTTCGGTTTTCATTTCCTTGATTGCCATGTTGTTGATTTGCTTGGACGCCTTGACGCGTTCGCCTGTGTACTTGGAGTGTCGATACTCATAGCCGTTATAGTTGTTGTAACCATTGTAGTATCCGTTGCTATTGCCGCTTCTGCTGTTGGCTTCGTAGTTCTCGCCGTACTGGGTTTGATTCTGGAATCTTCGAACATCGCTTTCTCTCAATTTGCTCGTCATGTCTCTGAAAGATGCTGAGACGTAATTGGAGAAATCTACAACTGCCGGGTCGACATTAAGAACCGACAATCCATCGATTTGGCGAGCATATTTTTCGAACCACTTTGCTCTTGATTCTATCGTTGAGCCCTCGCGGTTGTACATTTCTTTTGAGTAGTCAACCACTGCGGAAAGGTACATTTTTGAATTCTGCCCAACGTCCACCTGAGCCTTGTCTTCTTTCCCTGAAGCAGATTTACTGATTCCATGGCTGATAGGATGCTCAATGAAAGAGGTGACTTGGTTAAGCCCAGTGTTCGATAATTCTCCTCGCAAAAAGATCTGATTGCCTTTGGCCTCGACTTTAAAGCTTTTGAGGTCACTCACCATCAAACCGTTTTTCTCCAGAGCGGCGATGATGATCGCCTTCGCGTGAGGCACAACGTTTTGCGGGTTACCCACGAAGTCAACTTTGATCGCTCCGTTAATTTTATCCGTCACACTGATGGCAAACTGAATTCCTTGAACCGAAGCAATGGTTTTTGAAACCGATTCAACCGAATCGAATGTCAGTGCAGAATTTTTTATACGAGTTGCAATCCTTTGCGGATCCAGTGCGTCTCGCAAATCAAATGCGATCATGACTTGAGCGGAAGTTTCTGCAAAGCCGATAGCGGTTTCCAAATAGGGCGATACCTGATTCTTCTTGCCGTTATCACGCAACCAACGGGCAGTCATCTGACGATTCGCCGGTTCCATCGAAGCAAGTGTCGAGTCGTCGATTTTGACCAAGTAAGCGTCATTTCGAAGCGTGATCGTTTCGTACCCGGACACGTTGTTCACGTCACCAAATCCCTTTAGTTTCTTCGTCACTTTTTTCAAATCAACACCAGGGTAGGCTCTCGTTAGGACTGCTACTTGCCACAGCGGTTCCATGAATTCGAAATCAACTTCGGAGGCAACCAAGATTTTGCTGGTGGAAGTCGGGAAAGTTGCCAAACCTTTCTTGTATGAACTGTGCAGTTGCGTTCGCCATTTCTCACTTTTACCTAATGGGCTGTCGAGTAGGGCACGGACGTCGACCATCATCAGGGTGTTCGCTGTGCGAGGAACCCAGAAGGCGTCTTTCTCGAATTGGCCAAACACGCCTGACGAGATTGTGGTCAAAAGTGAAAAAAAGACTGAGAAGCAGACTATGCGTTTCATGGAGAATGCCGAAAAGGTGAAAATTAGTAATTCGATGGAATTCAATCTGATTACACAGGGTGCTTAGACAATCAGATTTGCCACTGTTTGTGATTTCCGAGAAGGAAGTCCTCGGAAAAGGTTATGCGATTTCGTTCATGTTAATCAAAATATTGATCCGAGCGAAGCCTCCAAATGCCAAACCTATTGCTATTTTAAGGATCTTTCGAATTTCCGGATATCGACAAAAAAGGACTTATTGAAATAACCCTTAAAATGCGTTCGGCGATTTTTGAAAACGCGACTGTCTGCTCTCCCTATTGAATCGCGTATTTTGTTTTCAGTTGGTTATTCTTCATTCTGTTTTTATCGTTTGAATGTTTTATGCCGTTTCCGCCGAACTGCTAACTCAAAACACTCGACTCAAACGTACTTGTTTTTTAGGTTACATGGCTCAGTACCGTTCCTTAACGAATAACGAGACACTTTGCCCCCGTTTTTCGTTGCAAACGGGGGGGAGTGGGTTATCCTTTCCGGCAGATCCATCGGCGATGATAAATCTCCGTTAATTCAGCAATTAGAAGCTAGGGCATCAGAGTTGTTCCACCAGAAGACGGCCGACATTCGATTGGGAAAGCCGGGCGGTTAGGCAATGTTGGCCTGATCTCGACGTCTACAATGTTTCGGGACGAATTTTATTCACCTCTCTTGATTCGTTCTTTTCTCTCAGGAGTATTTAAAGTGATCTTAGTATTTATCCGTTTGACCTATTGCCTTGGACTTGGAGGCGTCATTGCTCTCTTCTCATCCAACGCTTTAGATTTTGAAGCAAATGATTCCCCAGATTTCGCACCATCGGTCAGCTTGACTGGCGAAGCGATCTCAGCGGATCAGGAAAAAGCATTGTCATCCGATTCTTCGCAGCTTGAAAACAAAATGAAGTTGGTTGGATTCGTCAATGGAAAGAATCCTTCAAAAGCAGCAAAGCCCAACATTGTTGTGATCTGGGGTGACGACGTCGGTTGGAATAATCCCAGCTGCTACAACCGAGGCATGATGGGATACAAAACACCAAACATTGATCGCATCGCAAACGAGGGTGGATTGTTTACCGACTGGTATGGCCAACAGTCTTGCACAGCTGGGCGAGCGGCGTTTATTACCGGTCAAAGCCCATTCCGTACTGGTTTGCTGAAGGTTGGACTTCCAGGTGCGAAGGAAGGCCTTTCTGTAAAAGATCCTACGCTGGCTGAATTGCTGAAGAATCACGGCTATTCTACAGCGCAATACGGCAAGAACCATCTTGGCGACCTCGATGAGATGCTTCCGACCAACCATGGCTTTGATGAATTTTTCGGAAACCTTTATCACCTTAATGCTGAAGAAGAACCGGAGCACCCCGACTATCCGAAGGATCCCGAATTCAAAAAGAAATTTGGTCCACGGGGCGTTATCAAATCTTCCGCTGATGGTCAGATTGAAGACACTGGGCCTTTGACCAAAAAGCGAATGGAAACGGTTGATGATGAAATTACAGCCGGAGCCATCGACTACATGGAACGAATGGCAAAGTCTGAAAAGCCGTTTTTCCTCTGGTGGAATTCGACTCGAATGCACGTGAACACCCATCTCAAACCAGAATCCAAAGATGTCACTGGTTTGGGCATTTACGCGGACGGGATGGTTGAACACGACAAGCATGTCGGTCAGATTCTCGACAAAATCGACGAGCTGGGACTTACTGAGAACACGATTGTGATGTACTCCAGCGACAATGGAGCCGAATGCTTTTCTTGGCCGGACGGTGGAAGCACACCGTTTCGAAACGAAAAGAACTCAAACTGGGAAGGTGGATATCGCGTACCCTGTGTGATTCGCTGGCCAGGCGTTATCAAGCCAGGTAGCGTCATCAACGAAATTTTCTCGCATGAAGATATGGTTCCAACACTTCTTGCTGTCAGGCGAATCTGACGTCAAAGAAAAGCTCCTCACAGGTCACCAAGCGAACGGCAGAGATTTCAAAGTCCATCTGGACGGCTACAACATGTTGCCTTTCCTAAAAGGTGACGTTAAGGAATCACCACGGAAGGAATTTTTCTATTGGACGGATGACGGTAGCCTTTGCAATCTGCGATACAATCGCTGGAAGCTGGTATTCATGGAGCAACGTGCACATGGTTTCGCCGTTTGGCAGGAGCCTATGGTGACTCTTCGAGTTCCCAAACTGTTCTGCCTACGAACTGATCCATTTGAACGAGCGGATCACGAAGCAGAAAAGTACAACATGTGGCGATTTGATCGAATTTATCTGCTGCTACCTGGCTCGGCGTTTGTTGCCAAGCATCTGGAATCCTATCAGGAGTTTCCTCCACGCCAAAAGCCAGGCAGCTTTAATTTGGATCGGGTTTTGGAAAGTCTCCAGAAGTCCCCAACGAAATAGGCTGACTCGCAGCACTACTGCTTGGAGTGTCGTATCACTCCATCGTTATTTATAACAAGGGCTGTGCCGAATTGACTCGGTGCAGTCCTTGTTCTTTTCTAACCGGTAATTAAGAATCATTTCCGTTATGGAACCACGCAAAGCTTTTCAACGCATTTCATCTTCCATGAATGCAGCAGTCATCGGGCAGGAGTCGGTTGTAGAAAGGCTGTTGATCGCCTTTCTGGCGGATGGTCATGTGCTAATGGAAGGCTTGCCGGGCGTGGCGAAGACCCGCTCGATCAAGACCTTGGGAAGTCTTATCGAAAGTGCATTTCGGCGAATTCAATTCACGCCCGATCTGTTGCCCAGCGACGTTACTGGTTCTGAAATTTATCGTGAGCAAACCACCAGTTTCGATTTTCAACCCGGTCCGATTTTTGGCAACCTCGTGTTGGCCGATGAAATCAATCGTGCACCTGCCAAAGTTCAAGCAGCGTTACTCGAAGCGATGGAAGAACGGCAGGTAACCGTTGCGGGGACTACGCACAAGTTGCCCGCATTATTCCTGGTCCTAGCGACGCAAAACCCCATTGAACAGGAGGGAACGTATCCCTTGCCCGAGGCGCAAATGGACCGATTCTTGCTGTACGTAAATGTCCCCTATCCACCAGCAGAAAACGAAGCCGCTATCCTTCGACTGGTGCGGGGTGAAAAATCGGGCAGTTCGGGTGATGCAAGCGAACCTGTTCCGCAAGAGGTTATTTTGAGCGCTAGAAAAGAAGTCGATCAGATTCATGTTGCCGAATCGGCTGAAAAGTACATCGTTGATTTGGTGATTGGAACCCGAGAGCCAGGCCGTCATGGCGGTGATCTTGAGAAGTGGATTCGGCTGGGGGCGAGCCCTCGCGGCACTTTAGCGCTCGATGCAGCATCTCGGGCTCATGCCTGGTTGCAAGGACAGGACTTTGTTTCGCCTGAAAATATTCGGGCGGTAGCTCCAGCTTGTCTTGCGCACCGGATCCACCTTACTTATGAAGCAGAAGCGGCCGGCATCTCACGAACCCAAGTCATTGATACGCTGCTCAATGTCGTTGTGCCTGTCTAAGGAATTTGTTGGCGGCCCTCCGCGGCCAGCGGCAATCGTCTTTTGGTTGGAAAGTAAATGCAAGTGAAATCTGGCTCCCGCAAAGTCGGTATCGAAACGACTTTGGAAGAATTGTTAACCGCAAAGGCGGACGCCCGTGGATTTAGCTTTCTGCCAAGGCAACCGGTCGCGTCCCTACTGGCAGGTAGGCATTCATCACGCCTACGAGGCCGCGGCCTCGCCTTCGAGGAATTGCGGCCATACACGCAAGGAGACGACATTCGCACAATTGACTGGAAAGCTACCGCTCGTTTGCGAAGTCCACATGTTCGGGTTTACAACGAGGAAAGAGAACGCCCCGTCTACGTAATTGTCGATCAGCGGCCGTCCATGTTTTTTGGAAGTCGAAGAGCAATGAAATCGGTCACCGCCGCTGAAGTAGCGGCGCTCGCCGCATGGAGGGCGTTGGCATCAGGTGATCGAGTCGGAGGTGTCGTTTTTAACAATCACGAGTTAATCGAACTTCGCCCCCATCGAAGCCAAACTCGAGTGCTGCGTCTGCTGCATGAAATTGTTAGGTTGAATCAGGAGCTGGCAAATTCGGTTAGCTCGTTGAAGGAAACAGAACCCACTGTCGATTTGAACCAAGCACTTGAGGCGGCGTCACGGCGCGCCAATCACGATCATCTTGTCGTTTTGATCAGTGATCTTGATGGTGCGAATGCAGAAACGCAGCGAATTGCCACGAAGATTGCATCTCACAATGATATGCTGGTAATCGGCGTCTATGATCCTTTGGGAGCCGCTTTGCGAGGGCAGCCCGGGATGATTGCGCATGATCGCGGGCAGAATTTTGCCGTTCCCGCTGACGGTCGGTTTCCAGAGTCATTCCAAAATCAGTTTGCAAGTCTGTTAGTGCATTGGCAAACCGTTTTTCGCTCGCTCAGGATTCCTGTCATTCCTGTCTCGACTGCGACGCTTCCAGTTGATCAGCTCCGCGTTTTCTTTGGTTCCCAAAAGACGCCGGGGGTGGGAAACTGATGCCACAAGATTTAACCAGTCTCGATCGACTGCATGATATTGTCCTTCCGCCTGAGGTTTCATGGTGGCCATTGGCGCCAGGTTGGTACGTACTTGTTGGATTGTTTGTGTTGGCGGTCGGCTTTTGGGCTGTTGCTCAGTTTCAAAAGTGGCGGGGTAACGCTTATCGTCGATTTGCGATTCGGGAATTGCAGGGATTGAATGACGTGGCATCGGTTGCCGAGCTGTTGCGGCGGACTGCGTTGGTCGGTTTTCGGCGTCAGGAAATTGCGGCGACGATCGGAGAGAATTGGGTCGATTGGTTAGCGTCCCGATGTTCTGAAGAAATGCGACCCGAGGTTCGTCAGCAGCTGAGTCAAGGGATATACCAACGGCCGGAAGAGGATTCTGATATTGGTTTTCTCAAAGAGTACGCTGGGATCTGGGTCAGACATCACACTCGTTCGGAGTCCTCACTTCAGCCCTCTAACGCTGAAACGGTAAAGGTGAGCGAAGCATGATCATACCTGGCATGAATCAAGTGGTATTCCGAAATGGTTCTGTAGCGGGGCGTTCGTCTTTTTACGGGGAATCCAGCAGGCCCAATTCTAATGAAAAATTAAAGCCTGGTTCATTTGATCTGGTTTTGTATCGGTTGGGAGTTGGCAAGCGACGCTCGAATTCTTTTTCGCTGACAAGTTCTTTTTCGCTGACAAGGAGAGGGTGGGGTTAAAATGTTTGTCTTTGCACTACCCTGGTTATTCCTGCTGCTTCCATTGCCCTGGGTGATTAGTCGTTGGTTTCCATCTAGGTCGATCGCTCCGATTGGTGTTCGCGTGCCGTTTGGTAAGCGTATCGCAGCATCTACAGGAACCAAATCAGACTCACGTTCACCGCGAGATTTGGCGGCATTCATTACGGGCATCATTATATGGTCCTTGTTGTTAGCCGCTCTAGCGCGGCCGCAATGGCAAGTGTCTGTTTCCAAAAACCAGCCGACTCGCGATCTACTCCTGCTGGTGGACCTGTCGGGATCGATGCAGGC
>CAJQQR010000020.1 GCA_905480545.1 uncultured Pirellulaceae bacterium
ACATCAGTGGCATTGTTAAAAACGAGGCCAAAATTCGTTCCTCTATTTTGATTGCTACTTACGCAGCAAGTTTTTTTTGATTTTTTGTCGAAAAGTCAAATACGAAGCAAGTGTCGCATCAAGCGGTCGACTTGTATTTACGGTGAGATGGTCCACGCCATTGGAAGCACAAATCTTCTTCACTTTGGCCATAAACTCATTAACCTCGTCCAAATAGGCTTGCCGCAACGCGCGAGGTTCCGCATGCAACTGGGCATCCATTTCCAACCCACGAAACAGGGTCATGTCTTCAAACGGAAAATCTAGCTCATGATCATGCATCACGTGTAAAACAATCACCTCATGATGTCGCAAGCGAAATTGCCGTAGCGTTTCCTGCAGCGTTTCGGGCTCCATAAAAAGGTCCGAAATCAACACCACCAAACCGCGCGATTTAATCTGACTGGCTAGCTGTAAATAGACGTCACTGATGTCTGTTTTTTCTGCGGGTGCCGTCTGCTGCAATTCGTGCATCATTAATTTCAGATGCGATGGATGTGAACTCGCCTTGAGGTTTTTTTCAATCTTGTTTGAAAAAGTCACCAAGCCTACGGAGTCCATTTGCTTCTGAAGCATATACGCCAAGCTGGCCGCCGCTGTCGCACCATAATCGAATTTGCTCCAACCCTCCGCTTCGCCGTACCGCATCGATTTGCTGCAATCCAAAATGATCGTGCATTTCAAGTTGGTTTCTTCTTCGTATTCCTTAATGTAAAGCCGGTC
Organism: uncultured Pirellulaceae bacterium; assembly: GCA_905480545.1. Lineage (GTDB taxonomy): Bacteria > Planctomycetota > Planctomycetia > Pirellulales > Pirellulaceae > JABAAE01. The sequence goes on from CAJQQR010000020.1 coordinate 763, forward strand.
GGTCTTCGACCAGACTTTCCAGTCAATATGCTTTAGATCATCACCGAACGCATACTCTCGGTGTCCGGCGAATTCAATCGCAAATCCATTGTACGGACTGCGATGTTGGCCGGTAATGAAACCTTCAACAACCAAACGTGCTCGCAAATCGAGCCGTTTAATTCGTTCAAGCGTTTTAGGATCGAAATAGTTTTTCTCTGATGCCGCCTGTGACATATGCACCCTTTCATTAGGAAGGTGTTAACAAATGACCTGGCAACTAACCAGCGAATGCATTGACCAATTCGGGAGCAACTTCGTCACCCGTTGTGCGATCGGAAATCTCTTCCAACAACTGAGTGATGACTTTATCTGAAGTGATCCCAGCCGACTCCGCATTGAAGTTGGTGATCACCCGATGGCGAAGTACCGGATGCGCGACAGCTTTGATATCTTCGGTTGAAACGTAGAACCGACCGTTCAACATCGCCCGAGCCTTCCCACCCAGCAACAGGTTTTGCACACCACGGGGACCAGCTCCCCAGCTGATCGCATCTTTTACAAATTCGGGGCAATCCGATTCCAAAACACGTGTCGCGCGAACCAACCTCAACGCATAGTGAATCACGTGCGGGGCCGCCGGCACTCGGCGAACCATATGCTGTAAATGATTGATTTCGTCAGCAGATAGAACCGCTGTAACTTCTGGTTTGACATCGGAAGTCGTTGTTTCGGCAATCGAAAACTCTTCTTCGTAGTTCGGATACTTTACAAAAACCTTGAACATGAAACGATCTTGCTGAGCCTCAGGAAGCGTGTACGTTCCCTCCTGCTCAATCGGGTTTTGTGTCGCCAACACGAAAAATGGCGCTGGCAACGTATGACGATCACCACCAATGGTCACCTGCCGCTCCTGCATCGCTTCCAAAAGTGCAGCTTGAGTTTTGGGAGGGGTACGGTTAATCTCATCCGCCAAAACAATGTTCGCAAACACAGGTCCAGGAATGAACTTGAACACACGTTGGCCCGAGACCTTGTCTTCCTCTAGCACCTCCGTACCGGTGATGTCCGTCGGCATCAAGTCCGGCGTGAACTGAATTCGGGAAAAGTCCAAATGCAATGACTTGGCCAATGTGCTCACCATTAATGTTTTCGCTAACCCCGGAACTCCCTCCAGCAAGCAATGGCCTTGGGCGAAAATGGCAATCAGAAGCTGCTCAATAACCTCGTTCTGGCCCACGATCACTTTTGAAAGCTCGGAACGGATTTGCTTGTAGGCATCCTTAAGTTTATCCAAGGCTGCTAAGTCTTCTGGATTTGCCTTTTCATTTCCGGCGTTCGACATGCTGTTCGTTCCTCTTTTATTAATAAGCTTTGCTCGCGCCCCAATTGGATTCTGCACGAGCGATTTATTTGATGCGTAATGGCGTCTATGGTCTATCAGGCGCACCCCGCACGCCACTCAGTATAACTATGATAATTCGGTTTTGTTTCGATTACATCCGGGAGATGGTCGCGTTTAGGAAAGAGAACGTTTTAAGTTTTTTGAAAAAAAACAATTTCTCCCCCTAGAAATTTGTTGACGGACCGATTCTTGTCGACTTTTTCAGTTCACTGCCTGCGAATTCTCCCAATGCGGCGCGGTTCACGGCAAAATCTTTGATTTTGTAAGAAGTTTGCAAATCGTTCAATTTCTGTCGAACGAAAATCACCGGATGGGTCACCGGTGAAGTTCAATGGCGTTTTGTTGAACGGAACAGTAACGATTTAGCGTCCGGATCCGAAACGATTAACCGGTGTTAACATGATGCTTTTGCTCAATGTTTGGCAAACTCTACTTCTATCAAGTGCTCTTTACGCTGTTTTTCGTTGATGCGCCGCAAGCAGTAAACAACCAATTCCATGAAACAGCTTCGCATCAAACACATCCGTCTTTGCCGCGGTTAAGATTAACGTTAGTCGATTTTTATATTTAATGGCGGAGCAAAGTTGAGAACTGCATCGTTCCTGATTATCGCATTGGTTGCTTTGGGACTCACTGTAAACAGTCACGGTGATGACTCCGCGTACCTTAAACAAATCAAGCCCGTTTTGAAGGCTCGATGCTATGCCTGCCATGGAGCTTTAAAACAAGAATCCGGGTTAAGACTGGACACCGCCGCGGAAATGATTGATGCCGGCATCCTGGCCAACGGCGAATTAGTACAACGCATTCGATCGGTTGACCATGAAGAGCGGATGCCTCCTGAAGGAGAAGCACTCCAGTCCCATCAGATCCAAACGATCATAAAATGGATCGACTCCGGTGCTCCAGTCCCCGAAAACGAGCAACCTGATTCCAATCCGGCTTCGCACTGGGCATTTCAGCCATTCAAAAAAAACGATCTGCCCGAATCGAATTCCAGCAATCCGATCGATGCGCTGCTGGAAATCTCTCGTCGGGAACACGCTGCATCCAGAAAAAACGCACATAAACTTGTGCCAAACCCATCAGCACCGCCGATTGTGCTGATTCGAAGGCTTTATCTTGATCTCACCGGCCTACCGCCTACAGAAAAGCAAATTGATTCATTCCTGGAAAATCCCTCTACAGCGAACTACCAACAAACAGTCGCTGAACTATTGAACTCTCCCCAGCATGGCGAACGATGGGCACGACACTGGATGGACATCTGGCGATACAGTGATTGGTGGGGTCTTGGTCAACAACACCGCAACAGCCAAAAACACATTTGGCATTGGCGGGACTGGATCATCGAATCGTTAAATAAAGATGTCGCGTATGACGAGATGATTCGGCAAATGCTGGCTGCCGACGAACTTTACCCGAAGGACCAAAGCAAACTTCGAGCAACCGGTTACCTTGGACGAAACTGGTTTCTTTTTAACCGTCACCAATGGCTTGATGAAACCGTCGAGCATGTTGGCAAAGGTCTGCTTGGACTCACCATGAATTGCGCAAAGTGCCATGACCACAAATACGATCCAATCAGCCATGAAGACTACTACAGCATGCGGGCGTTCTTTGAACCCTACCAGCTGCGATTAGATATGATCGAGGGCGAAGTTGATTTTGAAAAGGACGGAATCCCAAGGGTCTTTGATGCCTATCCTGAAACGCCAACGTACCTGTTCGTCCGAGGCGATGAAAACAATCCGGATAAATCCGTTTCGCTAAAACCAAAGGTTCCAGAAATCTTCGACTTCAGACCCAATCCAATCACCCCCATCGAACTTCCTCAACAAGCCTGGCAACCGGGACACAAGCTCATTGTTGCTGAGAATCATATTGCCGTTGTCGAAAAACAAATCGGCTCTGCACGAAAAGCCCTGAGTGCTGCTCAATCAGAATTAGTCTCCGCAAAACAAAAAGAGACGCAATACACGAAAACGGCTTCCCAGAAGCCAAACCAGCTTCCTGAAAAATCCGATGTTCTATCAAAAGTTCTGGTCGCAGATTCTTTTCAATCGATTGATACGAAACGATGGAAAAAGATTGATGGCAAGTGGACTTTCGATAAAGGGAATCTTCGACAGACGAAGGACGGCGCCACAAATTCAATGCTACAACTGCTAGATGATGTTCCACGCGACTTCGATGCATCATTCAAATTCACGATCCTTGGTGGTAGCCAATGGCGCAGCGTTGGAATCAGCTTCGATTCTTCACAACAAGATTTTTCGCAAACACCCAAAGCATCCGACAAGCGAAACCAAGTCTACATCAGCGCTTTTTCCGGTGGCCCGAAGATCCAGGGAGCATTTCAAATTGGAAACGTTTGGCAATATCCGGCCCATGCGCGAACACCACAAAAGATTGTCTTGAATCAGTCTTACCTTTTGCGGCTGCAAGTCCGTGACCGATTGGTAAACGCGTCGATCAACGGAGTCCACGCACTCTCCTGGATACTTCCACACCAGCGCCAAAAAGGATCCATGCTGTTAACCACCTTTGATGCAATCGTCGATTTTGAAAAATTCACGCTCAAGAAACTCGACCAAAACGCTGTTTTGAAAAAAGCCGCCAATTCGCCTTCAGGTGAACCACAAAACCTGGCTGAAGCGAAGAAGTTAGTCGTCGCGAAAAAACAGAAGCTTCAAATTGTAGAGTCAAATATAGGCCTTTTGCAGACAAAACTGGACTGGACGATCCAACGAGCGAATGCAATTCGCGCGAACCTGTCCGGTACAAATTCACAAAAGAAAAAAGCTCTCGCCATCAAATCAGGACGAAAACACAAGTTGCTTTTGGCCCAACACAATCTTCTTAAAGCAACATTTGAATTCGAAAATGCGAATGGAAACGAGAAGAAAAAAGCAAAGTCCAACATCGCCAATGCGGAAAAAGCTCTCGAAG
>CAJQQR010000021.1 GCA_905480545.1 uncultured Pirellulaceae bacterium
CGTTATTTCTAGGTGCGTATCGGTTAATCGATAACGCAGAGTTGTCCCGCTTAAAGTGGCTTTAATCAGGTCATCAGCTGACGCTTGTTTGACATTGACACTAACGGTTTGTTGCAGTTGATTTGAGACTGCGGCATTGTATCGGAGTTCAACGCCGCGATTGTTTGCGATCGTTTTTAAGATTGCACCACGCATTGCGTTGGTCTTCAAATCGAATACTTCTTTTGAGCCGGAAACGATTTTGTTCTTCCATGATTTTTTTCGGATTAACAATGTTGCCAATTGGTTATGCACAGAATACGGAGCTTGAACAAAGACAGTCCCTCGTTGCTCGGCTAGTTTGGCACTTGTTACGTTTTCACTCGCTAAAAACTCCTTGATGCGGGCAAGATAATTCTTTCTGTAAGGGACCAGGATGGATTGATCATCAAGCAGCTTGATTGCCGTAATCGTCTTCTTTGCTTCATCGATCACAAACGCGAGGTCCATCATGTTGAACAGCAATGCAAGTTGCTCCCAAACGGGAAGATTGGGTAATTGTTGCGCACGCCATAAATCGTGTTCGATCAATTCGTGATTTACCAATTTAAAACCGACCGAATTCACAATTGCATTCAAAATGTCTTTCGGATTGGAAAGATAGGTCCAACTTAATTCGCGGTTTTGCAGCAATGACTTTCTTAAAGTGGTACTCAGCTTCGAAAGCTGGTTCTTTTGGATAGCACGCAAGGTGTCCAGCTTTGCCCCCTTGGTTCTCGGTACGATGTAGATCGATGAACCGATTGGAATCGCGGTACCGTTCTGTTGCTCCGCGACTTGATCTAGAAGTTTTCCCAGCGGCATGAGGTCGCCGGGGATTGCTTCCTTCTGGCTGGGATCGATCGCTCGATCCAACAAAATTGCGACGCCTGACTTTTGGGAAAGACTTGCTAAATCGTCAACCAATTCACCTTTTGACGCGAATTTGATTTTTCCCTCAAGCGTATCACGCAGGGCGCTTCCCGATTTCCAGCTTTGCGCTGCACCGGTTTCAATTCCGAGTAAGAGCAAGCAACCTATACCTGCAAACAATGCGGAAGATAGCGCGATTAGGTGTTTTTTCGTCATAAATATCGAAATTGTTTTACAAAATCGGGTGGGCAAATTGGTTGTTTTTGAAATCACGCCAGGAATGCGAATTGAGCAATCGCGCGCTGCAATTAAACTCAGAGTATAGGAAACGCTTCGGCAGGATGTCCACTTTAATGTGCAGAGAAGCTTGCAAGTGCCAAATTGATGATCGGCCTTCCCGCTCCTGTGGCACTAGATTTTACAACATGGTTTAGACATTCGATGAAGCCACTGCTCCACCAACTGTACGAAAAATATTTATCGGACGATGATTGCCCTTCATTCATCAAAAGTGTTTCGCAATCCTATTTGGTGGGAACCATTGAACGATTGACCACTGCGTCCTCTCAGATGGTTCGTCGTGCCTCGGTATTGGCCCTGGGATTTCTTGCAGATTACGAATCCAATCATCGGCTTGGCAAAGTCCTTCAAGACCCGGATACGACTGTTCGTTCCATGGCTGAACATGCAATACAACAATTATGGTTTCGCACAGGGACTGACACGCAACAAAAAGAATTGTTGGTGATTGAGAGATTGAACCTTTCAAATCAATTTGAGAAGGCGATCGTTCGAGCATCGTGCCTGATCACAGCCAACCCGTCCATCGCCGAAGCCTGGAATCAACGGGCGATCGCGAAATTCAATCTGCTTCGCTTCACTGATTCCATTAAGGATTGCCATCAAGCGTTGGAATTGAATCCCTACCATTACCCTGCTGCAATCGGCATGGGCCATTCATTTTTAGAGATCGGCGATAACTTCAATGCGATCGACTGTTTTCATCGCGCCCTGAATTTAAATCCAGGGCTCAATTTCGTGCGAGCTCAAATCAACTTTTTAAAGAAGAGTTTGAATTGAATTTCGGATTGGTTTCTCAGCGATTGATTCAAGATTGGGTCGGAAGTTTTACATCCCACAAGTGATCGATTGTAAAGCTGAAAGTTCCATGCTTCCGTCCGAAGTGGCTTCCGTCCGAAGTGGCTTCGGTGAACTGCTGTCCCGAATCGGAAAATCCGATTTGTTGGGCAGCAAATTCCGGCGGGCGGTGACTTGGTTGATGCTTCGAGACGAAGCTTACTGTGTCACGTTTTCCGCTTCGAGACGAAGCTTACTGTGTTACGTTTTCCGCTTTGATACGAAGCTTTAAATCCATCGCTAGTCGGTGATTTCAGCGAACACTTCGCCTGCTGCCGAGATCGATTGGTCAATGATTTCTTCCGAATGAGTGGCTGACACAAAAAGAGCTTCGTATTGGCTGCATGGCATGTAGACTCCGCGATCCATGAGCCCCCAGAAGTACTTCGCGAATTTCTCGGTATCGCATTTCGCAGCGGATTCCCAGCCGATCACCGGTTGGTCTGCGAAAAAGAAAGTCAACATGCTGCCGACTCGATTGGTTTGAAAACTGATTCCGTTGGCTTCTGCTTCTTTTCGAAGTCCCGCTTCAAGCCGTGCTGTAATGGATTCCAGGTGTTCGTACGGCGGATTGTCACGCAGTTCAGTCAGTGTCGTAATGCCTGCTGCCGTTGCAACCGGATTTCCAGAAAGTGTCCCGGCCTGAAAAACCTTTCCCGCAGGCAAAATGTTTTGCATGATTTCGCGTTTGCCGCCGAATGCACCCAGTGGTAATCCGCCACCAACAATTTTTCCCATTGTGGTTAGATCTGGCGTGACACCATAAAGACTTTGGGCTCCGCCGTAAGCGACTCGGAATCCGCACATAACTTCGTCAAAAATCAGAACGATTCCATGCTTTTCTGTTAGTGATCGGACGACCCTCAGAAACTCCTTGGTCGGGGTTACACATCCCATGTTTCCGCAAACAGGTTCCATGATCACACAAGCAATCTTGTCGCCCTGTTCTTTCATCGCTGACTCGAATCCTGATACATCATTGTATTCCAGTACCATGGTATCTTTGCCGGTCGCCGCGGTGACGCCGGGCGAGTTGGGAACCGAAAGCGTCGCTGCTGCACTGCCTGCCGCCACCAACAGGCTATCAACATGTCCGTGATAATTTCCCGCGAATTTGACAATCAAGTCGCGATCGGTGTAGCCACGTGCCAATCGAATCGCGCTCATTGTCGCTTCGGTTCCACTGCTGACCATTCGAACCATATCGACCGATGGAATAGCTTCGATGATCAGCTGCGCCAAGTCATTTTCAGCTTCGGTCGGTGCCCCAAACGATGTCCCTTTGTCGATCACCGAATGTAACGCTGCTTTGACCTTGGGATGTTGATGTCCCAGAATCATCGGCCCCCAAGAGCCGATGTAATCGATGTACTGATTTCCATCAACATCGTAGATGTATGGTCCATCGCCGCTTTCGATGATGATCGGTTCACCACCGACAGCGCCAAATGCTCGGGCGGCGCTATTCACACCGCCGGGCATCAATTCTTTTGCGAGAGTATAAAGTTGATGACTCTTTGATCTATTCATTAGTGTCGAGTAGCGGAAAGTGGAGTGAGAGCGTCGAAAACTATTTTAGTCAGGGAATTTGGAAGCGTATGATCAGCAACAACTTTGAGGCCTGCCGTGGCAGCAAATAATACCAAGGTCTTCATTATTGAAAGATAACACACGTAACGGTAAAAAATCGAGGCCCAGCGAATCTCTTGAATACCGGTCATCTCGCTCATCTTGTAGGTGCATGATTCCGCGTGCAAGCATTTTTCAAATGCGCTAGGGCAATCCGTCGAAAACACAAATTCTCATCGCGTTGATCTAAGCATGAGCGTACAGAAATAAAGCGAGTAAGCCGATCGAAACTTTGTCCATGGAATCGGGCATTGATTGCCTCGCTAGAGGATGGATTGACATTGGCTACTTAGAAAGTAACTCAAGGTAATATTTGGCGTAACGGTTGATCATCGTTTGGATTGAGAACTCCGATTGCATACGATCGATCGAATTGATGCTGAGCCGTGTCGCCAAATCGGGATCGTTCAGAATTCGCTCCGTCATCTGAGCAAATCCGGCGCGGTTGCCGACTTCGACGAGCAGGCCCGTTTCGTCGTGGATCACCAAGTCGCGGTTACCGGCAATGTCTGAGGCAACGACAGGAACGCCAGCTGACATCGCTTCCATGACCGCGTTGGATTGCCCCTCGTAATCACTGGCGATCCAGAAACAATCCAGACAGGAGGCGATTTCCTTTGCATCCGGTCGCTCACCAAGGAAATGGACTTTATCGGCAATTTCAACTTGGTCTCGAAACTTTTCTAAACGCCATCGCAGCGGGCCATCCCCAATAATTAATAAGTGGACGTCGTCTCGAATGCACTTTAATAAATCCGCCGCCCAGATCAGATCTTTGTATCGTTTTTGCGGCCAAAGGCGTCCGATCGCGCCGATCAGTTTTGTTTCGGGAGGCAATTGTAATGCCTCCAAAAGAACGCGCCGCATTTCACTAATCGGTTTTTGATCAGGCATCGAAATACCGTTTGGGATAATCGTAAACGATTCCGGCGCGAGTCCTTTTTGCTCATAAAAGTCTTTGACACCAGAGCTGTTGGTGACAATCCCTTGCGTTCGCTTGGCCAGGTAGCGGTCGATGGCAAATTCATGCCAGCGTTTCCAGGGGTCGACGCAACGTTCCCCTGCAATGATTGACTTCACGCCCGAGTTGAACGCAGCGTACCGTCCGTAACTATTGGCTGCGAATATCCAAGTGTGAACCAGGTCGGGCTTCAATTCCTTAATCAGTTTCTTCAGTCGAAAGTAGGCACCGATATCGAATTTCCACTTTTTGTTGATGGAGTGAATCGGAATGTTTGCCGCTTCAAGTTCTTCTCGATACGGTCCATCTGATGTCAACGTGCAAACCTGAGTTTCGAATTTGTCGGCCGGCAAGTGAGTTGCCAATAGCGTCATTTGCTTTTCGGCTCCGCCACGAACGAGCGTTGGAATGATTTGCAAAATTCGTTTTTTCGCCATTTCTTCGAACTCGGTTTTTTAAATCGTAAGTTTCGGGGAAGATCATCGCTGCCGTTATCTTTTGCTGGCAAAAATCTGTTTTTCTATAATTTCCAAGTGCTCTTGAGCCATTTTTTCCAGTGAGTAATTCTCGATTACATATTGTTTGGCGGTTTCGGCACGCTGCTTAGACGGGCCTTGTCGCTGCAACGCATCGAGGATCGCGGTGGCCAAAGATTCTGGATCGCGAACTTTGCAAAGCAACCCTTTGTCCTCCTGAATTAACTCTCGGTTCCCCGGAATATCGGTAGCGACAACAGGAACGTTTGCGGCCATCGCTTCCAGTAACGAAAGTGACATGCCTTCTTGATAAGATGGCAGCACAAACGCATCAGCAGCAGCAAGCAAATCGGATACTTCATCGAACGAGCCTGGTAGGATAATTTGATAAGAAAGTTGCTGTTCGCGAATGTGGTCCCATATGGCTCGGCCGTCCGAACCTTCACCAACCAGCCAAAGCCGACCGTTTGGGAAGATAGTACCCACGATCTTCCAAGCATCAATTAAATCCAGCAAACCTTTCTCTTTGTCCAATCGGCCAGTGTAAACGACCAATGGCTCGCCTGTGTTCACTTGCAAAATCGGATGCGCATCACCTAGTGACAAACGAGCTTCTGTTTTGTCAATGTTGGACGCTTGGACTTCGACACCGTTGGGCACAAAACGTACGCGGTCTTGTTCGAAGCCCGCATCCAGAAGCTCTTGAGAGACCAGCTGACTCGGTGCAATGATTGCGTCCGCTTTTTGGCATCCCTGTTTTAACCGAGCGCCGAATCGGGCCGTTCGATGGAATTCGCAATCGCCAGTCGGGCCGGCGCCTTCTGCACGAATCACGACTGGGATGTCAAATCGATGCGCTGTCTTTGTTGCGGCATAGGCATCGTGTTTAAGCATCGATACCAAGATCGCATCATATTCTGTGTGATGTTCCTTCAGCCAGTTTTTTAAATGGGTCATGTAGCGAAACGTACCCCAACCTTTAGTCTTGGGGTGATTCAGCCGTGTGACGGGAACCTCGCGATGAACCAATTCACTTGGCCAATTTGATTCCCATTGTGCGGTCAGAAATCGTACCGAATGACCTTCAGAATGAAATTGTGAAGCCAATCCTGCCATCGCTCGTTCCGCGCCGCCGACCAGCGGCCAGAATCTGCGAGAGATCATTACGATGCGACTTCTTTTCATAAAGAACTTAATTTAATAATTTCAAGTGTGTTTTGAAACAAATTCCGTAATCCATATCGCAACTCGATGGAATCGCTACAGATTGAAACCGGCATGACGATTTGGGAAACACAAACGCAACCAGATTCATTTAATTACGATGCTTCGCCAAGTCCGATTCTTCAAGTGCCGCCAAGTAGGGCAAGTTTCGATATTCGTCGTTGAAATCCAAACCGTAGCCAACAACAAACTCATCTGGAATATCGAAGGCAATAAAATCTGGCGTGTATTGAACCTCCTGTCGCCCTGTTTTTTTCAAAAGCACAGCAGAACGAATCGAGCTGGGTGAAAACGACTTCATCAACCCGACGACTTTTTCCAAAGTATGGCCGGTATCAAAAATGTCATCAATCAACAGGACCGCACGCTTAGAGATGTCAGGCATGAGCTCAGCATTGATTTTCAGATCGCCGCGACGATCACCTTCGTAACTGGCAGCCTGGACCACGCCAACTCGTAGTGGCATCGACAGTTTGCGAATCGTGTCCGCTAGCAACACAACGCTACCGGTCATGACCCCAACGATCGTTAGTGGGTTTTCCCGATAGGTGTCGGCGATTTGCTGCGCAAGTTTCTCGACACCGGTTTGAAGTTCGCTCTCATTAAGCAGGATTTTCACGTCTAATTCAGCATTTTGATTTTGCGGATTGAAGCCAAGATTTTACGGTGGATTCGACATGTACGGTAGCGGTAAATCGATATGTGAGATTCTCGCAAACCATGTTAGATTTGTGTCGAACACAAGTCCCGTCGCCAAATATTGTCGGGCAATCAAGACCCAATTCGCTCGAACGGTGCATTCAGGAAGAAAATAAGCCGTTCGAAAAACCGTGCTGACTCAGGGAAGAAACATGCACAACGCAAAAATTATCGCCACACTACTACTGATTGTTTCGGTTGTCCTCCCACAGGACTCGCAATCTTTCGGTCAGATACAAAACAACAATGCTACCCAGGGAACTGCCAAAAATAACGGTGGATTCGGTTCGGGGTATCAGGGCCAAACCGCGGTAAGCCAAACCGCGGTAAGCCAAACCGTGAATCAAGTGAATCCTGTGCCGCAGGGTGGTCCGCAACAAGAAAATGTTCAACAGGGTAAAAGTTTAGGTGGGCAGGTTCCACTCCCGAATGTAAGACGCGATCCAAACGAAAGACTGGCTCGCCCCTTCCCGGAGTTGCAACCAGCACACGTTGAATACCTTGACCAATTGCTGAATTACTGGGAAACGAACAGCAACAAGATCAAACGATACCAATGTAAATTCACGAATTGGACCTACAATTCGATGCAGGTACCAATGACCGATCCGGAGACCAAGCATGTGCTCGCGCAAACGATTTCGGTGGGCACGATCAAGTTTGCTGATCCGGATAAAGGTCTGTTTGATATGGAACGCGTTTGGGCATTCGACAAACAGCTTTATTCGAGCAAGCAGGAACCGTTCAAAGAATCTCCCGAACAACGACAAAAATGGCATTGTGATGGAAATGCGATCTACGAGTATTTGTTCCAGAGGAAAGAGCTTGTCGAAACTCCAATTCCAATCGAGATGCGTGGTGAACGGATCGTCGACGGACCTCTCCCGTTCTTGTTTGGTGCCAAGGCTGCTGAGCTAAAGAAGCGGTACTGGATTCGAGTGATTACTCCAGCGGCCAATAGCGAAAAAGGGGAGTACTGGTTGGAGGCCTATCCAAAGTTTCGTCGTGATGCCGCGAACTTTCAAAAAGTCGAAATCATTTTGGAAAAAAAAGATTTTTTGCCATCTGCATTGACGTTGTACGCACCTGAGCACGACATGAAAACTGGAAGAACGGTTGTCAAACAAACCATTAAATTTGAGAACCGTAAAATTTGGGAAACCGAAAAAGCGGTTGGATTAGCCCAAATTTTTGATGGGTTACTGAAACGTCCCGGAACCCCCTTCGGCTGGCGACGAACGGTCAATGACCAAAATTCCAGAATCAGCCAAAACCCTGGAAAGACCAACCCTCCCGTTCAACAGAAATAGTTCTAAAAGCCGTAGGAAACGGGGTTGCCAAAGAATAGCTAAACACATCACAAAGCCCGCATTGGATGCGGGCTTTGTGTTTTGAGAATGATTGCATAATCAATATTCGCTTTTGGGAATGCAACATGAAAAGCAGGACGCATTTGATGCGACCAACGGAAAACGGTGCACGTATTTTTGGGGCGTCGTTTGGTCACTATTGCAACGATCAATTCTCGGGCAACTGCTCAAGAGGTGCCGGATTCAGAACGAGGAATCTTATTTTCGTTTCCGCAGGCGTCGGACGAGCGTCAACTGCATCTCGATACGCTGCACAATGATTGGAACGCCGAAAATCGTGGACGATGCGAAGAGGGTGAAAGGACATCGCTGAACACGCGAAGGTGGTGCGAGAAGGATTGGCATTGAGTTCCGACATTGCTTGCTGGATCAGTAATCGCTTCTCAGGAATTAATCCCGCAGACACGAGAAGTGAAAATCCAGTACGTATCGATCGTCGCCAAACGGTGGATGTCCAAAATTCGGCGAGCGTAGCTGTTGGCTCGTTTGATTTGACACACCATTGGGTATCAAGAAAAGAAAAAACCGGTCACAATTGCGACCGGTTTTGTTTGTCTGGGCAACTTTTCAAGGACCGAGTTCTATTTCAATTCTTTAATAGAAACGTTGCGGAATTGAACAGGGTCATTGTGACCGGCGAACCCAAACGACCCCTTCTTGTTGTCTTTTCCAGGATGTGGGCTATTCGCCATGAAGTCGGTAATCTTGCTAACGTCGGCATTCAAGATAATGTTTCCGTTTAGCTCTACTTTAATTGTTGAACCGACGACGGTGACTTCTTGGAAATTCCATTCGCCTGTGGGACGAAGGTAGCCTTTTTCTGCAGCGGCCATCCCATAGGCAGAACCGTGATACTGCCGGTCATCCAACTTGCCAGGGTAATCGTAATTCAAGATCTGCAGTTCCGTCATTCCGACGTACGCCGTGTTGCCTTTTCCGGGGTAACGAATGGCGAGTCCATTGTTGCCTTTTGGTGGTAACTTGAATTCGAGGCGTGCTTTGAAGTTCGCGTATTCTTTTTTGGTAAAGATCGTGCCGCCCTTACCTTTTTTACACATCAATAAACCGTCGACAACCTTGTAGTTGTCAATCGGTCCGGCCCAGCCCTCAAAGTCTTTTCCGTTAAAAACATTTTCGAAACCATCATTATGTTTCGACGCCAACATCGCATTCGCCTCGTTTGCAGCGATTTCGCGAACGTAAATATTACGCCAGCGGATTTCACCGCCATGAGTTTGCAATTGGATCGGACCCTTTTTGACGAGCGGTTTTTTTCGGTCCCAATAGTTTTCCATAATTGCGTGATCGACAACCAACTTGTCATTCAAGTAAACGGTCGTTCGGCAACCAATTTGGATCACGCGCACTTTGTTCCATTCACCAAACGGCTTATCTGCAAGCACGCTTGGGTCTTTGCCAGCTGCACCTGGACTGTTATTCCATAGTCCACCTGAGCCCTTGCCTGCACCGATATTCCATTTGCCCCCTTCTTTTGTGGTGTCCCAAATTTGAATTTGAGGCGTAGCCTTTAGATAGATACCGCTGTCTGCTTTCGCGACTGTTTTGTATTCCAACCAAAATTCATAATCGCCAAATTCTCGTTCGCTGGTGAGGTAAACGCCTGCTCCGTCGTTGACCAACTCGCCATTTTCAACGGTCCAATGGGATTGGGTGTCAGCAACAAACTTTGCTTTGTGTGCTGCAAGATCATCCTTCGACATCGCATTGGTTTTACGTGGGTCGGCGGTTTTCAGCCCATACCAACCGTCAAGATTCTTGCCATTGAAAAGCTTTTCGAAAGGCTGCGGCGGTGCTTGTGCACTGGCTGGCGCAACAATGGTGGGCGAGGCAATGATTGCGAACGACAACGCAAAAATTGTGAGAATTCTGTAAATCAAGTTAATCTCCCTGAATTTTTTGAAACAATACATTCAACTGAAACAAAACTGTGCCGCCATCGTTAATCAGCTGGCCGGCAAAAAATTGGTTGCAGGATGGTTGAGTAGTTTAAACAAATGAACTTTTGATTGACTTCATCTGATTGAGTTTGGAGCAAGCGGCAGCAAGATTGTCAAAAACAGATTTTTTGGTTCTTGTTTTCAAGCGTTTGCCAACTTGCAATCACGAAACAGTCGACTCGCATCTTATCAAGGATGCGGTGCCTGAATTTCGCGTGCAACCGGATTTTTGTGAAAATTAAACGATAACGCCAAGATTAGCCTGATTTTTCACCCAAATGAAAAATGACATGAACGCGATAAGCTGCTGTTTTCAAACAGAATCTCAGTTTTTCGCTATAAATCCAACCGGCAAATCGCGCAAACGTCAGCGGCATAAGAGTTGGTGAGGTCTCTTCCGACTTGATTCCCCCCCAGCCGTTTGGCGAGTTTTGGTTTGATTAAATTTTGATTTTTTTTGAAGTTTGAGACAACTCAACCTTTTTATCCACAAGGCGATTACCAAATACTGGTCACACTAAATCGTTACAGCAAAGCTAATCCATCGATTTTTTTACTTTCAAGGTTTGTAAATGTCTAAACCCACGATGTTCATTCGAAAAATGCAGATTCGAAAATGTCAAAGTTGTTCGACGAATCGCCAAGGAATCGGTCGATCGTTTGCGCTGCTTCTGATCGCACTGTGCATTGGAAATTTCGTGACGCTTTCGTGTTCGCGATCGGCATTTGCTCAAGATGACGATGCGACCGAAAAAACGGCGAAAGCCGAAATCAAAGAACGCACGATTTACATTCCCTTCGAAAAACTGCGTGACGTTTTTGAAAAAGACAATCGCAAAGTCGTTTTGTCATACAAAGAATTCAATGAGCTTTGGAAGGCGGCGCAAGCCAACGCGGAGCCACGACCGGCTGCAGAATCTAAACGGAGTTCGATCATTTCTCAAGCCGAATCGATTGCTGAAATCAAGGATTCGGTTGTGGCTGTCGACTCGACTCTCAAAATCGAATTACTC
Organism: uncultured Pirellulaceae bacterium; assembly: GCA_905480545.1. GTDB lineage: Bacteria > Planctomycetota > Planctomycetia > Pirellulales > Pirellulaceae > JABAAE01. The sequence goes on from CAJQQR010000021.1 coordinate 11,359, forward strand.
TCCAAGGGATGGAGCGAAGTTCCGATCGGATTGCGAAATTCTGCGATCAGCAGCGCAACAATCGGAGACGAGGATGCTAAGATCGTTTTCGATGCAAAAATTGGTTATAAGCTGCTCGCCAAGAACGATTCAGACGAACCGAAAAAACTTGAACTTAAATTACAGTATGCTCGAGCATTTCAAAAAAAATTGGGACAAAGCTCAGTTTCGTTTCTTGCCCCTCAGGCCCCCGTCAATCGTTGGCGAATTCGCATCCCTCAGCCTCAAGTCAAAATCGATGTTACACCTTTAATCGCCGTCACGAAGCCGATGGCAACAAATGCGGGCGACGAAAATTCAGGCGAAAATGACGACGATGAATTCGATCCCCAGAAAGAGACCGTCATCTATGCGTTTCTTGGCGTTGCACCCGATGTGACATTGACTTGGAATCCAAAATCCGAGGGAGCATCTGGACTGGCGGCAATTGTATCGGCTCAAACGACTCAACAAGTGACCATCGACAAGAACGTCCAGCGGACAATGGCTCAAATCAATTATGAAATTTCTCGTGCCGAACTTTCGGGATTGAAAATCGAAGTTCCAGCGGATCAAAAAGTTACCAACGTTTTCAATGCGAACGTGAGAAAATGGGATGTCGAAACCAAGGATGAAAAGCAGGTTATTAACGTCGAGCTGTTTTCTTCAATCAAAGGCTCGCAGTTACTCACATTGGAACTGGAAAAGCTAACCGAGGAAGCACTTAGACAGGATTTCTCTGCTGCGGTCATCAACGCTCTTGATGCATCACGGCAGCAAGGCGTTGTTGTCCTTAAGCTTGCCGAGGGGTTGAGGTCGAATGCAACCAATCGAGTTGGCCTGCTACAGTTGGACAAGTCGGAGTTGCCGACCCAGTTCAGTCGCACCAATTGGAATCTGGCCTATCGATACGCGTCGCTTCCTTACAAACTGGAGTTGAGCGTAGAGAAGATCTTGCCGCGAATCGTTGCGGAGCAAATGATCGAGGTCGATGTCACATCGCAGAAAATTTCTGCGACGATGCAGGTCGTTTACGACATTCAACAAGCTGGTGTGTTCAGCACGGATTTGAAAATTCCAAGCGGTTTCGAAGTTCGCTCGATCACCGGTTACTCAAATTCAAAACAAGTCTCCGCCGCTCAGGTCAATGAATACCGTAAGAGTGATATCGACGAGTCGCTTTGGTCGGTTGATTTCTCCCGAAAAGCACTTGGCAAAATCGGTTTGCTTGTCGAAATTGAAAAGGAGCTCTCCGATCCCAATTTGTTGACACCAACGGGCGAGACATCGGTCATTGATTTGCCTTTTCCACAAGTCTCTGACGCATATATAGAGTACTCCTCTGGTAGCACGATTGTTTATGGGCCGGTAAGTCTCAGAATTAATCCGGAAACAGTCACGGGTTTGCAACAAGCCACAGCGGCAAAAGCCGTTGAGAAAATTGCCGCCCGCGGTTCCCAATCACAAGCTTCGCAAGCGGTTCTGTCGTACACGTTTTCCGGGACTCCCTCTCTTTCGATCAATGTTTTACGCCGCAAACCGCAAATCACGACGCGACAATTGATCACAGCAAAAATCGAAAGTGGAGTTGTCACGTATGACGCAAAATTTTACTTCGATGTTCTGTACAGCGGCGTCAAAAATTTCCGAATCGACATGCCCGATTCCGTTGCAGCCACTGCGCGAAACCTGACAAGCGGTGTGACCGAAACTGAAATTGAGGACGCGGAAAATGTGCCTCTCGGATATGTTGCATGGGGATTTACCGGCGACTCCGAGTTTTTCGGCAAACGGATGGTTCATCTCAATTGGAAACAGAAAATTGACGAATTGGAGATTGGAAAAAGCGTTGACATTCGGTTTCCCCGTTTGATACCGCAGAACGTCGATCGGGCGCAAGGTCAAATTGTAACCAGCAAATCGGAGACAATCGATATTCAACCAATTGACGGTGTTGAGGGCTTAGTGCCAATTGATCCCAAAGTCGATTTAATGGCGGAAGCCAAAGTAACCGATGCCGCGGTCGCATTCGCGTTTGTCGATCAATGGAAACTCGGCATACGTGCCACACGTTACGATGTCGAAGACGTCAAGTTGACGAACATCGAAGCGGGTCTGGTTCAAATGGTCAAGCTGCGACAATCTGGTATGAACGTTCGAGCCCTGTTTCGAATTCGCAGTGCTGTTCAACGGCTGGGAATGAAGTTGCCCGAAGGTGTTGACCCGAGCGATGCGTTCGATTCGCAGCCTGTTAGGATCAATGGAAACTCAGTCAATTTGGAGCTGGGTAATAACGACGAGCTTTTCATTCCTCTAACTGGAATCTCAACGGACGAACCGTTTCTGTTGGATCTGCGCTACAAAGTAAATGCGGAGGCATCTCGCATGGTCTTGCCGACATTTGCGGATGATCCGGCAATGCAAAAGGTCTATCTTTGCGTTTACGTTCCGCAAGAGAAGGCGGTCGTGGGCAGCGTTGGGCCGTGGACCAATGAGTTGCTGAAGGACAAGACGCCCGGCCAAATCTTATTTGAAGGTTCCTTCAACGAATTCTATACCGAACAGAAAGTTCGAGATCGTATTGATGAAATCAAAAATGAAGTCGTATCGGGTATTTCAAATGTGTCGGCTGCTCCGGAGTTTACAACCGACGGCCGCAGTTTTCTGTTTTCGTCTTTGCGGCCAGATCCAGAACAGGAGTTGCAGGTTTTCTCCATATCAAAATGGTGGATTAGCACTGGCTTAATCGGAATGGTGTTTGTCATCGGCTTGCCCCTCTATCGTCGGCATCTGACCTATCAATTAGCGGCTCTTTTTCTGATTGTCGCAATCGTTGTCATGGCTGGCGTTTTCTTTCCGATGTTGGCCCGACAAATCCTGAACTCGGTGCTTTTCATAAGCATCGGCCTGATTGTCCTCGTTTGGGCGATTGGACATGTAGCCAATTTTTCCAAAAGCCTAAAACGGGTCTGGAGTTCTGCGATCGAACCGGAACCGTTGAGCTTTGAAGGGGTAAGCGATTCGCCACCAATGCAAACGTCGGCTGCTGCCGATTCGAACGAAGGCGACAGTACAGGATCGCCAAATTCAGGTAACCCTGAATCGACAAGTCAATCTGATTCAACCGAATCCAACCAATAGGAGGCGACCCATGAATCAGCAAAACAAACATACCGACCAAAACAGTGTGAGCAATCGTGCCGCGACAACGTATCGATCGCATCAACAAAACCGGCTTGGGACGAATCGACTCGTGTTCGCGATTGCCATCATTTGCAGTTTTCTAATCGAGATCAATGCGCAGGAAAATCTGAGTTCCCCGGGTAACAAACAGACCACTCGCGTCCTTTACGTACCCTTCGAAAACTTGAACATTTTGTTTGATGGATCGTCACAGCATGTTTATCTCTCAAAAAAAGAATATGAAGGGCTGCTTGAAAAAGCGAAAGTCGAACCGGTGGAAAAAACGCCGCGTGATTTCGTTTATTCTTCCGTTGAGCACAAATCGGAGATTCTCGGATCTTACGCAGTGATCAACACCAAGCTGACGGTCGAGACGTTTCGTGATGGCCTGCATGCGATTCCCATCGACTTCAAAAATGTTTCATTACAGTCCGCAGCAATTGGCGGAAAAGCGGCACCGCTTGGCAAAAACGCGAATAACCAAACCATCATTTTCCTCGATGGAAGATCAATCCATGAAGTCGATTTGCAATTCGTTTCGCTAGTCAAGGTGGAAACGGCAAGACAAAGTGTTGGGTTTCAGCTGCCGACGGCTGCTACGTCCAAGTTTTCGATTGCCGTTGCAGGAAATGTCGAATTGACATCCGGCCCAGCGGTTGTTGGTCGCGTCTATGACGCAGCCGTCAATCGCACATCTTTTCAGTTGGTTCCGTCTCGCGAATTCATGTCGATGACGATGTCGGTGAACAACAAAAAGCTGCAGGCGAAAAAATCGATTTTGGCAAAGAGTGTCGTGATCCACGAGTTGACATCGAATTACGAGCAAATTCATGCAAGAGTTAACGTCGATATTTTGTACGGTTCAACGAATGAGATTCGATTCGGTTTACCCAAGGATTTTCAAATTACGGAGGTCTCCTGTGCCGACATGTCGCAATGGCGAATTGAAAACCCGGAAGCAGAATCAGTTTTGGTGGTCCAGCTGCGCACCGACGTTACCAAGTCGTTCGCTCTCAACATCGCAGCGACATCAACAAAGATTACACCCGAAAAATGGACATTAAACCGACTGAAACCTATCGATTTTGACGGGGAGCTTTCGGTGATTGGGATCGTCGCAGAAGAGCGTTTCGAGCTTCAATCGCTTTCATCTAAAGGGTTGGTTTCTCTCGATAATCAAAAGATTCAGGCGAGCATACCTGAAACGGTGTTCAAAACTGCCGCCGGTGCGCCCGCGATCGAAACGGTGGCCGCCTATTTTTCACCAGATGGCAATTTTGAATTGAACGCTGAGTTTACTCGACCCAAAGCAAAACTGGTTGTGAAGCCGACATCCATTTTATTCTTGAGCGATCGAAACCAAAAAATGATCGGGCAATTTCAGTTAACTGCCGAAAACGAAAAGGTGATTGATTTTGACTTGCTGCTGCCAGCCGGTTGGCGATTAATGAGCATCACCGGTGGTAATGGTGCGCCGCTTTCATTCCAGCGATTTGTGGACGCCCCCCAAACTCGGATCAACGCGAAATTGCCGGGCGGACTCGCTCCGGGTGCGTCGAATACGATTGTGTTTGAAGCTCAAATGACGTCCGATCAATGGAGTTCTTCGTGGTCGGAAACCGAAATTCAATTTCCGAAGTTTGAAGTCAACGGTTCGGAACTGACCACCGGTGCAATCGCCGTTGCAGTTGAAGACGATTTGGCGGTTCGACCGAAGGAAACAACCAAGCTGGAAACATTGTTAAAGGAACAGAAGTCGTTATTTGGTTTGGATGGTTTTAACACTGCCATCGCTTTTGAAATTGTCGAAACTGACTACAACGCGACGTTGGTGGTTCAACGGCTTGATCCGCAGATTACGGCAACCACCTATTCTTTTTTCAGACAGAAAACCAAACAACTCGAAGTTCGATATGAAATTGCATTTGATATTCAGACAGCGCGGGCACAGGAGTTGAAGTTCTCACTGGCGAAAACAACACCGAGTGAACTTCAGATCCGCGGACTAAATGGCATTTTATTATCCCAAACTGATTCAACAGAGATCGACGATGTTCGCGTTTGGACCCTTAAGCTTTCTGAGCCTCGTCTTGGCGAAGTACGCATTGCGGTAGACTTTGTTCAGCCACTTAAATCGGACGAAGTGCAAGATTATCAACTGCCAATGATCCTCATAGATGGCGTTGAGTATCAGACTTCTTTGTTCGCATTTGAAGGCAATCCCGATTTTGATATCGAATTGACAACAGCGATGCGCCCGATTGACGTTGGCGAAATGGGCGATGCCGAATATGTACCTGGCTCGCGTTTACTTGGCTCCTATTCGTCCGTCGGTATCGATCCCGATCTATCGATCGATGTGAAGAGGCGAAATATTCATCAGCTGCCATCGGCGATCGTGGAAAAATCAACTTTAGTTTCGGTTGTTTCACGCAATGGACGAAGTCAAACGGAAGCGAAGTATACCATTTTGACGAAGGTTCCATTTTTGGAATTGAAGCTGCCGAAATCGGCGGAGCTTTGGTCGGTCATGCTTGACGGTGTTCCGACTCGTCCTCAAGTTCGTGGTGGCTCGGTTGTGATTTCGATGCCGCCAGATACAACTCGGCGAACTCGCGAGGTTTCCGTTTTTTATGAAGACGAAATCGTAGAGTTCGGCTTGTCCGGAAAAATCAATATGCAGGCTCCGGCGTTATTGGTTCGCAATGACGCCAGGTCAAAATCGAGCGACGTTCCACAAGCCGATATCGATTGGTCGGTGACGTTGCCCAGCGGTTACTCGGTGGCGTCAAATGACGGATCTGTTTTTACGACCGAAGAAGAGCGTAAACCATTACCGTTCGAAAAAGTTCTAAGCGTGTTGACTCGATTTGTGATATCAACATCCAGTTACAGCAATGAAATGTTGAAAAGTTCAAAAGCCAAATCCGACGATGCAAATGATGCTTCGGTAAACGGTATGGTTGCAGAGACTAGCCAAGCGGAGTTTGGTGACGAAATCGCCGCCGGCGAAGAGGCTTCGGCATCGCCAGACGATGCAAAGGGGGGCATGGACCTTGATGATTTGTCTGTGAACGAGGACGCAAAAATTGTATCCAAGTCAGCTTCGCCGCAGCAGTCCCAACCGCAATTTCAAGTCCCGCGAGATCAGCCATTCCGAGGTGGAGAAATGATTGATCGCGATCGTGTCAGACCTCCGGCGGCACCCATGCCGTCCAAAAAACTCGCGACGAAGTTCTCCTTAAAAGGAAAGCGTGGGCTTAATATTCAGACCGTTGCACTTTCTTTCGAAGAAGAAACTCAAACCTTCAATTTCAAGAGTCTTGGCGCTCAGCCGGAGGTTGCGATTACGATCGTTGATCAAGACCGATTCCATTGGCTTTCGTTTGCCTATGGTGGATTGGTAATAGCAATCGGTTTGATGCTCTGTATTCGGTCGGTACGAATGAAAATCGGCTTTACGATGGTCGTTGTTGGAATTGCGGCGGTGGTTCCCATGCTCGGCGATTGGACTCAGGTCGTTTGGCGCGGATTGGAAAACTCCTTGTATGCCGTTTGCTTTTTGATTGGGGTCTGGATTGTTTATGCGATCCTTGCGGTAATCATTCGATTTTTTGGACGGGATGTAACCCGATGGTTCCGCAACATCGTTAGGACGAGGCGACCGGCATTGCTTCTCGCATTTGTTGGATCGACATCTTTCATGTTAACGGTGTGCAGTGAACTAACCGGACAGGAAGGCAAGAAATCTCCGCCGATTCAAATCCCCAACGACGCGATCATTATTCCTTATGATCCGGAAAATCCAGACGTCGAGTCCGAGCAGATTTTTATCCCTTATCAAAAGTACATTGAGTTAAAGCGGAAAGCAGATCCCGATAAAACGGAACTTAAGAAACCGTTGGTTGCCGAATTTGGTTGGTGCGGTGCTGAGTATAAAACAACATTGACCGGAAGGGATTTGTTAATCAACGGAAGGTTGCAGTTTGAATCGTTTACCGACAACCAAATCGCAATTCCCCTCGACCTTGAGTCAGCGGTGATCACCAAAGCTCTACTCGATGGCGAGCCCGCGCAGCTAAAGGTGGCTACGTCTGTTCAAATTGCGCAGCAGAAAAAGTCGTTGAATCAATCTCAGCAAGCCAAACCTCAAAACAAAAAAGGTGTTCAGCCTGCCACGCAGACGAAACAACTGCTACTTTACGTTCAAGGCCGAGGTGTTAAAACCCTCGAGGTTGAGTTTCGGTTACCGATCCAACAGGTTGGTGGTTGGCGAATGATCCGTGGTCGGCTGCCTGCTGGGCCGGCATCGAAGATTGAGCTTTCGATACCCAAGCTCGGAACAGAGCTGAACTATTCGACAAACGATGTAGCAACCGAATTTGTTTCCACCGCTGCGGTGCCGAACCTGACTATTCCGTTGGGAAGCCGCGGGGAAGTTGCCTTATCATGGCGAGGGCAAGTTTCGTCTGCGCAAGTGGATCAGAATCTTTCAGTCAATTCGACGGCGTTGTTCGATGTGCGAAACGATGGATTGCATTTGGTTTGGAAATTAGATTTTCTATTTCGGGCAAGTACGCGTTCGAAATTCGATGTCGAACTGCCCAAGGATTTTTCCGTTGTTCGGGTTTACGGCGGAAACATTCGTGGTTGGGAAGTCCGAAACCAGGACACGATGAACATCTTGGATGTCACGCTTCTAAGTGAAGCTGATAGCAAGGAATCCTTTACCATCGAGTTATCGAATCGCAAAATGGACTTGAAGTCCGCAACCGCTTTTCCCATGCCGACGGTCGTGGTGCCCGATGCCGCGATTCACTCCGGACAAATCACGGTGCGTAAAACCAGTTCACTTGAATTGCAAACGGATACGATGATCGGCATTTCGCGGATTGATTTCAGTTCCGCAAGCCAAGTCAAACCGAGATCTGAGCCCTTGTTTCAGCCAATTGTTTTTCAGGCGTTTGAATTTTCCCGGACTCCATTTTCGGTGGCGATCCAATGTCGGCCAAAACTAGGAGGTTTGGAGGTCAAAACTCGGACGCTAATCGACATTCGTGAAAAAACGTGCGGAATGGAAACTCAATTTGTCTGCTCGTCTCTTCAGCCCATTCACGAATTGACCGTTGTTTTGCCAGTTGATCTGGATATTCAAAACATCAGAATGCCCGTTGGTTTTCGTAAAACGGTTAAAGTGGATGAGTCAACGCAGTTGCTCAAATTGTTTCTTTCTCAAGGTCTGAACGGAACGTTTGCATTTGATATCAGCGGTCGTCTTGCCGACCATCAAGCCATACAAAACGCCGCAAATCAAAATCCGTCTAGCGTAATTCCGCTGCCGAAAATTTTTGTGCAAAACGCGGGCAAGCAATCCGGGCAATTCGCGGTCATCGCAGAATCGCGGTTGATTGTGCAACCGGCTGAACTCAACCGCTGCGAGTCGGTGTTGGTTTCGCAAGTTAAACCGTGGCTTAGCAGCGTGAATCAAACGAAAGCTCAGGTCGCAATCAATCACAAATCGGAAGATTATGCTGGCAAATTAATGGTTACCAAGAAGCCTGCCCTCGTCGATGCAACCAGCATCACAAATGTGAATGTTACCCTGCGTTCGATCGAGGAATCGATCATTGTCAACTATGAGATTCGTGACAACGGTATCGATGAAGTTTCGTTTTTGATTCCGGCCGAAATCAAAGACGCAACGATCAAGGCAGATTTAATTCGAGAGAAAGTGATCGAGCCGGTGGGAGACGGTGACAATCCGTCGCAATATCGGGTGACCTTAAAACTGCAGGATTTTGTGATCGGTCAATTTCGCGTCCTTGTTGAAAAGGATTTTGGCTTATCCAGCTCAAAAAGATCCGCTTCGATTCCAGCCGTCGAAAACATAGACTCAAGCAAGCGTTTTGTGACTCTGCAAAACTCTGGATTTGATGAATTGTTGGTCCCAGATACGCGAGAAATGGAAAATCTCGATCGACGACAAAAGCCGTTCCGCGACCTTAAGGAATTGGTGGGCGGCGCAGATATTCGTCGTGGATTCCTGGTCAATGCAACGGCGCAGGATCCATTGCTCACCTACCAAACGAATCCTAGAAAGTTGGTTGAAACGGTGGGGGCGTCCATTGGTCTTTCTGAAATCAAAATGTCGATTGATCGAGCCGGTGCTTACCGCGTCGAACAAAAGTTCTTTGTTGATAACCGAACCGAACCATTTTTGGAAATCAAGTTACCATCAAATGCGAAACTATGGACCGTCAAGGTTGCGGATTCGCTTGTTAAACCGATCGCGGTTGAAGCAGAAGAGTCTTCCGTTCGAATTCCACTGATCAAAACGGCTGAGGGTGATTCAGACTTTGTTGTTGAAATTAAATACGGTGGATCCATCGAACGGCTTTCAAACTTTGCAAAAATTGAATTTCCATTCGCTGAAACCGTCGGTATTAAAGTGAGTGAAAGTAACGTTCGACTGTATGTACCGGAAGATTTCGATTTTGATTTCAAGGAAACAAGCTCGTTGGCTATTTCAGAAGAAAAGCTAATTGCGGATGCAAAATCGAGATACGAGGTTTCACTTTTTTCAAAATTGAATTCGCAAGCTCGCAATTCAAAGAATGAGTTGGTAAAGCAACGGGCAATTCGGAATTTAATCGAATTGCAGGCCAATCAAGAGAAAGTCTCTCGCGCAACAGCGATTGCCAATTTGTATTCGGAAGATGACGTGCAAAGGGAGATTGAGGTCGATAACCGAGGCCGATTCAACGACTTGCTCCAGACTCAAAAGGTCGAGTTGTTTGGGAACTCGGGAAACCTTTCAAATACTTATGGTGGAAACTGGGACAAAGCGCAAGACCAGCAAGTACGACAACAACCCAATGTTTCGGTCCATCCAACGACGCAGTCAATGACACCGATCAACGAAGAATGGTTCGGTTCAAATGGTCTGGTGAATCCAGAGCTAATCAGTCAAAACCGATCCAATAAACGATTTAATTCAATTGATTTTATTGCTCCCGCCGAAAAGCCCCGTTCTGGAAAGGCGGATAGTTCCAAAGAAATCATGAACCAGGAAACACGATGGAAAGGCAGAAAATCGGGGCAAATGGGTGGTGGTGGATTCGGCGGAGTTTTGTCGACCAGAGAGAAGGGTTTGCAACAAAGTGGCGAAGGATTGGAATCGAAGAATGAAATCGCTCAAGAGAATTTCAAAAAGCAAATCGCCGATAATATCAACTCCATTCAAAGGCAAAGCCAGAGTCAGCAGGGACAGCAAGGAGGGAATTCGAAGGACAGGATCTTGCGTCGCTACTCGCAACAAAACGGACCCGAAGGACAGAATACGAGTGGCATAGAAAAAGAAAGCCAACGTCAAAAATCGCCGATGATACGTGGGAGCGGTGTGAATATTGAAGACGAAGCTACCAATCAAAATCGCCGTAATCAACCGAACGATCCGGCGGGGCTGGTTGGGGGGCAAGCCAACACCCCTATGGGCAACTCAGTCGCTTTATCACAGGCTGATTTTGTTTCGGCGAGCCTCGAAATTGAATTCGATCATCGCGGCAAAGAGGTTCTTTTTCGAACCACCTCAAACGAATTAAATCTGGAGGCTACCGTGATTAGCAAATCAATCAAACGGCGATCAACCAATTTCTTCGTGCTTTTTGGTTTGATGATTATCCTAGGCTTTGGTTTTTGGTTTTTTAAACCACGGTCGTAGGTCGGGCGAAGCTCCGCCCCATTGCCTCCGCCCCATTGCCATTGTGCGTCGGAGTTATTTTTGATGGGGAATCAACGACTGAAGTGAGCGGCTTTGTTTGTAGGGGTGTGCTGGTGTTCAATCGTGGCGATCTTTGAAATGGTCTGTTCTTTGATCTGGTTCATTCCCAGCTCAGCGTACTCCCGCCAGTGTGAAGCCCGTGCTGATCGCCGAATCGGGGGTGAATGCAACCGAAAAATCTTTTCAAGTGACCGCTGCCGATTTTATCCCTCAGCTTTTATACTTCTTGTGATCAAATCAAATTGAAAACAACGCAAAAAACTGACAGAGGACTCAATGCCAAATTCCGCTTTCGACGCACGCAATATTGAACTGATGCAATCGCTGGCTGATTCTGGGCAGACGAAACCGTTTTATGAAATCACTTCGCCGATGCGGCCGGTTGTCAATATCGCGGGTAAAGGCGAGGTCCTTGTTCTTTGCGCCAATAACTACCTGGGCCTGGCTGATCATCCTGAGGTCATCGACGCGGGAGTTCAGGGCCTGAAAGATTATGGCGCAGGTACAGCGTCGGTTCGATTTATCTGTGGAACCTTGGAATGCCATCGAAAACTGGAAACGAAAATCGCTGAATTCGTCGGCACAGAAAGCTCGTTGTCTTATGTTTCATGTTGGAATGCAAACGAAGCCTTGTTTCCGACGCTTGCTGGGCCAGACGATATCTTGCTTTCCGATGAACTCAATCACGCCAGTATTATCGATGGTTGCAGGCTCGTTTCAAAAAAAGTTGAAAAGCAAGTCTACAAGCACAATGATCTCGAAGATCTGGAATCGAAATTGAAAGCTTCGGCGGCAAAAGAATGCCGCTGGGTGATCGCAGACGGCGTCTTTAGCATGGAAGGTGACGTCGTTCACCTGCCCGAGATCGTTGAGTTGTGCAAACGATACGATGCACTTTTGGTCGTGGATGATTCGCATGGTATTGGTGTTTTGGGCGAAACAGGCCGTGGCACACCAGAGCACTTTAACCTGCTTGGTGAAGTGGATGTCATCACCGGAACGCTGGGTAAAGCACTTGGCGGCGCGGCTGGCGGTTACGTTGCAGCATCGCAAAAAGCCATCGAAGTTCTGGAGCAGCGTGCACGACCAAGTTTGTTCTCCAACGCACTTCCCGCGACTGTGGCTTACAGTGCTTGCAAAGCGATTGAAGTCGTTCAGCAGCAACCGTCGATTGTCAAACGATTGCATTCCAATGTCGCGACGTTTCGAAAGGGACTCGCTGATCTCGGGTTTAAGTGTCCGGACTCACCTACTGCGATCATTCCGATCATGATTGGCGATGAAGCCGAAGCGATCAAGAAGAGCAAAGCCCTGTACGACATGGGTGTGATGGTGATTGGTTTTGGTTTCCCGGTTGTGCCCAAAGGCGAAGCTCGTCTCCGTGTTCAAATGTCGGCGGCATTGACGGACGAACATATGCAAACGGCGTTGGACGCGTTTGCAAAATTGTAGGCCAAAAACGTGAACCAAACGGGCGGCTGCTTTTTCAGTCAATGGGATGCTTCGCATTTCCGCAACGCGGAGAGTGTACAACTTCGTTTAGCGGAAACGTGTAGCAGCGGAAAAGGGCGGTCGTGAAGGCGGAATCAATTGACCAGACGCGACCATTCGGTTTTTTCGTGAATGACTCGCGTCATCCAATCAATTGGAAAGCTTCTCAGAATAATCTGCCCTTTGCTTGACCCAAACCAACAACAACAGGCTTAATATTTCTGCTGAAAATCGATGTCGGTTTGTAGTAATCTTGTGATTTGCTTGCGACAATACACACCAGTGGTATGCCGGACGGTGGCACCACAAAACGTAGCTGCCGTCGCCAGACGGTGGAATCACAAGGCGTAGTCGAATTCCACACTCTGGCGAGTGTAGCTACAGCCGTTCGCTTTCAGTTTCAATTAGGTGGAATATGCAATCACGTTTTCTTTGTGTCTTAACGGTTTGTGCACTGGTGTTTTCTGTATCAGAGTCGTCGACGGCATGCATTCAGGTCGATGATTTTCGAACATGGAAAGATGCGACTGGAAAATTCGCGATCCAGGCGCAATTAATTCAAGACGCAAACGGTACCGTTACGCTCAAAAAAGAAAACGGCGACGAAATCAATCTGCCTGTGAATAAATTATCTGCGGCGGATCGAAAATTTCTGGTGAAAGTGAGCCGCGAAGACAAGCCATCGGATACGAATGGTTCGACCAAAACTGATGTTAAAGATTGGCCGACTTGGCGTGGAACGGACCGAACAGGCGTTTCAAAAGAAACCGGCCTTATGCAAAAATGGCCAGAATCGGGACCTCCGCTTCAGTGGACGGTCGATGGAATAGGGGGCGGCTACTCCAGTGTTTCGGTTGCTGATGGAAACATTTATACGCTCAGTCAAACGGACGGAAGTCAACAGATCGTGTGCATCTCGATCGAAGGAAACGTGAAATGGAAAACCCCAATTTCGAAAAACGGCCAACCGAATTGCACGCCAACGATTGATGATGGATTAGTTTATGCGATCGGCCGACATGGAACCTTGGCAGCAGTCAAAGCAGAAAATGGCGAAAAGGTTTGGAGCGTTGACTTTGCGTCAGATTTTGGCGGAAAGATGATGAGCCAATGGGGATTCAGTGAGTCGCCGCTGGTCGATGGTGAAAAGTTAATTTGTACGCCCGGCGGCCCGACTGCAATGATTGTCGCATTAAACAAAAAAACGGGAAAGTTGATTTGGAAGACTCCCATGCAGCCAGGCGGTTCCAAAGGACAGGATGGTGCCGGCTATTCATCGGTCGTGATTGGAAATATGGGTGGCGTGAGGCAGTACATTACGCTGGTGGGACGCGGAGTCATCAGCGTCGATGCGGCGACTGGTCGGCCATTGTGGCAGTACGAAAAAGTTGCAAATGGAACCGCGAATGTGCCGACGCCCATCGTGTCAGGAAATTATGTCTTTTGTTCGTCCGGCTATGGCGATGGCGGTTCAGCGTTATTGCAGATTCAAAAGAAGGGCCGAAACTTTTCGGCACGCGAAGTTTATCACTATGAAGCTCGCGAAGTTCAGAATCACCACGGAGGCATGGTCTTAATTGATGGCTTTATTTATATGGGACACGGCCATAACAAAGGACTTCCGATGTGTCTTGAAATGCGAACAGGAAAGATCAAATGGGGTGGAAAGATTCGTGGTGAAGGTGATGGCTCCGCTGCGATCGTTGCTGCTGACGGTCAAATCTATTTCCGATACGAAAATGGTAAGATGGCTTTGGTCGAAGCCAATCCCATGTCGTACAAAGTGAATGGCGCATTTACATTGCCGAGTCGAAACGGAAAAAGTTGGCCGCATCCAGTGATTTCCGATGGGCGGCTTTACATTCGCGACCAACATCAACTGCATTGTTTTGATATCAAGTAATAAAAGACCTGGTGGGTCGTCAATGTTGAATTGAACGGAAGTTGCACTTACCAGAGTGTGGAATTCGACCGTTCGCTACATTGCAAATCAGATCTGACGTACCCATCGCTTCAACGGCTTTATCAGCCGCTATGCGATAACATCCCGTTCTGTGTCTTTTATTGCCTTTGAGCTTTCAGACAAGAGGCATCTGCGGGTGTTGGAGTACCTGTTTTATCCACAGGATGAGTGAACATGTATCGCCAAACATCTTCATGCATGAACTTTCCGTTCTTCTTGTACGCTCTGCTTCCTGGTTGCACACTGCTATGAGCTCGATTTTCATCACCCTTCACATCAAAATCGGTAATTAACCGACGGGAATTTCCGTAGGGAAATGGGGCTTTGTCCACGTTTACAATCGGTCCGAATTTGTTCATTCCCAACATTTCCCACGATCGGCAATAGTGGTCATTCTTCCAACCGCCGTCGAGCACATGCGAAAATCCAAAGTAACGATTTTCGGGTGTTGCCGACGGAAGCGATTGCCAAATCTGATATTGATCGCGTGGTCCACATAACGCGACAACGCGAGAGACCTTTTGGTGTTTGGCGAATCTCGCCGCCGTTGTCGATCCATGTGAACTGCCCGCAATGATGACGTCTTCCCAACGAATGCCTTTTCTGTCAGCCGTCAGAAAACGCCCCCAGCCCCCTTGCGGATTGTTTTTGTCCAACCATTTTACGAATTGGTAAGCACGTTCCATCATTCCGTCAGGGTAGGGGATGGTTACGTCGTCGCTGAAATCCAATCCTGTCGCGGCCTCCAAACGAATGTTGCCACGACAATTTTCACCAACCGGTTTTTCCTGACAGCATATCGAAAACCATTTGTTTGCGTAGTGGACCTGGATTGCATGAATACCATAGGAATTAACACGATCAAAAAGCGCACTGTTGTGACTCATCAGCCAGATCATTAATTTGCCGCGAGGTGCGACGCGTGTATCGACCGATGCACGTTGAATGTCGGCTGGCTTTCCTTTGGCTTCCAGAACGAATCCAATCTCCGGGTGCGATTTGACTCGTGAATCAATTTCACTGGCCCGTGCCTGCAACTTGAAGTGTTTTAGCTTTGGTTCAGGTCTTGGCTTTTCTTGCGAGTTTGCACTGCCCAATTCAATTGTCCAGCATGTGAGCAACACGAGTGAAACGGTCGGTAAAAACCACTTTTGTTCGTCAAGTTTCATATTAACAAATTTCATTTCAACGAGATCAGTTTAAGGAAAAGGAGTCCATCGCTGCGCCGCACTCCGAATTGCCACTGCACCTGATCTTAAGCAACTAGAATTCGATAGTCCATGGATATTCACAATATGAAGTCGTGCCTGCGAGTGTTTGATTTTCCCATTGGCTTCGCGGAACAGGATTTCGACGAGTCGCAAATCGGGAGCGTCTTTCTTGCTGAGATCTTTGTTGAGCGTTGTGATCAGTTTTGAGGCCTTTTCAAGAGACGAATTCTCTTTGTAGGGTTGATCAAGTTTGTGATGGGCAATCCCGAGGATCGCTAGATTCATGCTCGAGTGAAATTGACGGGTTGGTTGGCGTTCGATTTGGGCACGCACTTGACCGCCGATTCAGCATCGCCGCTGCAGCAGTCGAGCACGGCTCAAGTCGTCCAGCCCCGCGATCGGCACTCGGTAGTTGCGGTTTGTTGATCCATTGCGGAGGCAAGTGTCTCGCCGGGCAAATCAGAAATTAACAAAGTAGCTCCCCGTCGAATGAGTTTCAAAAGTACTTGGACGACGTTCCAGACTTTCTTGCTACGCTACCTGCACAGTGAACCCGAGAACTGGCGTCATGCGTCCGCCACGGCAATGTTTTACGCGACTAAAGACAGGCTTCCCAATCGCCCAGGACGAACCGCCAAAAGGGAAGCATATCTAAAACGACCAAAGAATAGTAAATTCAAAAAAAGGAACATACCAAC
This sequence comes from uncultured Pirellulaceae bacterium, assembly GCA_905480545.1. Taxonomy (GTDB): domain Bacteria; phylum Planctomycetota; class Planctomycetia; order Pirellulales; family Pirellulaceae; genus JABAAE01. The sequence goes on from CAJQQR010000021.1 coordinate 27,703, forward strand.
AAGCAAAATCATTGATCCTGATCTAAAGTAAGTGCTATTGGGCGATGCCCACGCGGTTTAACAAACTGAAGCAACCAGCACCTGTTGTTAAACCGCGTGCCCATCAAGCCGCGTATAAGCTTGCTTGGACCTGACTCTTGAATGTTTTTTATCAGACTTGTGGTGGGTGTGATCCCTGTTGAAAGCGATAGAAGAGGAGGTTGGTTTATCCCATCGGGTGGCCGTTGCTGCGAACAGGTGACCATCAACGTCAGTCATGACATGGATTTTCGTTCCGTAGCCGCCACGAGAACGCACCAAGGCAACCCATTGGTCGCTGTTTTCACTTTGTTTCAATAGTCCAGCGGGACTTCCGTCTCGAACAGTTGAATTTGACTGCGGGGTAAAGAAGAAATAAAGGACGCATGAGCGGGCGTCCATGGCTGATGTTAGTCAAGCCTGCGGCATTCGTATGGCGAACAGTTGAGTTCCTTCAATGACAGTCCGCGGGCTTCTCGGCCAGGAAAGCGGCTTGTTGATTTATTAACCCAACACATGCGGGATCATTGTGTCGCGAAATGAACCCTCGTTTACGCTCTTTCGTTTTGAGTTCGATAATTCCTTTTATGCGAAAACCTAGAGTGAAACGACAGCGTTTGAAAAGCTGCAGGGGGATTCAACATGCACAAGAGGGGAGCTCATTTCATTCGAAAAAAAGCCTAAACGTTTTCCTTTACGTCGACGAACTGTTTGGTGTTAAGAAGTACAAGAGTGCAAGCGACTTGAACTTGAATCCCTGCCTTTGCGAATTCTTTTTGAAGGTCAGAGTCTTCAGTTCCTGGATTGAAGATAACGCGACGAGGATTCAGTTCAATCACTTCATTTTTGATCTCTTCTAGAATCGATGGGCGGACGTAAATCGTCAACGTATCGATTTCGCCAAATATTGCAGCGAGATTTGGATAAGCTTTTACACCCGCAATCATTTCGTCTTTTTTGCTGACAGGAAAAACGGTGTGGCCTTCTTCCATCAAGCGAAGCTGTGCCTTGTTCGAATATCGTTCGAGGTTACTGCTGGCACCGAGGATAGCAACGTTCATGTCAGTCCGATCTTCAAAAGAGTGAGCTACGGCGTTCAAGAATTTGGCTGAAAAGCACTTTGCTAATTCAACCAAAGTCGAACTGGAGTCATCATGAATCCAAAAAATCATGTTTCTGTTTCAACGCCAATTATTCCACGTTTTTTAAACAAGTGAAGTGAACGTGGCAAAATAATTTGATTGATTCAGGTGGAAGTTCCCGGATCAACCGGCTTAAGGATCAAATCTAACCCAATGTTCGTGGTAGAAATCTCCCATTCATCTCGATTCCAACCTTGGACGAAGCGTTTTGCCTCCAAGCGATCGAGCATTTGCTGCAAATAGATGGGTGCCATGTCTTCGAATTCACGGATTAAGTTGAGTTTGCGGCCGATGAGATCGATGACACCACGCAGAGGACTGGTGCCATGTTTTTTGTACCATTTTTCGCCGCCAGGCGACGCCGGGTCCGGTCCACGAAGTGTTAATGAGAAAGATCGAGTCAGTTTTCCAATCTTTGCAAATAATCCATTGCCCAACCCAATGTACTGGTGATGTAACACTTCGACTTGGTTGGCATGAACGCGAGCCGCTTTGTAAACTAAATCCAAATCAGACTCGATGAAGTCCGATTTGAGCGCAAGGTTGATAGCTTTGGCCATATTCCGAAGCGCAGCTTTAGCAGAAACACTCGCCGGCGATACGGGCAAATGCATGTCATCCATCTCACCCGCAATTCGAGCGGTGATTTTTTCTTTTCCCGCCATCGCGGCCATTCCAAATTTTGCCCCCGTCTCGCCGAAAATCTCTTTTGTGTTGTGGTGCTTCACCATAATTTTTCTGCCAAATAGCTTTCAATAATTTATTTCTTTAAGCGTTCCAATAAGCGAGTTTTTACATCAGGCCACTGTTCGTTGATGATGCTGAAGTAAACACTATGACGCAAACGACCATCAGGTTGAATCACATGATTGCGAAAGATTCCTTCCTCGACAGCTCCGATTCGAGCGATGGCAGTGCGGCTGCGAGCGTTTAACGAATCGGTTTTGAATTCGACACGGTTGAGTTTCAATTCTTCGAACGCGTGGGTAAGTAGAAGAAGTTTGCAGCTTGTATTTAAATGTGTACGCTGCCACTTGGGAGCGTACCATGTGAATCCAATTTCAACTCGTTTGTGCTCATCAACAAAGTTCCAATAGCCCGTTGAGCCTGCGATTTCACCCGAATTTTTTTCGATTACCGCAAATGCCAAGGCCGTGCCATTATCGCGCATCTGCTGAGCTCGCTGAATGAAGCTTGCAAAATCATTTCGGTTGACCAGACGGATCGGCATGTATTTCCATACGGATTGATCCGAAACACTGAAAAGTTCATCGAGGTGCTCCTCGCCGAGAGGTTCCAATCGAACCTGACCCTCTTCCAAAACTGTTTTCAAAATCATGCAGAAATCCGGGGGCGTTGGTCATCGTTCCGCCAGTTTGGTAGTTGATTTAAATTCACTGCAATTTGTATTTGATGGTGATCGGTTTTCCATTTCGGATGAACTCTAAAGTCACCATTTGATTTTTCTTCGCGTTCTGCATTCCGTAGGCAATGACTTCCGTTTCACTCATTAGATCAGTGCGTTCGTTAAAACGGACCAAAATATCCCCTTTTCGAATCCCGGCCCGCATCGCAACCGCATGTTGGCCGTATTTTCCTACGCTACGAACATTGAGAGCCATTTTGTCTTCGGGAATTTTCAACTGTTTTCGTTTGCTATCAGAGATGTTTTCCAGATACATGCCGCCACCGACGATACGCCGCAAATCCCAAGTTGAGGTTCGCCACGAGATGTCGCTTTTTGCACGCCAACCTTCATCTAATGCTATCTTGGCATTGATTTTGGCAAACGTATCCTTGAGCGTTGTTGGGCGTTTAATGACGAAGTCTAAAGCCCCGGTTTTACCTTGATTGTGGAGTACCCACTGCACATCAGCGGTTGAGCAAATGGCTTGACCGTTTAGGGTTTGAACCAGATCACCAGCTTTGATTCCAGACTTTTGCGCCAACGAGTTGGTGGTGACTTTAGCAACGGTGGCCCGTGAATCGGTTTCGAATCGAAGTCCCAACAGCAACGGGGTCGGGTTGGGGTACATCACTTTGTCCGGAACCGGAAGATTTCGATCGCGATAGTCTTCGCGGTATGCGTCTCGGATTTGATGGCAATGTATGCAGCTTTTGGAAACTTCTTTTTCGTAAGTCAATTCTGAATCAAATCGTGACAGTTTCGAAAAGTTTTCCGGAACGTCGACGCGAAATTTCCCGGGCTGTTTTCCAACGACCCACTTCTTTTTGTTGTCAAAGTCTTTGTGGAGTTTCAAAACGGATGCCATCGTCGCCGCGAGTCCTTTGATCGAAACATCTTGTTCGGCACTGTCATGACTGTTTCGCGTTCCGTACCGTGCGATGATCGTCTTGTCTGCCGAAAGAAAAAATGCTGCAAAGGTCAGGTCGTAATCGAATTGAAAAAGTTGCAAATCCAAACTGTTGCATTTGATCAATCGAACGCAAATGAATTGGTCAGCCAGTGACTTGATCTCTTGGAGACGGACCACCTGCCCGTCGAATGTCTTGCAGAGGTGTCAAGGAATGCATCGAAGGACAATCATCATCGGTTTTTTTTGTTTGGCAGCCTCAAGTGTCGCCGCATCCAAATCGTCGTAATACCAATTGTCGTTTTCCGAAAGAAGGTCACGGTCTTTTAGCACTTGTTCGTCGCGGGTTTGGC
>CAJQQR010000022.1 GCA_905480545.1 uncultured Pirellulaceae bacterium
GTGTTCCCGTCACCCGATCATATGCCGTTTTTGCGAAATCATTTCGAGTCCGAAATTCTTGAAGAACGGAAATGCAAAATTCCGTACATTCCGTTTTTCCGAATGCCGTACTACATTTTCCTCGGTAAGAAGCCGTTGGAAACGGGCCACGATTCCCGGGAATCTAGCGCAGGGACAAAGCTGGAAGAAACTACGTCCTAACGCTTTTTGGCAAGGGTTGAGTTCGATCCGTGGCGGTATCCGCCCGAAATTAGAAAGATTGGCCCATCACCAATTTCTGACACGGCCAACGACTTAAATTAAACATTCGTCCATTGGAAGTTTCATCCTATGAATGATCCGAAATATCAAACTGGCGATCCTCCGGCCGCTTCCGATTTGAGCGATGATTCGATCATTATCAGCTCCGATACACTTCGTGAAAATCGCGTTCCGCCCGGTCAATCTCGGACGAAAAAATGGCCGGTTCTGGATGCTCATGGAACACCGATATTCGATACGGACCAATGGGAGCTAAAAATTTTCGGCTTGGTCGAGACCGAGGTTTCATTGAATCGCGACCAGTTTTCTGCCTTGCCGCGAGTCCAGGTTTTTTCTGATTTCCACTGCGTGACAAAATGGTCGCGATTAGGCAATCTGTGGGAAGGAGTTTCAACAAAAACAATTTTGGATCTGGTAACCGTATCACCGGATGCAAAATTCGCGATCTTATACGGCTATGATCACGGATGGACAACGAACTTGCCACTTGAAGATTTTCTTTCTGACGATGCGTTGCTCGCCGACCTGCACGATGGAGTGCCAATCGACGCAGACCATGGCGGACCCATTCGCGGCATGGTGCCCAAACTTTATGCTTGGAAAAGCGCTAAATGGATCAAGGGAATCGAGCTATCGGCGACCGACAAACCGGGTTACTGGGAACGGGGCGGATACCATAACCACGGCGACCCTTGGACTGAAGAACGATTCGGTTAATTTTCATCGGCGTTCTTGATAAACCAATGAAACTTCCAAAACATTTTATTTTTAGCCAGTACTGGGCGGTCGGGGACGACGATTGTTCGTCGGTCATTGGGACTGCATTCCGATATTTACTACAACGGAAAAGAAAATAATATTGTCCAAGATCTTTTAGGAGTTGCCCAAAAGAATTGCACGGCGCGTTCTCGCCAAACAGCCTTGGTCGTTGACCAAACGGAATACAACGAGGTTTTTCGCCAAGCGATCATTCGGTTGATCTGGCCCGATCCGAAATTAGTTGAAAGATCTGTCTGGATGGCTGCCATCAACCCAACCGGTGATTTACTCGATTACATCTCTGATGTCTTTCCCAAAGCAATTTTTATTTGCTTGGTCCGCAACCCCAAGGGAATGATTTCGTCACCAATGCGATATCGACCGTTTCAATCACTACCCTTTGAAAGTCACTGCCAAACTTGGATGCGATCCGAAAGTGTTTACCGATGGTGTTTGGCAAATCCGGATCGCGGATTTGTCATGCGCCACGAGTGGCTTTATTCAGGAGAATCCGACGTTTCAGACCAAGGCCAACGGAAAGCCTTTTTCGAGTCTAAAAACAGACGTTGGAACGATTGGACCGTTGAACAGAAAGAATCCTACCAACAAATCTGTGGAGAATTCGCCGAAGAACTTGGTTATTAAAGTTCTGAAAAATGTCGGAGTATGAATTCCTTAGCAAATGCCTTTCGTCATTATCTTCTGGCGGCCCCGCAGCTGGCTCCCTTCTTTGACCAGATGATTTTTTTGTCGGCTCTGGACACCTCCACGAAACGGTTGTTTTCGGTAATCAGCACATTCCCATTGGCAAGTGGCAACGCGTCGGTTGGATTCGTGCAATCGTATTGCCAAACAATTTCTTTTTTTCGATTAACCTCGATCACTTGACCAGGCGTATATTTTGAAATCATGATGTTCCCGTTTTTTAATGCTTGGATACCGTAAGCCTGATTTGCCGGGTATTCCCAAACAATTTTACCCGACGGATCAACTTCGATCACTTTTGATTGAGTAGCAATGATGGTGTTTCCTGATTTGAGTCGAACCGCATCGGCCACCGACGCTTTTGCTTGATAAGTCCACACCTCTTTATTTTTCCGGTTCACTTCAACGACTCGGTTTCCCGAATATTCAGAGATCAATACGTTACCGTTTTTCAACGGACGAGCGTTTAACGGAGATTTACAAGTGTGACTCCAAACCTCTTCTTTTGCACGATTGAATTCCACAACTTTTCCGACGTTATAACAGGCGACCAACACGTTTCCATTTTCCAGTTTTTCGGCTGACCAAGCGCCTGACGCGGAAACATTCCATACTTCTTTGCCAGATACATCTAATTCAATGACCTTGTTGTTGTAACCGCAAGCAAGAAGCGTATGTCCGTTTAAGTACGAATCGAAGTTGTTGAATTTCTCCAAAGGAAAGCGGAGCTTGGTCTCACTGCTTTCGCTCGCTAGCCATTGGTTCCATTTTTGAACAGAAACCTTTCGCATTTCTGCTTTTGAGTAACCGGTGTAACCATAATCCAATCCGGTTGCGATCTGCAGAATGCTTCCGGATTTTGTGCGTACTGTAACGTCATCGGCATCAAGCAAATGGACAAGCGTCATGAGACATTTTCGATTGCCCAAATCAGCCAATGACTCCGCCGCCACAAGTCTGACGATATCGTTCTTCTGCTCATTGCCTGCAATCGTCTCTAACAACGATTCGACTGATTTTTTCTGCGAACGGTAGAGTGCTTCGACCGCAGTTTGCTGAATCGAAATGGTCGGATGTTCCAGCAACTCACGAAGTTGCTCGTTGTTGTCGACTGTCGACGTTGCAACGATCGCCCGCAGAAAGTCACGGTTGAGGTCGGCGTTGTCTTTTGCGAAAAGCTCAGAACGCATCACATCAGGAAGCAGACCGGTAATCTCTTTATCCAAAATATATTGGTACGCTGCGGAAAGCGTCGTTCCAAAGCTGGATATCAAAAACTTCGCCACCATTTCAATTCGATATCGAGTCTCCGGATCGGCATTGGTTTTGGCCAATTCAAATTCTTCGATGGGTAATCCAGGAAAAGTTGAAAGCTCTTTAGTGGCATCCCGACGAACCGCGTAAACCTCTGACCCCAGTAACCCAATCAATTGAGTCGCCTTCGCTTTTTGTTCCGACGAGATATGGATGTCATCCAGGTATTTTTTTATTCCTGCTTTCGATAACTCAATTCCTTTTTGAACCAGGGTTCGTTCATAACCGGACAGTCCGTCGTCTTTTTCTGTCTTTTGAGTCACGACGAGGGACTTGTCTAACGGCTTCGCTACGCCGGTTCCAATTTCAATTCCGCCACCGCGGACGATCTTAATTTGACCGTTACAAATCGCTCCGGTGATGAGCAAAACAAAAAAGCAAACGAAACGATCGGCCATAAATTTTTCGATATGAGAAGAATTCGAAATTCAACGTTGGGTACCATCTTATTCTGTACGTGATTCGTCGAGAATATCTCACGCAAATAATTCGAGGATTTGAAACATCCTATGGGTTCAATCTTAAGCACCAATTGAAGGTATTCGCCGGATGTTCCGCCACAATATTCACTTGATATCCAATTTTTACGCGGCGAATCGGTGTTTGTTCCCGAAAAACCGCCATTTTTACCCGCCTAATCTCAGGCTAATGATAAGAAGTAATCTCAGTTAGAGTCTTTTTGGTAATCTGTGGGACCATCGCGTTTTCGGCAGGCAATCCAACCACCAATACCAAAAATGGTCGTTCGTTACTCGGTCGGCTCAAAACGGTATTTAGAAACTTCATCGGGCTGGGAGTATGAGTCAACGTGGCGAGCCCGGAATTGTGCAACGCCTGAATCAAAAATCCCGTTGCAATGCCTACCGATTCGTTGACGTAATAGTGCTTTACGCGATCACCCTTCTCATCGAGGTGATATGTCTGTCCGAAAATCACGATCAGATGAGGGGCCGTTTCCAGAAAGGCCTTGGAGGCGTCGGTGCCAAATGGCTGCAAGGCTTCCAACCATTCATCGGTCGCCCGATTCTCGTAGAATTCCCTTTCCTCCATTTCAGCTTGAATTCGAATTTCGCTTTTTACCTTTGGATTGGAAACGACAGCGAAATGCCACGGCTGTAAATTCGCACCATTGGGAGCGGTCCCCGCCGCACGAATGCAATCTTTGATGACCTCCAAATCAACATCCGTATCGGCAAAATTTCGAACAGTACGCCGCGATTTTATCTGCTCGTAGTTGGCCGTTGCTCGCTCGCGCATCATGGCTGGATCCAACGTTTCAAAGTTGGTTAGCGGTGAAAAGTGTTCATTATTCATCGATGATTATTTGGCGACTCGAGCCGTGATTTATGCCCAGCTGAATGTTTCGTGCCCGCGGCCGACCACTCAAAAGTCAGCTTACACAAAAATGTAGCGACGACCGAAACGGGTTGCTATTTCAACTTAACTTACGAAGTCCAAGATAGGCCAGTGGCACGAAGATGAATATCGGAATCCATGCTGCAAGTGCCGGAGAGACAAAGCCTTCTGTTCCAAGCGTGTGGCTCAGTAGTTGAGCCAAAAAGTAGAATACAACCAACAACAAATTCAGGCCAATGGCCAAAAAAACATTTTGACTCTTGTTCGAAACGACAAGCGGTAAACCTATGAAAAGCAGCGAAATATCGAGAAGCGGCTGAAGCAATCGCGCATGGACCAAAACGTGGCTCGTGCTGTTGTAATTGCGACTGGGATTACGGAAATCCGTCACTAATTCCAACGTAGACGAGTAAACAGCGTTGGATTCTTTCTTGGTTAAATCTGTGACGGAAATTCGACTCGTCAAAAAACAAGTTCCCGGTTCAAGCCATTCATTTTCCAACGGTGTGTAAAGTATGACTTCACCTCGATCGACTGCGTTCCCGATTTCATTAACTTTGTCTGGTAGACTGACTTTATGGAAAAGGTAGCCCGCAGGATGATTTTCATCCGCCAGATGGTATCGAGCTGATTCGCCGACAACGCGAGCAATTCGGCTGGAAATCCCCGGGGGAAGTTGCATGATCGGCGAAATAATCTTTTGATCAGCAATCACCGCCGCTTTTCCATTGAGAAACACGCCCGTCATTCGGTCGTACATCGGACGGATTTTGACTTCGTCTTGCCCAAACCAGTTTCGCGTGTCGCGTGTGAGTCGGTGTTTATAGCTGGGAATAAGAACCTCGCGATTCACGATTCCAAAAGCTGCAACCAAAATCACGCAGATCAGAATGGGACGCATCACACGTCGAAGATGAATGCCTCCGGCATAAATCGCAATCAATTCACGACTTCGTTGAATCCACGTCACCACAAAAACCGCGGCAATCAACGCGACCAATCCGCTAATACGATCGAAAAAACTTAACACTCGGGGCGCATAAAACTCTACCGCAACCGACAGCAATGACCCCTCCGTTTCAGCGATATCGATGAACTCTTCGAGCCGATCGAAAAAATCAACGATCATAAAGAGACCACACAATGCAGAAAACAGCACGATCAATACTCGAAAGAAAAGGACCGTTAAATATCGGTCGTAAATTGCCATCTAATTCTTGTTCTCAAAATCCTACGGTTTGAATGGGTTAAATCTGAATTCCATCGGCGAAATTTTACGCGGAACGACGATTTTCCCCTATGTCGAATCCGGGGCATTTCGTGAAGTGGTGTAAATAGCATAGCACCGATTGCCAATTCGTTTGCTGATCAACAATTTGCATTTATCACCCATCAACTACTAAAATGATGGTTCGCGAACGGGAGCTGCTAGCAATGTCTAACAACGGAATCATTCGGCTTGTCAAAAATGCGTGCGAAGGAATCGCTCGTTTGGTTTTTCCTCCTAGTTGCGTTTTTTGCGGGGTTGATCTGCAGTCCGGTAACATCACAATCCCAAACGCCCCTGCGGATTCCACGAGCAAAACCTTACCTGAAACAGAAATAGAACTCTGCAGTCGTTGCATTGAATTCATCAGGCCAAATTACGCGGCGATTTGTCAGGCTTGTGGAGCTGGTTACTCTGAAGCATCGCCGAAAATCAGGCTCCTAAACAAACACGAAAAAACGGTCGCTAGCGACGGTGTGACAGCATTTAATCCACCGTTGGAAACCGATGGCGTCAATCTGAACACGGGGCAGCAGCTTGTCCCATCTTGTATCCATTGCCGGCGTTTAAAGATGCAATTTCAGCATTGTTACGCGTTAGGCAATTACGAAAAGGGAATTCGGGACGCTGTTCTAACAATCAAATCTGGAGCAAATGACCCGTTGGCAGCAATTTTAGCGCAACTAATTGCCAACAAAATATCTAGCATGTGCCGGACCACAGCAAAGCCGAACCCAAAATCGATTTTTGATTTGGTGATACCCATTCCGATCTTTTGGCGAAGGCGATTGACCCGCAAGACGATTGTGTCGGAACTGATTGCCCGACGTATCGCACTTCAATTAAAAGTACCCTACGACTGCAAAGTCCTCCGATACAATCGACTCACGGAAAAACAGGGGACGCTTTCCAATACAGAGCGAACAAAAAATGTCGCCGGTGCAATTGAATTGGTTTCCCCGAAAAAAGTCAAATCGAAAACAGTACTCATTGTTGACGATGTGATGACGTCTGGAGCAACATTAAACGAAGCCTCCAGGGTTTGCCTCCAGGCGGGTGCTCAAGACATTTATGTTGCGATTGTCGCGCGGGGCATCGGGCTATCGCTTACCAAATGATGGATCCCGATTACGTTGTTTGTGCACTCAAAACCGGTCACTGGATTTCGTCAATGAAGTTTTGGACGTGGGAATCCTAATTCTTTATCGACTTCATTCATTAGCGGTTCATCGTTTTCGAATCGACGTAAATTTTCGCAAAAGAAGTCTACCGTATCAGGAACTCGTCGAGCAGATTGAGCACCAACATGAGGCGTAATCAAGACATTTTCCATTTCCCACAATGGACTATCTTCCGGAAGCGGTTCCTCGTGAGTCACATCCAATCCTGTAGCCGCGACTTTGCCTGATTCCAACTGTCTTATCAGTCCTTCTTCATCAACCACCTGCCCTCGTGCTACGTTGATCAACACGACTGAATCCTTCATTGCGGCAAACGCTTCTTCGCCGATCAAATGAAATGTCGAATCGTTAAGTGGAACACATAGAATGACGACGTCGCACTTGGGCAAAACGTTGGCCAAGTGATCGGCGGGCAACAGTTCCTCGACGTAATCCGGTTTGTTGAACGGAAAAACATCCGTCGCCAATATTCGATTGCCGAACGGAGCAAGTAATTCGGCGATTCGTCGACCGTTCCCCCCAAAACCGATGATTCCAACGGTTTTGCCGTGAAAGTCTTCGGTTGGACGTCGGATGAATTCTTTCTTTTCCGATGCACGTAAGAATGTGGGAATTTTTCGAAACAATCCGAATAACAATGCAAACGTCTGCTCTGCAACTTGATTCGCAAAAAGTCCGGACGCACTGGTGACACGAATATCAGATGCAATCACTTCTGGTTTGAGGCAATGATCCATCCCAGCCGCGGAACTTTGGATCCACTTCAACCGTCCTTGCTGAACAACTTCCGACCAGGGAACAGGCACCTTGGCATGCCCGCAAAAAATATCCGCGTCAAGAATCGCCTTTGCGATGCCTTCTTGTCCGGCGTTCACGACTTCATATTGGCTTGCAACTCGTCGAATTTGTTCGACCTGAGCGTCGGTCACGGGAAAGCAAAGAGCGATACGATTCAAGGACGGCTAACTCCATCTAGATTCTTGGTTTCCGGGTTCTTCGCGTCTAAAGTCTTAATCTGGTCGAAAACGTTTTGGAGCTTTTCAAAAAGCTCGACATCCATTCGGTCTTCGAGTGCCTGTACATCTGCTTTGTATCGTCGTATTTCGTCGTATTTCGATTGAGCCGCAAGGACAAGGATCATTCCCCCCAAGGCTTCATCATGTTGCACAGGGAACTTGATTTGATCTGCTTTTTTTAAAACCGACTCGAACGTCTCAAGAGCGGACTCGTAATTCTTTGAATCGTACTCGACGTTCCCAATTCGGATTTCGGATGTTAGGTACAATCGGTACCGCAGCGTTTTGTCGTCACCTTCGGTGTAGGGATAATATTTCTCAACCGATTTGTAGGCATCGACTTTGAGAAATGGATCAGCATCATCGTAAGCTTCGGCGTAATCAAACTGTTCCTTGACGCTGCCCTGTTTTGGAATGAGTGCGGCGATATCAAATTGCGATGAATCTAAAAGAGGTTTCGGCGGGTTAAGCAGTGCCAGAAAACTACCGCCAAAAAAGGAAGCGATCGTCAGCAGCAGAATCGTCGCGGCAAAAATCAAATTTCGATTGCGATCTTTCTTTCCATGAACGACACGATCCAGTTTTTGAGTTGCTTCCAAATGAGATGCGTAGAGCGCCTTGGCCTCCGACGGAGTGAGTGCTTTAAATGCATCACTGAATTCACCAGCGTTGTCGAGTGGAACACCCAATAAGTCCTTGATGATTCCACCGCAATCCTTATAGCGGTCTTCCGGTAGCTTGGCCATCATTTTCTCAATGATCATCGCCAGCTCCGGGGGGACGTCCGGCCGGTAAAGAAACAATGATGGTGCGGGTGCGGTTTTGTGCGCGATCGCGGTGGCAAGGGCCGTTTCTTTTTCAAAGGGTGGCCGTCCAGCAATCATGTGATACGCCGTTATCCCAAGCGAATAGATGTCGCTACGATGATCGACATCACCTCCCTCTGCCTGTTCGGGACTCATGTACAACGGTGTTCCCATCGTCATTCCGACTTGGGTCAGTTCCTGATTTTCGGTCGACCGCTTGATTCTTGCCAAACCGAAGTCTGCGACCTTAACATCGCCATCGGCGGTTACCAAAATGTTTTCTGGCTTGATATCCCGATGGATTACACCTTGCTCTTTTGCTTTATGCAGTGCGGCAGCAACTTGGCGAAGCGTTGAAATCGCCATGAATGTGCTAACCGATTTATGTTTAACGAGATACTCTTTCAGGTTTTCACCATCGATGAATTCCTGCGAGATGTAGTGAAACTCTTGAAGTGTGCCAACTTCGTAAATTTGAACAATATTTGGATGGGTTAGGGCGGCAGCGGCCTGCGCTTCATTCTTAAATCGTTTTACATAAGTCGGATCTGACGCAAGACTTTGGTGCAACACCTTCAAAGCAATTTTGCGTTTCAGCGAAACTTGTTCCGCCAAATAGACATCGGCCATGCCACCACGACCTAAACGACAAATAATCGTAAAGTCACCTAGTTCCAGACCGGTTAGATCTGGTTCGGAGAGAAGATTGGTAGAATTGTGGCTCATGATGCAAGCGAGAGGATTCGCTTTTAAATACGATATTCGCGGTTGGGCAGAATATGGTACAGGGTTCAACAAAAAAACTGAGGATTGACTCGTGAAAACCTCAATGTATTAGCATAACATAGGGAAGCAAATTTGATTTAGCCCGATCCATACCGAACTGCAAACTTGTTTCGTTAGATTCGCTCGTTTGGATGATAAATTGCGGGAAAACCGGCTGTTTTTACATTGAGATACAAAATGATTCGACGCAGAACATTCCTTGCCGCGTCCGCTGCGACTGCACTTTCGGTCCATAGTACGACTAATTCCGTGACTGGTTCGATAATATCCACTCCATTGGAAAGCTTGCCAATGGAAAAACGCTTTAAAAAGGCGGTCAAGATCGGAATGGTCCGCGTTAATGGATCTTTAACCGACAAATTTCAGCTTCTGAAAGATTTGGGCTTTGACGGCGTTGAGCTCGATAGCCCAAACAACTTGAAATTGGAAGAAGTTAAAGCGGCGATCGATGCTACCGGCTTACCCGTTCATGGCGTTGTCGATTCAAAGCATTGGAACCAAACGCTGTCACACGAATCAGCGGACGTTCGAAAACAAGGTCTCGATGCTTTAATGACCGCGATCAAAGATGCCAAATCCTACGGTGCTAGCAGCGTTTTGCTCGTTCCAGCTGTCGTCAAAGGCGAAGCGACTTACGAAAAATGTTGGAAACGCTCGATTCCAGAAATCAAAAAAGCGATTCCACTCGCCGAAGAACAAGGCATCGACATCTTGCTGGAAAACGTCTGGAATGGCTTCTTGACCGATCCCGTCGAAACGGCAAAGTACATCGACGAGCTTGGCAGCGAACGAGTCGGCGCGTACTACGACACAGGCAATAGTGTGCGGTATGGAAATCCGGTGATTTGGATTCGAACATTGGGAAAACGAATCAAAAAGCTCGATATCAAGGAATTCGATTTGGCGTTGGCCAAAGACAACGACTGGTACAAAGGATTTGGCGCCAAACTACTAGAAGGAACCAACGGTTGGTACGACATCATTCGTGAACTAAAGAAGATCGACTATCAAGGCTGGGGCACCGCTGAAATTCCAGGTGGTGGCAAAGAAAGATTGACAGAAATCGCCGAACGCATGGATCGCATTTTTGCACTTTAGCGATGAATGTTTATTTTACTGCGAGTCGCACAACACTAACCCGGAGCGCCCACGAGTGGCAACGGGATCGAACAAATTCACTCTCAACTTCAACATTATTTAATTGACAAAATGAGCTCAGTCATCATCACTGGATTTGGCGACGAATCTGCAAACCAAAAAACCATTGACCAACAATTTTCAGCGTTTGCCGCCTGTGGATTGCAGTATTATTCGATTCGTTTTATCGACGTCGGTAACGGAATCAAAAACGTCATGCAATTGACGGAAGACGAAATCGCCATCGTCAATGAAAAACATGCCGAATATGGATTGTCGGTTTCGTCACTTGGCTCACCGCTGGGCAAAGTCAAATTATTGGACGAAGAAGATGGCACACACAACCGATTCGTAGAATTCAACGAGTATCTTGAAACTGAAGTCAAACGGGCATGCGATTTGGCAAACAAACTGGGAACCAAACTGCTGCGAGGTTTTTCGTTTTATCATCCGAAGGGAACCGATCCCACGCCGCATACGTCGCATGTTGCTGATTTGATGGGAAAGATCACAGAAGTCTGCAAGTCCCATGGTTTAATCTACGGTCTTGAGATTGAAGCAAACTTGGTTGGCCAATCCGGCGAAATTTTGGCCGACATTCATTCGCAAGTAAACATGGACGAACTGAAGTTGATTTGGGATGGCGGCAACATCGTATCCCAAGGCATTCCAACCGCAGAGGTCGTCCAGCAGTATCGTGTGATGAAACCGGGTCTCGGTTGGCTCCACATCAAAGATTACCGTTCGCCACAACCCCTCGAGCGTCAATCGCATGTCGATGAAGAAGCACTCAAGCATTTTGTACCATCGGATCTTGGAGACTCCGGCCACGAAGCGGTCTTTCGGGACCTGAAAGATTTCCTTCCCGAGTTAGAGGCTCGCATGCAAAAGCTGGGCGTACCGGGCGTGTTCTGCGATTTGGAACCACACGTCAAAGGGGGTGGGCAATTCGGAGGCTTTAGCGGACCCGATGGATTCGGCGTCGCAATGCGTGGGCTTTGCAACGTTCTCGATTACACGGGTATTTCATACCACATTCGCGATTTCAATGACGTTTGCGAAGCACGTGGATTTTGATGGCGCGAGAACTCTTTATCGACAACGTTTGGATCGACGCCACTGGCGACTCATTTAAATCGGTGTCGCCATCCACTTCTGCACCCGATCCGGAAAAAGTGGTTTGGGAAGGAGCATCCGCAACGGCGGCGGACATTGAACTTGCGTTTTCCGCTGCGCGGCGGGCATTTGAATCGTGGAGCGAATTGTCATTTGATGAACGCATCGCCATGGCAAGAAACTTTTCGGCAATTGTAAAGGC
Source organism: uncultured Pirellulaceae bacterium (assembly GCA_905480545.1). Taxonomy (GTDB): domain Bacteria; phylum Planctomycetota; class Planctomycetia; order Pirellulales; family Pirellulaceae; genus JABAAE01. The sequence continues at coordinate 11,907 of CAJQQR010000022.1, forward strand.
GAATGCCGAATCCTTCGCTGAAACGATCAGCATCGAAATGGGTAAACCTCTTTGGGAGTCCAAAACAGAGGTCGGTGCGGTTGCGGGAAAAGTTGAGCTCGCAATTGATGCGTTGCAAACGCGGCGAAGCACCACAACCACAACCCTCGGTGAAATGAACGCCGTCACTCGATACAAGCCGCATGGCGTGATGGGCGTTTTAGGTCCGTTCAATCTACCCGCGCATTTGCCAAACGGTCATATCGTGCCGGCGATTTTGGCGGGTAACACGGTCGTCTTCAAACCAAGTGAATTAACGCCACAAATCGGTGAAACAATGATCAAGTTTTGGGAGCAAGCCGGAATCCCCCAAGGTGTGATCAATCTTGTTCAAGGTGGACGAGAAACGGGTGTCTCAATGGTGCAAGCCGAAGAGTTAGATGGTTTGCTGTTTACAGGCAGCAGTCGGGCCGGCATTGCACTCAACACCGCATTGGCATCACAACCGCAGAAAATCGTCGCGCTCGAAATGGGAGGTAATAACCCGTTGATTGTTCATCAGTGTAGCGATCTAAAAGCGGCCGCCTATCAAACGCTACTTTCCGCGTTCATTACTTCGGGTCAGCGATGCACCTGTGCCCGGCGGTTGTATTTAGTCGATGGCAGCCCATCTGATCGTGACGCAAACCACCAATTTTTGCAGGAACTCTCTGAATTAATCACGAAAGTACGCGTAGGTTTTTTTGACGATCCGGAAGAGCCATTTATCGGACCGGTAGTCAATCGCGAGACCGGTATTCGATTGCAAACCGCTCAGCAGGACTTAATCGCTAGAGGAGCTAAATCGGTTGTGATGATGAAAAAGCTTCGTGATTGTGATGCTCTATTATCACCGGGAGTTTTGGACGTTACCGATGTTGCAAACGTTGACGACGAAGAGCTATTCGGACCGCTGCTCCAAGTTTTTCGCGTCCGTAGTTTTGAGGAAGCGATTCAAAGATCCAATCGAACGAAGTACGGATTGTCGGCTGGGCTAATCAGCGACAGCCGCGAACTTTACGATTTGTTTATTCGGAAGATTCGAGCCGGTGTAGTGAATTGGAATCGACAAACGACTGGTGCGAGCGGAAAGCTTCCTTTCGGTGGCTGTGGATTGAGTGGCAATCATCGTCCCAGCGGGTATTTTGCCGCAGATTATTGTTCGTTCCCGGTTGCTTCCCTCGAAAGTGACACGGCAGAATTGCCCGAAACCGCCATGACCGGAATCGAACTTTGAATTCCAGCTTCTCATTCTGTGCTGACGTCCTCGACAGAACGATTTCAGTCTGAACAATGATCCGTTTCGTATTTTCATTTTTGAAAGCAGGTAACCAATGGCTGTTGATACGCCAGCGCACGTTGTGATCGTAGGTTTGAATCCGTTGGCGCTGGAGGCCGGTTTGTATGCTCGTTTCCTCGGCTATCAAGTATCGATTTTTGATTCGGGTACCGTCTGCGAAGCGATCCGCAATCGTCCAGATCAATTGATCGAAGGGCAATCCACAACCTCACTGGGAAGCAAAGCCATCTCCGCACAGAGCGATTTGTTTGATGCACAATCAATTACGGAATCGATATCGACAAACAGAGATTGGTGGGAGAAATACGTCAAGCCACTTTCGGAAACCGATTTGTTGATTGACTCACTCTTTGCCCATCATGCGGTCGCAAGTATCGAGTTGATCGATGAGCAACTGGAA
>CAJQQR010000023.1 GCA_905480545.1 uncultured Pirellulaceae bacterium
ATTTTTTTCAGTCGTGATTGATCCACGTGCGTATAAATTTGCGTTGTCGAGATATTTGCATGGCCAAGGAGTTCTTGGACTTGACGCAGGTCAGCACCGCCTGCAAGCAAATGTGTAGCGAAGCTGTGTCGCATCGTATGCGGACTGATGTCGACATCAATGTCAGCTCGAAGTGCGTATTTTTTGACTAGCTCCCAAATCGCTTCGCGACGAAGTCGTTTGCCACTTCGCGAGACAAATAAACAACCCGGGTCATCTTTGCCAGCCAAGATTTCTACTCGTTGTTGCTGGATATAGTTTGACACTGCCAAGACTGCGTTTTCACCCAGCGGCACGATCCGCTGTTTATCGCCCTTTCCATGGCATTTGCAAAACTGTTCTTTCAATCGGATATCCTGCACTTGCAAGTTCGAAATCTCCGATGCTCGGCATCCAGTCGCGTAAAGCATTTCCAAGAGCGCCCGATCACGAGGGTAATACTTTTCGCGAGTTCGCGGACCATTCAGAAACTGGTCGATTTGCTTGGGCGATAAAACCTTTGGGATGCGTTCCCATAATTTTTGGCTACCCAATAGCTCGACGTGATTGTCTTTAAGGACGCCTTCCAATTGAAGGTAGCGGAAAAACATTCGGATTCCGACAATGTGCCGCGCGATGCTGGCCGGAGCAAGTTCTTGTTTTGCGAGCCAGCCAACAAAATCAGAAAGCTCTCGAATCGTAAGATCCGGGATTCGTCGGTTTTTGAGCCACTCTTGGAATCGTTTGATGTCTCTTGAGTAGGCGGCCACCGAATTCTCTGAAAGGTGACATTCGGTCCGCATGTATTCCACAAACGCCGTGCTCCATCGACTGGTGCTGCCGGTGCTCTCGATTTTCGATTTGAGTTTGAGCTTTTTTAGCTTCGAGATGGGCAATGGGTTTCCTTCCATCCAGATATTCAAACGAAATGGCGTGAGGATACAGCCTGGAGGCTTCATCAAATACTGCTAAACACAGTCATCGTTTCCTCCGCCATACCCTATTAGATCGGGTGGATGACGAAGTTTCTGAACAAATATTAGCCGAGGTTGGTCGAGTCGCTATTGCCAACACTGGAATAGGGCGTGAAAATTCCATTCGAAAAGGCTTTAGATCATCACGATGGCCCGCCACGGAACGCGGGAACCGGTTTTACAGGCTTGGGTTCGACTAGTGAACGAATTCAAAACCGTTTTTTTCAAGAGAGCTTCCATAGACAATGCAAAACGTTTTCGTCGAAAAACCGTACAAATTTGTCCCGCCAATGAATTCTACGCTTCCGCTGAAAATCATCATGTACTCTGGGATTTTCAAGCGCTGGCTTCGAAAATTGGAAGGCGTTGAATCATCCGAGGTTCGAAATGCGGATAAACTTCGCGACTCCATAGCAGCGGGCCACAGTATCGTTTTGGCCCCAAATCACGCCCGTACTGCTGACCCAATGGTTCTGGGATTCTTGGGGCTGGAAGCAAAATGCACATTTTATGCGATGGCAAGCTGGCACTTATTCAACCAAAGCTGGTTCTACACCACCGTCATGCGTTCGATGGGTGCGTTTAGCGTCAACCGAGAAGGTGTGGATCGACAGGCGATAGATACTGCGATCGATTTCATTGCGAAAGGAGAACGAGTGTTTACTCTTTTCCCCGAAGGTACAACCAGTCGAGCAAACGATAAGTTGATGAAGTTGATGGATGGTACTGCATTCATCGCGCGAGCCGCCGCCAAAAAACGAATGAAACGTGATGGTGGAAAAGTTGTCGTTCATCCGCTTGCGATCAAATACGTTTTTCAAGGTGACATCAAGAAGGTTTGCGAAGAAACGTTGGGTGAAATTGAACAGCGAATTTCATGGCGACCCCAATCAGAGGTCCCCTTGTTCGATCGCATTCAGAAGCTGGGGAACGCCTTGTTGAAGTTAAAGGAGCTTGAGTACGGCGCCACAGATGACAGTGGATCATTGACTGAGCGACAACAACGGTTGGTTAATCGTCTGCTTCATCCACTTGAAACGGAATGGTTGGGAAAGACCTCCGAAGAAGGCATTCAAATTCGGATTAAGAATCTTCGGATGCAAATTTTTCCCGATATCGCCAGGGGAGAAGTCGACCCGACCGAGAAAGCTCGTCGTTGGAAGCATTTGGAGGAAACGTATTTAGCTCAGCAATTGGACGGATATCCGAAGGATTATGTATCGGAATTTCCCTCAGAGAATCGCATCCTAGAAACCATCGAGCGATTCGAGGAAGATCTTACCGATAAAGCGAAAATTCACGGCGGATTGAAAGTGGTTTTGGATGTGTTGGATCCAATCGAAGTGTCAACCAAACGCGATCGTGGTGCGGCCGAAGACCCGCTGATGGTTGAAATCCGCGAAAGTTTGCAGGGCAAGTTAGATGAATTGAAACACGAATCACGAATGTACACAGAATGAATCAATCACGGCAGGATTGAAAGTTTGGTTTTTGGTGTCGACGCGAATCCCACCGTTCCGCGAATATTACTGTCCGCGAATATTACCGCAACTCCAAACAGCGATTCGGATGGACCTGTCAGGACCATTTGACATCTTTGCGGACGCTTGCAAAATGAGTTGCTATTCGAAATTTGCCCGATGTCTATCGTCTTTTTGCGTCACAAACATCATCGATTCAACTCGCCGGCCAATTTCATTTATAATGACCCCATTATCGAATTGCCCCAAAATTTGAGCTGACTTTCTCCATAAGTTCTTTCCATGAAAAAAAAATCTATTTGCCTCGCAATCTGTGCCGCATTCGTTACGGCATCATGGTCGACAACGACATTGCACCTGCCGCTTTTTGCGCAAGAACCGCAAAAGCAGGAAAAGCCGATCAAGGCGATGCTGATCACCGGTGGGTGTTGTCACGACTATGAGCAGCAAAAGAAGATTATTACAGAAGGTATTTCTGCTCGGAGCAAAATCAAAATTGATTGGACGGTCGTTCATCAAGGTGGTTCGACCACTGACACCAAGATTCCACTTTTTGAAAACCAAGATTGGGCCAAAGGTTACGACATCGTTATTCATAACGAGTGCTTTGCAAAAATCGATGATAAAGATTGGGTGGAACGCGTTTTGAAACCGCATCGCGAGGGCGTGAACGCCATTGTGATTCACTGTGCAATGCATACGTTTCGTGATTTAAAGAGCAATGAGTATCGCGATTTTTTGGGTGTGGAATCACGAAGTCATGGCCCTCACCATTCGTTCAAAGTCGAAAATCTTGAGCCTGCTGATCCGATCATGAAGGGCTTCGGCAAAGATTGGGAGACGCCAATGGGCGAACTTTATTACGTCAACAATATTGGCGGCAAAGCAACACCTTTGGCGCGTGCGTTAAGTTCCGGCGGTCGAAAGAAACAGGAAGTTTGTATTTGGAAAAACCAATACGGAAAGTCACGTGTCTTTGGAACAACGATTGGGCATCATAACGAAACGATGTCGACACCAAAGTATCTGAATTTTCTGACGCGTGGATTTTTGTGGGCGGTTGATCGATTTGATGAAAAGCACATCACATCGCCGCCAATCAAAAGGATCCCAAAGAATTTGGCGTTTCGAAAACCGGCCATCGCGTCAGCGAATCAGGACCCGCACCTTCCGCGGGCTGCAACCGATGGCTCTACCAGTACGCGATACTGTGCGGATAACGCTGAACCGAATGATTGGTTTCAAATCGATTTGGAAAAGCCTGAGGAGTTGACCGGTGTGCAAGTTCACTGGGAACAGGCAGGTCGTTTCTACCGGTTCAAGCTAGAGGGTTCGGCTGACGGAAAAGAATGGCAGATGCTACACGATGGAACGAAAAATAAATCGAAAGCTCAGGTGCAGACCTATGATTTTAAAGCCAAAAATATTCGCTTCCTGAAAATGACCTGCACTGAAACAGAGGGCGGGGCTTGGTATAGCTTCTTTGAGTTTCGAGTCTTTGGCACCAAGTTTGAAGAAATCGACGAGGCCGCATTTTTGAATCGCCCGCTCAACGACCCGACGGCATTGTTGGCGAACATGAAAATCCCTGAAGGATTTGATGCGAAGATTTTTGCGGCGCCGCCACAAGCTAATTATCCAGTCTGTTTGACCAGCTCTTATGACGGCGTCGTGTTTGTAGGCGTTGACAAAAATGGGTCGCTCGACAAACAGACAGGGCGTGGCAAAGTCGTTCGCTGCATCGACAAAGACCGGGATGGAGTCGCGGACGAATTTACGACTTTCTGCGAAGTTGATAGTCCTCGTGGTTTGGTTTGGGATCGGGATCGATTGTTCGTTTTGCATCCTCCAGATCTTTCGGTTTATTTCGATGACGATGGAGATGGAAAAGCCGATCGAAAAGAGACTCTCGTCAAAGGCATCGGATTTGATCTCGATTTTCGCGGAGCCGATCACACAACGAACGGAATCCGCATGGGCATTGATGGTTGGATTTATGTCGCAGTTGGTGACTACGGATTTATCAAAGCGGTTGGCACGGACAATACGGAATTGCAATTGAAAGGCGGTGGCGTTGTCCGCGTTCGACCGGACGGAACTGGCCTTGAAGTGTACGCTCGCGGTCTACGGAACATTTGCGACATTGCGATCGATCCGTTTATGAACATCTTCACTCGCGACAACACAAACGATGGTGGCGGATGGGACATTCGCGTTTCCCATATCATTCATTCAGCGAACTACGGCTACCCATCGCTGTACAAAAACTTCAACGACGAAATCATGCCGCCGATGGCCGATTATGGCGGCGGAAGCGGGACGGGTGCGTTGTACGTTTCGGAAGAATCACTTCCCAAGAAATATCAAAACGCGTTGTTCACTTGTGACTGGGGACGGAGCAAAGTTTTTTATCACCCACTGAAAAAAGATGGAGCGACATTCACGGTCGAACAGGAAGATTTTCTTTCGATCCCGCGGCCGACTGATATGGACGTCGATGCGAACGGAAACATCTATGTCGCCAGTTGGAACAATGGACAATTTAAATATGCAGGTGAGAATATTGGCTACATCGTTATTTTGCGGCCCAAGAGAGCGAAGCAAAACAAGTTGCCAAATCTGAAGTCAATGAGGGATAAAGAAGTTGGCAAACAGCTGTTTTCAGGTAGCGATGCGATGCGGAGGGCGGCGTCGCGAGAGCTTCATTGGCGAAGGGCAAAGACGGATAGCGACGACGCGTTGCGTAAACTTTCAGTCGTGCTAACTGATTCTGCAAAAAAGTCAGACTCAGAAGTTGTTCGTACGGCGGTTGCTTATGCGATTCAGCCGTTGACTCAGGGATATGGCAAGTCTGTTCAGGTTGGGGACAACGTTTATCGGGCATCACTTGGATACAACACTTTAGAAGTTAAGAGCGGATTTCCGCTAATCGACATCAACTGGGATGACAAGGAAAGATCTTGGTTCTTCAATGCATCACCAATGCAGCAAGTCGCTTTGATGAATGATATCGTGGCTGAAGGCTACGTCCAGTTAGCGCCGATGGTGATCGACTTTGCTTCGAAAATCAAAATTGATCGCTCCAAAGACAAAGAGGTCAAAACGCCTGTCAATTCTTCCGACAAAGCACTTCGCCATGTCGCAATTCAAACGCTTGCGAAGCTCGCTGAGGTTGATGCATTACTAAACGCCGCGAACTCTGATTCATCAAAAGCGACAGTCGCTTTTGATGCTTTAAAGTACATTCATTCCAAAGAGGCGGTCGACGGATTAATTAGCGTCCTCTCACGCAACAAAAATAATCAACAAGCTTGGGAAACATTGATCAGGTTGTATCACACTGAAGGACCTTACACTGGAAAGTGGTGGGGGACTCGCCCTGATACATTCGGCCCCTATTACACCCGTGACAAATGGGAGATGACGGATGGAATTGGAAGCTTTGTCGAAAGCAATTTTGCGCAATGCGATAAGCCAACACAGACATTTATTGCGATTCAGCTAGATCGGCATAAAGTCAGACTACCGTCAATCTCAGCGATCGTTAAAAAAAGGGTCAAAGATTCTAAGCCGGCCGTCGAAATGGTCGTGAAGGTTCCGACGTTCGATAAGAATAATCCCAATCAATTAGGCAATATCAAATACGAAGTTGCGGTTTCGAAAATCACGCCGATGAAAGGCAACGTCAAAAAAGGTGCGGAAATTTTTAAGCAACAAAGTTGTGCTGCCTGTCATACGGTTGAGAAAGGTGCGAAGGCAGTCGGCCCACAATTGGTTGATATCGGTAAACGATACAAGCGAATCGAATTGCTCGAATCGATCATCAAGCCAAATGCCAAAATTGCTCAAGGATTTGCGACGCAGATTTTCGCAACCGAAGAAGGGCTCACCTACACCGGGTTTGTGACGCGCGAAGCGGGTAACGAAGTTGAGATTCGGACTGCCGAAGGCAAGTCAGTCGTCATTTCGAAGAACATTATCGAAGCTCGCAAGGAATCAAAAAAATCAGTCATGCCCGAAGGCTTGGTGAGCAATTTGAATGCGAAACAAATGGCGTCGTTGCTGGCATACCTTGAATCGCTTAAATCAGAAGCCAATTAATGAATGCCTTACCGGCTAACACCAAACGGGTTTTGGAAAGATCATTCAATGAGTGAAAAATCGATTTTCAAAAAAATCATCGACAAAGAGATACCGGCAAAGATCGTTTACGAAGATGATCTTTGCATGGCATTTCATGATGTCGCGCCACAAGCACCGGTTCATGTTTTGGTGATTCCCAAGAAAGAGATTCCCGCGATCAAGGATCTTGAACCGGAAGATCAGCTGCTGGCTGGCCATTTGCTGCTCACCATTCAAAAAATCGCGTCCGACTTGGGTCTCGTGGATTACCGAGTTGTCTCCAATTGCGGTGCAAACGCGGGGCAGTCCGTTTTTCATTTGCACTTTCATATCATGGGTGGTCGGGACTTGGCATGGCCGCCAGGATAATGCCATTGCTCGTCGTTTACGTTGCGCCCCTCTCCTCAAACAAAAGACCCGGTTCCCATCTCGTTAAAAAGAGCGATTCATGCCAAGCACCGATAAAGGGGCGAATCTGGAAACTCAGGATAGAACAGCCGGTTTGAAGGATGTGGAATTTGATTCCGCAACCAAGCGTTTTCAGGTCAAGGACTTCTCTTTGTCGATCTGGGCCCTGATTATTTCCAATTCAATTCCCGTTGTTGGAGCGATTGTTTTTTCATGGGATGTTGGTCTCATTTTGACCATCTACTGGATGGAAAACATTGTGCTCGGTTTCTACAACGTAATCAAAATGTGGATGGCAAAACCCGATTTGGAGATGGTTGGTGCGGGAAAAAAATCGGCCGGCCTACTGCCGGGTAAAATATTCATTATTGGCTTTTTTATTTTCCATTTCGGGATGTTTTGCATGGTGCACGGCGTTTTCGTCATGGTCATGTCGCAGGGAATGGATTCCGGATTCGATTTGATGCCAAAATCCCGGTACCTTATTGGACCCCTCATGATTTTGGCGTTACCGATTGGCCTTTTTTCCAATCTCTGGTCGATTTACGGCCTGAGCCTTTTGATTCCGATTACCGGAATTTTCATAAGCCATGGCATTTCGTTTTATGAGAATTACTTGGGCAAGAAAGAATACGAAACGCGTTCCCAAAGCATGCAGATGTTTCAGCCGTATGCCCGGATTGTCGTCTTGCATGTTGCGATCATTGCTGCCGGTGTTCCAGTAATGTTGCTAGGTTCACCGATGCCGCTGTTGGTACTCTTGATCGTCGGCAAGACCCTTTTTGACATTACGCTTCATCGTAGGTCGCATGACCCTAGTCGTGCTGGAGGTGCGGGATTGTTTCAAAGATTGATCTCAGATCGAATTCGTCAAAATCTTCCGATTGAAAAGAAGAACGACGAATAACGACGCCGTTCAGTTGCTGACCGATGATCTGGGAATTCCCTTTCAGGCCAGACTGTTTTGCTGTTTTTCCAAGGATTGCTTCGGCTAGAATTTACTTGGCAATCCCCTGTCCAAAAATAGACGGTTTACCGTACGATATCTCATCAAAAAAAACGTCAATCAGTAATTCTGAAAAGGATGATTTCTTCCCGAACTGACGATTGATGAGGAAAGCGAAGGCTGTGTCTTTTTTTGCCCTAAAACAAGTGTCTTAGTGATTGACGGATGAACGAATCGCCTATTGCGGCCAAACACTTTGTCGTAAGAAGTAACGCGCGAGGGCTGCTCGCGGTCGCGCAGGATTGGTTGCTTATCGCGACGCTCATCTCAATTGGTGTCTATTTTGATCATTGGATAGTGTTCCTGTTGCTCGCATGGCCAATTGGACTACTGCAATTTGCAATCGGTGAGGCGCTTACCCACGAGGCAAGTCACTACAACCTCTTTCGAACACGTCGATGGAACGATTGGGGGGAGTGGGTATTGAGCCTTCCGTTTTTGTTTTCGCTCTCCGATTATCGAAAGGAGCATCGGCTTCACCATACGAAAATTGGTGAATTGGAAGATCATCTTGTCGCAGATTATCGGGCACGAGGGTTGTTCAATACGCCACTGCGACTGCTGTGGATTTGGTTGGGTCAGCCTATGCTTGGAATCGCCGGGCTCCACTATCTTAGATCGGTGTTTTTTGAATTGTCGAGCTTGCGTTCGGCAACCAAGCTAGTGGTATTTTGGGGAACACTTTTCAGTCTCTGTATCGCGACTGGCAGCATCTGGTATCTGTTTTGGCTTTGGATTTTGCCTTTGAGCTGGACCTATCCGGCTTTTTTATGGTGGTCAGAGATTCGCGATCACTTTAACACAAAGTGTGGAACACGGACCGATACCGGTTGGCTGAATTACTGGACGCACAATAACGGCTACCACTATGTGCATCATAAATATCCAACCATTCCATGGTATCGACTTCCTGAGGCGCACCGGGCTCTTTGTGCGGGAGAAGCGGAAGACGTTTGCCACGGATTATGCGACGCATATCGTCAACTTACACGGAAGGAAGAACTCGCATAGATCGATTTTTGTTCAGAGCCTTGGGAAACTTTCAGAGCCTTGGGAAACTTTTTAGAGCCTGAAAACGCACCGAAATTCCGAGTCCAAAAAAAACCGTGGTCGAATTCGACCACGGTTTCTGTATCTTAATCCTCGTCAATTTTATCCGCGAATCGGACTGCTAAACTGCGGCCGCTTTCAGCCGGGCCTCACGAAGCCCGCGGCTTAAAATATCACGAAGCATCGGCGAATAGTCTTCGAACTTTGTATCGTCAGGGCTGCCATTCGCAAATTGATAAATCGCATCGCGTGGTTTAACGCCGAGGGAAACCAAAGTCGAACTGACTGTTCCATAGTCACCATCGTTGATCACCATACTGGGGCGTCCTGGATTCGATGGCGCCCGAGCAAGAACCTTGCTGGCAACCGCTAAAAACTTGACCGGTGAATCAAGCGTTTGCAGAGTCAACAAACGTCGTGCCATGGCAACCCGTTCATCGCGAGGATCGTTCACATTCATGTTAGAAACGATGTTTAGTCCCTCTTCGAGTTCAACGGCCTCAACCTCGTTACCTGCGTGAATCACCCATCCACTCTCTCCGTCGGCAATGATAAAATTCACGCCTTCGTATTCGTGGGTTTGTAATTCCTCCATTGCCGTGTTGACCGCCTCCCGAGCGGAACCAGCACGAAGCAAATCGCGGCAAAGCGATTCGCGAGACTTTGGACTCATTTGAGTATTGTACTTTTTGCGGGAAGTGGCACCTACCATCATTCCGTGCTGATTGACTCCCAACCAGGTCCCACCTGATCCAGCATCCATACTTGCGAGGATTCGGGGCTTTCCCGATTGGATGGTGGGTTTATTGACTTTGTGTGTGAGTAATTCCTCTCGATTGAACGCAATTAGGATTGGGGATTCGGGAACAAGCTTATATAAAACTGCCAATAGGCTCATCCGGTTCTCGGCTCACTTTCTAGGTGGTCAGATATCGTTAATGAAAAGTTCAAATGTAAATGAAATGCCGACGCATAACACCCTCTAACGGGGGGCTTGGTTAAGTTAGAGTTTAACGATTGGCTTTTAATGAGAATATGATCACCCTTGCATCCTTTTTTCTAGTGCCGGATTTCGTTACGATGAATCGTCGTAAGTAATTGTGGTTTATTGATTTCCAGCGAAAAGGCATTGAATCAAGATGGCGGTTGGTATTGGCATTGTTGGTGTTGGTCAGGTTTCAGATTATCACCATTTTCCCGGAATTGATTTGGACCCACGTGCGAAACTCGTAGGAGTCTGCGACACAAACCCCGATTTATTGGCGAGAAAGGCTTCAGACTGGGGTGTCGAGTTTCTAACGCATAATCCGATTGAGTTAATCCAGAATCCGGATGTCGATGCGATAATCGTGGCGACCCCTAATTTTACGCATTTGGAAATTTGTCTCGAAGCCGCAAAAAACGGCAAGCATGTCATGTGCGAAAAACCGCTTGCGTTGTCTGCAGAAGAGGTTCGTCAGATGTACCATGCTGCTCGCGATAACGACACCATCCATATGACAGCGTTCACTTATCGATTTGCCCCATCGATGCTTTACATGAAGCACCTATTGAAAAAGGGTGATTTGGGCGAGCCGCGTCATTTTAGAAGCCAACGTTTTCTCGACTTGCCGGAAACAAGTTGGGGGTGGCGGCAGTATAAAAAGCTGGCAGGTGCAGGCGATTTGTTTGATATGACGATCCACCGAATTGACTTTGCCATCGATTTGCTTGGTCCAATTAAATCAGTGTCTGGTTCCGTGGCCCAGTTTTCCAAGCGGGACAAGCGAGAGGACGGCGAGAGTTGCGAGCCTTCGGAAGTTGATGACTGGTCGGCTTTGATAGGAGAATTCGATTGCGGCGCAGTTGGTGTTTGGGAAGGAACAACGGTCGCCAAGGGTTACAAATTAAAGGGCTTTGGTCATGAATGGGCAGAAATTAACGGTAGCGAAGGAAGCGCGGTTTATCGAATGCATGACCCGAACCACCTGCTTTTTGGGAAACCGGGTGGCGATTTAGAGCCGATTGTAGTACCAGATGAGTTTCTAAAACCAAAAGATAGCCCTCGTGATCCAAAAAATGGAGAACCCGGGACCGTTTTTCGGTATGATTTGGTGTGGGAGTTTGTTTCAGCGATTGTTGACAAGCGAAAAGCTAATCCCTGTTTTTATGATGGACTCCGTGCACAAATTGTTGCTGATGCCGTCTTGGAATCGCAACAAAAACGGGCATGGATCGACATCCCAGATGAACCGCTATGATGGCGGTCGGGTTAATTCACGAAAGAACTCATGTCGACACTTCTTCCAAATACTGAAACCAGTACAACGACAGCGCGGACCAAGCGTTCTGTCACCGGCGTAAAGATTCTTGGTTCGGGTTCGTATGTTCCCGATTTGGTTCTTAAGAATGAGGACCTTGCGGAACTTGGCTGCGATACCGAATGGATCAAGCAGCGGACCGGTATTCTCGAGCGTCGGATCGCAGGCGAAGATCAAGCGACCAGCGACTTGGCATGCGAAGCTGCGGTCGATTGCTTGAAGAAGTCTGGACTGAAACCATCGGACATCGATCTGATCATTGTGGCAACAATGACACCCGATCATTACGCTCCGTCAACTTCATCGATTGTCCAGAATCGACTTGGTTGTGTCGCTCCCGCATTTGATTTGAATGCGGCATGTTCGGGTTTCATTTACGGTTTGATCACGGCATCGCAATTTGTGAAAGCCGGTTGTTACAAACGGATTTTGTTAATCGGGGCCGAGACGATGGCTCGGGTAGTGAATCCGAAAGACATCAAAACCGTGCCATTATTCGGTGATGCTGCCGGTGCAGTCATCATTGGGCCGTCAGAAGATGGCGATCAGGGGTGCGGGATTCTGTCGTTTGAGCTGGGTTCAGACGGATCCCAAGGCGAATTGTTGTTGATTCCATCTGGAGCCTTCCGCGAACCGGTTACGGTTGAACGAGTGAAAAACGGACGGCACTATTTGCACATGGACGGTCGGCCTGTTTTCAAATGGGCGGTGCGGATGGTTGCTCAAGCAACTCGCAATGTCGTAGAAGATGCTGAGCTGACACTGGATGACATTGATGCGTTTATTTTTCACCAAGCCAACATTCGAATTCTCGATGCGGCGGTAAGTGATCTGGGAATCGATCAAAACAAAGTCTTTACCAACCTGCAAAATTACGGCAACACATCAGCCGGCAGTGTGCCGCTCGCGATTGATGAAGCAATTGAAATCGGATTGATTAAGCCAGGAAGCAAAACGGTGCTTTGCGGATTCGGTGCTGGATTGACATGGGGTGCAGCCGTTTTTCAATGGTAGTCACTTGTTTCAATGGTAGTCACTTGCGATTTGCTGGTATCAGGTCATTGCTTCGTTAAGCAGTTGATCGTGAGTTATTCAAGAAGACTTACGCAAAGCCGTCGATGTCAAACGATTTGATTTTTCCCGCGGAATGGGAGCTCCATGAGTCGACTTGGCTGACGTGGCCACATAATCCTGATACTTGGCCGAACAATCTGAGTGCGGCACAATCGGAATTTGAAACGTTCGTCCGAACGATCGCTGAAACAGAAACCGTGCGATTGCTATCTAACGCGGATCTCAGAACGGATTTAGAATCTCGTTTTGCTGGGCACTCAAGAATCGAGTTGGTTTTTATTCCGACGAATGACAGTTGGATACGGGATTACGGACCAACATTTGTCAAACATAAAGCTTCACAACAAGTTGTGGGTGTCAATTGGATTTACAACTGTTGGGGTGAGAAATATCCGCCATTCGATTTTGATGTGAAAGTTGCCGAGCGGATTCTGATTCATGCTGGCTTGGAACGGATTGACAGCAAAATCGTTTTGGAAGGAGGAGCGATCGAAACCAACGGGGCGGGCGTTTGCATGTCCACTCGATCATGCCTGTTTAACTCCAATCGCAATTCCAACATTTCAGAAGATGAAATTCTAAAAGAGCTTTCAGACAAATCCGGGTGCGCGTCAATCGTTCTTGTTGATCCCAAAGGAATTGAAGGGGATGACACCGATGGGCATATCGATCAGGTTGCCCGATTTGTGTCTCGGCGACAGTTGATCGTTTCAGGCTCACAATTGGAAAGTGTGAATCTAGCATTGGAGGCAGCACAATGCGACGTTCGTCAAGAAGTCGAAACGATCGAGATTCCTGAGCCGGGCGTCATTAAACTGTTTGGTTCTGTTTTGCCGGCGAGTTATGCCAATTTCTATTTTGCCAATGGAATCGTGATTGTGCCGCAGTTCGGTGTGGCGAATGACGGAAGGGCGTTGAAAGTCATGACCGATTTGCTACCTGACCGTGATGTGATTGGCTTGGATAGCTTGAATTTGACGGCGGGATTGGGGTCGTTCCATTGTCTTTCGCAACAGCAACCCGCACAGGCGTTGAAATCGTTGTAGTCATTCGCCCTTCCGGATTCTACAGGGGTGCTATGTTTAAACATTGTACGTAACACATTTGCCGCAAAGATGGTTTTGGGATCGTACGACAAACGACGAAGTCAACGTTTCAAATCATTCGAAACCTTGACCCGTTTTAAGAATAAAACAAAAATACATTTGGGCGTGGCAAACCATCAGGCGATTCGGCTTAACATCTGGGGGTACTTGATGATGAAAAACAGGAAATCAGAAATGCATAGAGTCACGCGATTGATTTTTTTGACAGCGATTTCGTTGGTCTTGCCTGCTGCATTTGATTATTCCTGCCCAGCGACGTCGGCGCAGCATATTGCATCGCTGATCAACGGTGTCCAAATTCAGGGTGATCCAGCCAGAGCGGATGAGATATTCCAGTTGGGAACCGGCCAGATTTTTATGATGGACGACGATGTGCGTCGTTACTGGTTTCATAGCCGACTGCTGCGATCCTTGCCGACCGTTCTTCCGCGTCCGCCAGAAGAAGTCTTTGAGATTCCCCAGCCGAAATTGCAACGAAGTTCAAGCGAAGAACCGCTTGGAATTTATATCATTGATGCGGGGCCATTCAACGAATATGGACATCGTGTTTGCAGTATTACGACCGGAAAGCGACCGGTGCCACATTTCGTTTTTCAGGGCATTACCAAAATTACGCCTCGATATTTCGTCGTTAATTGCTTAAACGAAACGGGGTTCACGGGCATCACTTGGGAAATGCGATTTTCGACATCCACGTTGAATCGTGAAACACTGAGTAAGTTATTGCGGCATCAAGTCAAAAATCGGGAAGACTTGGACGGGCGTTTACGCATTGTCGCGTTTTACCGACAAGCTGAAATGTATCGAGAAGCCATTTTGGAATTGAAAGCCATCACGGCAGATTTTCCAGATGAAGGTGCTCGCCGCAAAAAAGAAATCCAATCGCTCTCCAGCGCGCTTTCAGACTATCAAATCGAAGACATCAAATCGCTGCAAAATGTCGGGCAATATAACAATGCCAAGCGTTTGATCAAAAGCTTTAAGGATCGCAAAGTTGATGATGAAACATTGGTCGAACTGGGTGACTTTGAGGCGGATGAAAAATTACGGGAAAAAAATCGTCAATTGATTCTAGACAAATTCAAGGAATATATTGAGATCCTGAAGAAGGAAGAAAAGCTGGTCGGGGCGAGTGCTGAGCGAGTTGACAAAATGCTGGCCCTTCTCAACGAAGAGCTGGGTTTTGACAATCTTTCCCGATTTGCCGATTTTCGACGTTTTATTGACGATGCGACGCAACAGGCCGATGAAAAGGCTTCGCTTGCGATTACCGGTTGGCTGATGGGAAGTGGCTCCGGCAAACAGAATTTCTCAACCGCACTTTCCTTGATCAGCGTTCGTGATTTGGTGCTTGAGTACCTAAAGGCCGATAATCATGTCGAACGAGATGCGGTATTGCGAAAGCTTGCATCGATGGAAGGTGCATCGGTGGACAATATTTCGCGTATCGTCGCAAATCTAAAGCCCTATGGGGACATGCAAAATGCCGAAGAGCTCGGTCCCGGTTACTATCGCGTCAAAATTCCAAGTTTGACCGAGGGTAAAGAGTACGAGTACCTGGTGCAATTGCCTCCCGAGTACAATCCGTATCGCCGCTATCCTTGTGTCGTTACACTTTGCGGGCAGGGCTCCACGCCGGAAGTGCAAGTGAATTGGTGGGCGGGCGAGGCTGTCAAAAAAGATGAACACCGATTCGGTTACGCGGGCTTCAACGGACACATTGTGATCGCACCGATGTGGCGTGGTGAAAACCAGCTGAAGTATAACTACTCGGTACATGAGCATGGCTCGGTACTTCGCAGCTTGCTTGATGCGAAGAAGAAATTTTCAATTGATACTGATCGTGTCTTTCTTTCAGGACACTCGATGGGCGGTGATGCGGCGTGGGATATTTCATTATCGCATCCCGATTTGTGGGCTGGTGTGATTCCGATTGCGGCAGGCAATGAAAAGTATGTGACGTTCTACAAAGAGAATGTACAAGGGTCGTTTCCAATGTATTTTGTCCATGGCGAGCATGACTACAGCCTGGAAGAAGCCAATGTTGAGATGTGGAAGCAATACATGCGGAATGCCAAGAACGACGTCATGGTTTGCCAATTCAGAGGCCGTGTCCATGAGCACTTCTTGGAGGAGATTGAGAATTTGTTTGCTTGGATGAAGGTCCAACGCCGAGATGCAACCAAGAAGATGAACATCGATTGCCGCAGCTATCGACCATGGGACAATTTCTTTTGGTGGGTCGAAGTCGCTGGCTTTGAGGCAAAAAACCAGATTTTGCCGGAGGAATGGGTCATCGGAAAGCCGAAAACTCCCGATGGAAAAAATCGAGCTGCGGCTTTGATCGAGGCCAATGTCGTGCAGAACTCAAATACGAACGATTATTCGATGAATCTGCAAGTCCCAGCCTCGCATGCTACGATTTGGTTGAGCCCGGAGACGTTTGATTTGTCAAAACGAATTAAAGTCCGCGGTAGTTATGTAAACTTTCAGCCAAGCGTTAAAACCTTGCTAGAAGATGTTCGGACGCGGCGCGATCGACAGCATCCTTTCTGGGCACGGGTTAACCTGTTTCGAAAAAAATCGGCTTGGCAACAGATCGAAGAAGATTAAGTCGGCTTTCATTTAAAGACTTCCATGCCTGCGAATCTAAATCATCGTTTCTTAAATGCAGAGAAAGCATACCGCCGCGCGACTTCCTTGGCCGAAGAGTTTGAATGCCTTCAAGTCATGTTGCGCGAAATTCCAAAGCACAAAGGAACTGACAAGCTGCAAGCCGAGCTGAAAAAGAAGATCAGCAAGACGCGGGAGTCGCTCGAGGCGGCCAACAAATCGACCGGAAGATCTGGCTTTAAATTGCCTCGACAAGGTGCTGGACGAGTCGTCATCATCGGCGCGGCAAATTCAGGTAAAAGCCAGCTGCTTTCGACCTTGACGAATGCAACGCCAGAGATTGCCCCCTATCCGTTCACGACACGTGAACCCATTCCAGGCATGATGAAGTGGGAAGACGTTTCCATTCAAGTCGTCGACACGGCACCCATTTCCGCTGACCATTACACCGAAGAGACCCATGCCTTGATTCGCAGTGCGGATTTAGTGTTGCTTTTGCTCGATTTGGGATCGGACGATGGGGCCGATGATCTGCTCCAGGTTTTAACGCGGACTCAAAATTCAAAAACACGTTTGGGGCCTGAATCGACTTTTGATCCAAATGACATTGGTGTGACGTACACTAAAACGATTTTGGCGAGTAGCAAGGCGGATGATGTTGGATCATCCGATCGACGCGAATTCTTCGAGGAGGTGTTTGTCAGCTCACCCTTCGAAATTCTTTTTCAGGAATTCCCAATTTCAGCGACAACAGGTTCAGGAATCAGTACCTTGAGCGAGCAAATATTTACGGCACTTGATGTGGTCCGAGTCTACACGAAAGATCCTCGCAAAAAGACGCCTGATTTTGACAAGCCCTATGCGGTGAGGCGTGGCACCGAGCTCATCGACGTCGCGAAGTTAATCCATGAAGACCTGGCAAAAAACTTTCGCTCCGCAAAAGTTTGGGGAGCCAACGTTCACGACGCAACTGCCGTGACGGGCGATTATCTTGTTTCAGACAAAGATGTCGTGGAAATTTTGTGTAAGTGAAGTGCCTTGAATGACGTCATGGGTTTTCCGTAGGATGTGTTTTAGTGCAATTTTCCTTACGGTCGCGACGATTTGACAGAGTGTTGATGGTACTCGAATTTGATTTTTCGAATCATTGACTGTTTTCAAGCCTGCACTTCAAAGAAAACCGTTTTAAAATTCGGCACGCGAAAAATAGCTTATTCCCAAAATCCTCGCCACCAGCTTTGGAGCGAAAGCAGCAGCACAAGGCTCCAGCAGATGGTGCGTGGCCAATTGGTTAGCACCAACCAGCGAACGGTTTCGAGATCATTACCAATTGCTTGTAGCTTGCTATGTGTTGGGACGCTAAGCGTAAAAGTAACCAACCAGCATGAGACAACCAAGATAGCCCCAGTTGCTGATTTCCAGGAGAAGAAAAGCGAATTTTCCCACGCCAGCAATCCGACTTGCGCAAACATGAGCGGCACGACGAAAACGGTGATTAATCCGGTGTATTTCAAATGCCAACTCGCGAAACGGCTGGCCGCAGTAAACTCGAACGATGGATAGATGATCAGTTGGACCAGCCAAATCAAAACGAACAAGCCAAAATCATTGATAACGCGGCA
>CAJQQR010000024.1 GCA_905480545.1 uncultured Pirellulaceae bacterium
AAAAGCAAACAGTCGCCATACGACGGCGGTCTTCGAACTCCGATCATGATCAAATGGCCGGGCAAAATCGCTCCAAAAATGGATACTAAAACGTTGACGTCCAGCATCGACATGATGCCAACAATTTTATCTGCCGTCGGAATCGATGCACCGCAGAATCTTCCCGGGCTTGATTTGCTTCCACTTTGCAAAAATGGCAAAGAGATCAGCCGTGATTCATTGTTCGGCGAGATTTACAGTCATGACGTTGCGGACTTGGACGATCCATCGAAGAGTTTGCTATACGAATGGTGTATTAAAGGGAAGCAAAAGCTGATTCAAACTTTTCCGGGAAAACTTGGGCCGTATAAAACGATCCACAGTGTTGTTCCACAAGGTTCACTCTATTTCGATTTGGCAAATGATCCGCTTGAGGAGAATCTCTTGAAGAAGGGGCCATCTGTATTACAAGAATCATTGAAAAAATGGCGAGAAAGCTTAGAGTAGTTTTGTTCATTTCTTTTGCGTGAGATCCATTGGATGATTGCCGACGAAAAATTGAAGCAATTTAAACATGACGGATTTTTGGTCTTCCCGAAGCTGTTTTCGACGGATGAAATCGACCTTTTGCGTGAACGTGCGAAGTCCGATCATCAAATGGATCAACATGCTTATGGTCGCGGCGATGGTGAAGGGGGTAACATTCGGTTGTCGCTTTGGAACCAACCGGGTGATGGAATCTATGGTACTTTTGCCCGGTCTCGGCGACTTGTAGAGGTTGCCGAGACTTTATTGGGAGAGGAGCCTTATCATTATCATTCCAAAATGATCATGAAGGATGCAAAAATTGGCGGGGCATGGGCTTGGCACCAGGACTATGGTTATTGGTATCAGAACGCGGTTCTTAAACCGAATTTGGTAAGTGCGTTTATTGCTGTCGATCCATCGACGAAGCAAAACGGTTGCTTACAGGTGATCGAGCGTTCGCATCATTATGATCGGATCGAACATGTTTTGACTGGCGAGCAGGCTGGAGCCAATCTGGAACGGGTCGCACAAATACAACGACGTGAGACATTGACGTATGTTGAAATGGAACCGGGCGACGTCATCTTTTTTCATGCGAACCTACTTCACCGCAGCGACCAGAACAACAGCGACAAACCGCGATGGTCGATGATTTGCTGTTACAACGCCAAATCAAACGAGCCGTACGAACAGAGCCGTCATCCGTTTTATTCGCCAATCGATGTTGTCGAAGATGATGCGATCCTGAAGTTCTCGGATTCGCATCCTGATCGCTTGATGGATGGCAATTCTTCATCGATGGCTTGGCATCAATCCACTTCCCCGTCAGCTGCCAATTTAGAATTGGAGTGATCTGCTCTGGTGTTCAAGGGATGTGCGGTTTTAAAAAACTCTGCTCACTCAGGGCCGGGCAGAATATGGATTCGCTAATTCCATGAAGTCAATTCGATCTGATTGCAATCTTCACACAATTCTTGACAATCTGTGGAATGCGAAACTCAACTTGACTGGAACCATCAAAGCAAAAAATGGATTTTGAAACTGCACTTGGATGGAATTCGTATTCCGATCCCAATCACCGAGAATCAATCTGCAACTATATTGATCTTCTTCTTGCGGCCAATGGAATGGCTGTTCCAAATCGAGGCAAAGATTTGCACGGTTCGGATATGTCGAAGATGTTGCTTCAGTCATTACATCAAAAGATTGAATCGGTTGAGGATCTGAAATGCCCAGCGGATCGAAGGATCGAAGCATTTCTCTACACCTACTTCGATGAGCTGAATCTGACGAAACCCCTTCGGCTTCCCAACAATAGCCTTCCACTCGATCGTCACGGTGTCAGTCGCGAGTTGTCACTGCCGGCAAACGGTGATCACTTTTCCAATTCACTGGTAGATTCCTATCGCGTCGTCAACGGTGTTTTGCATAATCCACTGAATGATCGTCGCACAACAAAGGGAACGTTTCACATCGTTGATGGTGGACTGCCCATCGCGGGTGACAAGAAGGTTGTACCCAAAATTGCTTTTGCTCGGCTCTTTCAACACGCCGTGTTACTTCCAGATGAATTTGCAGACCTTCCTTATTTACAAGGCTGTCCCGGGTCTAAGAGTGCTTTCGTTTCATTGATGCTTCGACCATTGGTCTGTCCGGAAGTGCCTGGGCTTTCATCTGCCAAGTCAATGGAAACCCGGTTTTTTGCACCGGGCGGGTTGGTGAGTAACCTCGATTTTGTGGAATCGATTTTTGGAAATGCGGGCAGTCCATTTTCGTTGGAAAACGACGCGGGCATCGATGTCGAGCATTGGACCGGACATACCGGTGCGGTCATCTTGGCTCCGCAGTTGTTGAAGCTGACCAAAAAGGAGGTTGGACTTCCGAGCTTCGACGAGGCCACTGATCGCCAGCGATCGGACGGAATGTGTTGGAAAGATGCGGCTGAAATCTATAACGATGGGACTCCATTTAAGTTGACTTGTCGTTCGAAAGAAGGCGTTGTCGTAACTTTGATTGCGGATAACTACTTTGGATACTGCAAAAAAGAAGTCAAAACGCAAATCAGTTATGCGACCAATCTTTACGGCAATTCGGAAGAGGAACACGCCGGCGGTGCGATTGCGTTTGTCAGTTATTCACTAGGCAACGAATTTGCCTTCAACAGTCACAAGTACAACCAACGAACGTTTGCAGATATTGCAGACGAATACGCTGATCAGATGGATGTCCATTCGGACGGGTATGGCGTCGATAAAGCGTTTCCGAATTTGATCTATGTGAACGAAAACGCGGTTGCATCGTTAACCCTTCAGCAGGTTAGTTGGGAGCAAGATGGGGCGATGAAAACGATCCCGCTTTCTCCCGGCAAGATCTACATGGGGCCGTCGGGTTATCAGGTCCAAATGGACAAGCATGGTGCAGCTCCCTCCTGGCGACTGGTCGGTACGATGGGCGAAGGCACCTTTTGCCATAAACCTTGCACGGTCAGCGGGGGCGGCAAGAGTGAAATTAGCAAATCGATTGATGACTTCATGTTGTACGGCCCGCTTTTCGTCGTCGATCTTGAAAAAGATTTCGAAGCCGTGCAGGATATTTTCGATCGCGATTATTCGGATCGATTTCGAGTCGATTTACCCAATCGACCGACGTATCCGGATTTACCCAGTCGGAAGGTCCTTGACCCTAAGCGGACGCTGGGAAGCGTCATCAAACTGTTGACGCCATCACGCGATTATTCAGATGGCTACAACCAATGGTTGGAGTCCATTCCTAACCATATTTACGCGTTGGTTTTTATCATCAAGCGGTTTCAGGATCCCGACCCAAATTGGAATTGGCGGAACCACTTTAATGTCGACGTCGTGAATGGCGAGCCAGGTCACGAATTGAAACATGACGGACGAAGTTTGGTTGGTAGTTATCTTCGAGTCGGATTATTGCCGGACAACAGTTGGCGAACGTTTAAACTTCGGCAGGACTTCTCACCCGCAAAAAAAATCCAAACAGAAGACGACATCAGCGTGTCGACGGTCGTGCCTGCGAGTCATTTAAAAGAGTTGCCGGAATGGTGCCAAGAAGCCTATGGTGTCAAATTTGTAGCCAACTGCGAATATCGGTTGTTTCAGCGGCCTGATGAGGCGATCAATCGAGGCATGGACAAACAAACAGAAAAAGACTTTTCCAAAAACGATAGTTTTATTTCGAATTTTCAACCGCTCGACAAAAAAGAAGTCAGTGCGATCGTCAATGAAGCGGTAACGTTTGATCAATTTACCAAGCCAATGCGGCGGACGTTAAAGTCGCTGAAAAATGCGTCTGTGGACTACGCAGTCAGCTCGGCCAATCCCAGGATTGTCAATGGAAAGCCGACAAAGAACCCGAGATATTTGCAGAAACGCCCGGACCTTCTGGACCCGCTTGGTGACTATGCGTCGCGCGTCGGGATGAAGTTTTATCGCGGCCAGCCGAAGGAAAGACCGCTCTACGTACCTGTCCTTTCGGTTCTGGCAGGTCGTCGCAATAATCCCGCTGATCGTTCAACCGGTGTGCGTGCTTTGGCGGTGTACAATCCGATGCATTATCAGCAATTACCGGAATTGTTCATGGACTTTATTTCTTCTCTAACCGGAAAAAGTCCATCGACGACAGGCGCTGGCAGCGAAGGGGCGATGAC
Organism: uncultured Pirellulaceae bacterium; assembly: GCA_905480545.1. Classification (GTDB taxonomy): domain Bacteria; phylum Planctomycetota; class Planctomycetia; order Pirellulales; family Pirellulaceae; genus JABAAE01. The sequence continues at coordinate 4,181 of CAJQQR010000024.1, forward strand.
CAAGGGGCCTTTCAACATGCTCCGGCCAACAGCGGATTTAAATGGTGCATTGGCTAGTTATATCCTTACAAACTTACACGGGTTTTCAACTCCCGCCGGGCACATCGGTCCGAACTTTCAAGTCGATCACGACATTAGTTTGGTCATGCCAGAGATTTGGTGTCGGCTCATGCCGGAGGAGCGTGATCCGAATTGGATGATCGAAAACGAGTTGCTCGAAAAAGTGGATGATTTCGAGCATGGTGGTAAAACCATTCTTGCGAGTCGACTTGGTTATCGAATCACGCGGAAATTCTTACGAATGTTCTTTGGGCGAGTATTTGACAACCCAACGAAGGTATTTGACGAAGGGATTTTGAAACCTGAAACTCAGAACCTTGATGAATTCGCCGATGGAATTGAGCATATTTGTGAGGCTCACGTCCGAGTTGCCACGCGATATATCGAGGACGGCTCGATCCATTCTGCGTGTCCTCCATTGAAGTCCTTGCTGCACATCATGGCCTATGGAGATCACAATGGTTTAACCGTGAACGATTCTGAGTTTCGTGAGATGTTTACGCTTGAGTCGCTTTTGAAAAGTGATTGGTACGCTGCCAGGCTGCGCGAGAAACAGTCTCGCGACATTGAACTTTGGAGCCGGCATATCGCCTACGTTAATGAAACTTCTAAACGACTTAAAGATCGAAAACATATTTCGGTTGATCTGGCAGATCGTTTGGAGATTGCGGAGCGGGAATTCAGTCGCGTGAAAGATGCAAACTATCTTGATTGGTTGATGGGGACGATTGGTGCGGAACCGAATCTTTAGGAAATCGCATTCGCGGCGCGAATACGGTGTGATGTGTAGGGGCTTCAGCGAGGCGTCCCGTTTCGATACTGATGAGTGACATAAACCACTTTCATTTCTCTGCTCTCCGCATTCCAGTTCACCCTGAAATTCCACGACTTTTAAAGCTGAGAATTTCTCTCAACAATAAGAAAATTTATGGCTGATCTGCAAAGCGAATATCAATCGATCACCGAAGAACAGAAGCTTCGTGAGGATCAAAACCGCGAAAGAAATTGGAAACGCTGGGGACCTTACCTTTCCGAACGCCAATGGGGGACGGTGCGCGAAGATTACTCGGAGACCGGTGACTCGTGGCGTTACTTCCCCCATGATCACGCCCGTAGCAGAACCTATCGTTGGGGCGAAGACGGGTTGCTCGGTATCACCGATCGACAAAACCGACTTTGTTTTGCGGTCGCTTTATGGAATGGCCAAGACCCCATTCTAAAAGAGCGGCTGTTTGGATTGGCCGGTCCGGAAGGGAACCACGGCGAAGATGTTAAGGAATGTTACTACTACTTGGAGAGTTCGCCAACGCATTCCTATATGAAAGCGTTGTATAAATACCCTCAAAATGAGTTTCCCTATAAGGAATTACTTGACGAGAATCGGCAACGTGATCGTTTGCACGCCGAGTACGAGCTCATCGATACAGACGCATTTCAAAACAACGAATACTTTGATGTGTTTGTCGAATATGCAAAGGCAGGGCCGGATGACATTTTAATCCGCGTTAGGATTGCGAATCGATCCATAAAAATGGCGCCAATTCACCTGTTGCCCACACTTTGGTTTCGCAACGTATGGAGCTGGGGTCGTGAACATGAGAGCAGTTCTCAAAAACCTGAGGCTGAATTGGGAAATCGTGGTGGAGACGGATTTGTAGATCTATGCCATGAAACGTTGGGCGATTTTTCCTTCTTGGCCGACCCGGAAAATGTCGGGTTTCGTCGGTGGCTGGTGACTGAAAACGAAACCAATAACAACCGACACCCGGGGCTTAATCCGAACGGAAAATTCTTTAAAGACGCTTTTCACGAGTTTGTGGTTGACGGTAATGAGTCAGCTGTCAATTCCGAACGTCACGGTTCAAAATTTTCGCCCTGCTATTTTCTTGAAATGCCCGCCGAGTCGGAAGCAGTTTGGCAGTTTCGTTTGACGCGGGATGAACGAAAATCCGGAATGCCAATTGTTGATTCCTTTGGTGAACAATTCGACCGGATTTTTACGGCAGAAATCGCAGAAAACGATCGGTTTTACCGAACCGTCATTCCAGCATCAGTCAATGAAGCCCAGCACAACATCAATCGCCAATGCAACGCGGGTTTGTTGTGGACCAAACAATTCTATTATTACGCTGTTGAGTACTGGCAACAGGGTGATCCCAATGGACCGGAAGTCGCAAAGCAACGAATCGATGTGCGAAATTCAGATTGGGGACATGCGTACAACCGTGACATTATTTCAATGCCCGATAAATGGGAGTACCCGTGGTATGCGGCATGGGATTTGGCATTTCATATGTTGCCGTTTGCCAAGCTGGATTCAGACTTTGCGAAACAACAATTAGTATTGATTCTTCGTGAATGGTACATGCATCCAAACGGCCAGATCCCAGCTTATGAATGGGCACTGGGTGATGTGAATCCGCCGGTTCATGCGTGGGCCTGTTGGAAAGTTTATCAGCATTGTCGCGATGCAGGAGACGTTGATTTAACGTTTCTTTCCAGAACGTTTCAAAAGCTGCTATTGAATTTTACCTGGTGGGTCAATCAAAAAGATGTTCGAGGCAATCACGTCTTTGCCGGTGGGTTCCTAGGACTAGACAATATTGGAATCTTTGATCGTTCGAAGCCGCTGCCAACCGGTGGGCATCTGGAACAAGCTGATGGTACAGCGTGGATGGCGTTTTACTCATCATCGATGCTTTCGATGGCGATCGAATTAGCGCCTGATCACCTCGAATTTGGTGATATGGCATCCAAGTTTTTCGAACATTACGTTTCCATCGCCGAGGCCATGAATACAGTTGACGGTCGCGGGCTTTGGGACGAAACGGATGGATTTTACTACGATCATTTATTCGACGAAGGGCATGCGGTTCCGCTGAAAATTCGTTCGCTCGTCGGATTGATTCCATTGATTACTGTAAACGTGCTTTATGACGATCAAATTGAAAAGCTTCCCGGTTTTAAAAAGCGGATGGATTGGTTTCTGAAAAAGAATAAAGACATCGGCAGTCGCATGAGTTACCTACAACACACGCCGAAAAACGAAAGTGGGAAGTGCTTACTCGCAATTCCGTCGGAAGAACGACTACGTCGAATTCTTACTTACATGTTAGATGAAAACGAATTCTTATCCGACTTCGGAATTCGCTCATTATCGAAGTACCATGAAGCGAATCCGTTTACGTTTAACGTTCATGGAGAAGAATACAAAGTTCAATACGTTCCGGGCGATTCAGATTCATGGATGTTCGGCGGAAATTCCAATTGGCGGGGTCCCATTTGGTTCCCCATGAATTATTTGCTGATTGAAGCTCTTTATCGCTATCACGATTTTTTTGGCGATTCATTCCAAATTGAATGCCCAATCGGATCGGGTAACTTGATGACGTTGGACAGGGTCGCAGAGGAAATTCAGCGACGATTGATTCGGATATTCGAATGCGACGGTTCGGGACGACCGTGCCATCAAAAACATGATGACTATACTTCTGATCCAAACTGGAAAGACCTCGTTCTGTTTTACGAATACTTTCATGGCGATGATGGCCACGGCCTTGGCGCCAGCCACCAAACCGGTTGGACGGCGTTGGTGGCGAATCTTTACGATAAATTGTACAGGTAACTGACGGTCGACTGGCAGGAGCACCATCCATTCGGGTTCGCCGTGGTTGCAGAAGGTGTTCCAAATGGCGGGTTTCTATCAGAAATTGCGGATGTCGAATCCATCGTAAATGACGAAGTGACTCGCCAATCGTTAATTTCCTACGCCACGTGGTACTGGAATTGGAATCCATAGCATCGACTCTTGATCGGAACTGTCGAGAAACCAGGATTGTCCCGTTGAAGTGTCCAGCATGATGACCGTTTGTCCGACGGCAGACAGTTGATATCTGCCGATTGCTTTTCCGTTGTCCGAACGGTTTGGCGTCTTTGGTATGGCCGAATCTATTGGTCCAGGCCGCTGAATGGTTGGCGTTCGATTCGCTTGTGCGGTGTTGGTTGGTTTAATGGGGTCGACGTTGTCTAGGCCGCGTGGATTCGGATTTCCGGAAGCGTTTGAATTATTCCGTTTCATGTTTGCCGGGACCAATTTGTCTGGGCGAGCAGCATTTCCACGATTTGATTTGGCTCCATTTACGACGGCAGATCTCTCAACATTCGCCTCGTCCAGCACCTTCATTGCATTGACGAATCCTTTGATTCGTGTTTCCGTTCCATTGGCGGTGATGGAATTTCTTGATGGATCGAGGCGAAGTTCGACGCCAGTTTGACGCAATGTTGGAGCGATGAGATCGTATACCTTGGATGCATTGGCATTTTTTAAGACATATTCCTGAGATATTTTCTTCTCTTGCTGAACTGTCTGTGTTGGACGAGGGTTTTTTAGAGAAATATAGACCTCAGAATTAATCTTATTGGCAGCCAATGACTGCTTAATCGTGCTGTACAGAACGGTTGGATATTTGAGAGACTTGTCGATGCGGATAATGATTCCGGAAGGAGAGTTTTTCGCCTTAAATTCACTCGCAATGATTTGCGATATTTCCGGCGAGTCAGGACTTGCAATGGGTCGTGTCGCCGATTGAAAACCAGTGAACGAAATATTTGTCGCTCCGTCTTTGTTTGGTTCGACGATAAATCTCAACATCTTATTCAGTTCAAGATTGACTTTTTCCAGTTGTGATTGGTCGGGAACGCTTGCACGAGGGTTAGATGCTGTGACGCCTGATGTGTTGGAAGAGGGCAGCGCCGCTGTTCTTTCTTGACCGACTGCGACCTGCTGAATTAATGCAAACATGGTGAGTGCGATAAGGAGTTTTGACTCGCGAGTCATATCTATTTACCTGCGTTTGTGAAAAAGTCGATTTTGGAACAAGACGTTAAGGTTGTACGAATCGAGAATTTATGCCGATTCGTAGCGTTGAATCACGTGATGAGTTATTTTTAAGATAGCCTTTGACCGGCGATTCTGCGAATGATTCCTGACAAACTGATCTGAATTAACACTAAGATTCTCCAAAAAAACTAGCCGGGATCATTGTATACCTAGAACGTCCGTTGTTTTTATAAACGTTTGGAGAACAAGAATCAAAAAAAGCCTCAACAATTGAGGCCAGATTTGAATTGTAAGACGACGCGGATTGTGCGGACACGTCGGAAGTTATGATTGTTTTAGGCGATGCTCAAATCCGAATGATTCTCTCATTCAGTCGGGCAAGTCATTTCGCTTTTTGGGTTCGCGAAAAGCCGATTTCAGCCAGAGCCTTGTAAACCTCATCCAAAGTTTTCTCGCCAAAGTTTGAGATGCTCAGCAATTCAGCAGGCGTGGTCTTCAGCAAATCGCGGACACTGAAAATCCCTTTTTCTTCCAGGCAATTTGTCGTGCGAACAGTTAAGCCGATTTCGGCTGTGCTCATGTCAAGTTTCAATTGACGTTCACGATGCTGTTCTTCTGCTTCACTAAGAGGCACGCGGGTAACGGCCATGGGGTCCCTCCCTTTTTTAAGTCAAAAAAAGTCGTCTAGAATGGTCTGGCAACACTCCTTGGCTGCCCATCAAAGCCCGCGTAATATACCACGTATCGAAAGGTCGCCAATCAGTTTTTGCAAAAAAATCCGTTTTGCTAGCAGTTCGATGTCAACACCAATTTTCTACGGCCCGTGTCACGCGAAAACTAAACGTTGGTGTCGTTCTGAATCGTTTGGCTATTAATGGCTCCAAGGCGCTATTTCAATTTCAGATCGTTCTGGAAGTCACTTATGCTTTTGAGTTGTATTCGTAATTGCAACCGATAAAAACGTTGCGTTGGCGAATTGTCCAAACGTGTCCAAACAAAAGCTGACACTTCTGATTTTCTCGCATTCATTTTTGACCGATGCCATTCTCAACCATGTTGAATTCACTCACTGAACCTCAGCGAACGGCTGCGACTACGATCACGGGCCCGCTATTAATTCTTGCTGGACCCGGTAGCGGAAAGACCCGTGTCGTTACACATCGAACCGCGTATATGGTCGAGCAAGGCGTCAACCCACGGCGGATTCTGACCCTGACGTTCACGAACAAAGCTGCCGATGAGATGCAAGCGCGGTTGAATCATTTGGTCGCCGATTCATCGGTATGGACAAGCACGTTTCATAAGTTTTGCTCGCGGACCCTGCGTGAATATGGCAGTTATGCTGGCCTCGAAGAAAACTTTACGATTTACGACACGACCGATAGCAAGAAAGCACTCAAGCAGGCGATAGAAGAACATAACATTGATCTATTTAAGTACGCCGAGAGCCAGATCTTGACGAAAATTTCGGATCTGAAAAATCAGTTAATCACTTATGAAGACTTTGAGCCACGACCCGGTGCGCCACTGGATGCGATCGTACAGAAACTTTATCCGCTGTATCAAAAGCGGTTGATTCGTTCGAATGCTGTTGACTTTGATGATTTGCTTTTGCACGTCGCAAAGCTTTTGAGTGGTAATCCGGATGTCCGAGAAGATCTCGACGCGAGGTACGAGTACATTTCGGTCGATGAATATCAGGATACGAACTATGCACAATACATGATCCTGAAGATGCTTTCAGTAAACCATCGAAATCTTGCCGTAACAGGCGATCCGGATCAATCGATTTACGGTTGGCGTGGCGCGAACATCCGCAATATTCTAGATTTCGAAAAAGACTTTCCGGAGACCAAGGTCGTCAAGCTGGAGCAAAATTACCGGAGCACGCCGCAGATTCTACAGGTAGCTGATCAGTTGATCAGTTACAACACACAGCGCAAGGAGAAACAGCTTTTCACCGACAATCAAGGTGGGCTTCCTGTGCGTTTGGTGGCCTACCCCAACCAGATTGAGGAAGCCAACAAGATCGCCGACCAAATCCATGAGCGGATACGAAAGGGTACCAATCCGAAGGATATCGCGGTCTTTTATCGAACGAACGCCTTGTCTAGAACGATCGAACACTCGTTGAGGACATTGAGTATTCCCTATCAAATCGTCAAAGGGCACGAGTTTTATCAGCGAAAAGAAGTGAAGGACATTCTTGCATACCTTCATTTGATCAATAATCCGCGAAACGATGTCGCATTCGAACGGATTATCAACGTGCCGACTCGAAAAATCGGAAAAGTTACGATCGACCGTTTAAAAGATTACGCGTATCAATACGGTATCTGTTTATTGGAAGCGGCTCTGAACGCAGGCAAGATCAGCACATTAAAAGGCGTTGCGAAAAAGAACGTTCAAAAGTTTGCCGACATGATGCTTCGGCTTCGCGAGTCGGCAACCGATTTGGTGAATACCATCATCAAAAAGGTTTACGTCGAAACGGGGTATCAGGAAACTTTGTTGATGACGGGTAATCCCGAGGACGAAGAACGCGCTGATAACCTTGATGAGTTACTGAACGCAGCGATCGAGTTTGATCGTGAGCACAAAGACTTTGGGGGACTCGATGTCTACCTTGATCAAGCCAGCCTGGTGAATGATCAAGACGCTTGGGACAACGACACAGATAAGGTCACGTTGATGACGTTGCATGCGGCGAAGGGACTTGAGTTTCCAATTGTCTACATCGTCGCACTTGAAGATCAGATTCTACCTCATGCACGAAGCATGGAATCGGACTCAGAAATTGAGGAGGAGCGGCGACTTTTCTTTGTCGGAATTACTCGGGCGATGAGTGAATTGCAGATTAGTCGAGCCATGTATCGAACTAGAAAAGGAAGTATGTGGCCAACGATTCCAAGTACATTTTTGATGGAATTGCCGCGCGAAAAAATGGAGGTGCACGAGCCTCAACGACATACGTTGCAAAGTGAATACTTGGAACCGAGCGATGACGATCATTTTGGGGACTCCGAATTTGAGGAGCCTGTATTCGAGGTTGTTGAGTCTGCCAGTGACCTTAACGCAACCGATGACTCAGGCGATGATGTACCGTTCGATGTTTTTGTCGACGACCAAAAGTTGGATGAAAATCAACCGAAAAATGCACCCATCCTACAAACCAAGTTAAACGCGGAATCGGACACGAAACCCCCTGAACCACAGGTCGCTCCGCCACAAATCAAGACTGCGGCGCAAATGTTGGGTGTCGACAACTCGGAAAATCGTGAAGAGGATCCAGATGGTCCCCAAGTTGTCCGGGAAAAACCGATTCGACATCCGACAAGCTCCTTCAAGGAGAACATGTTGGTGATGCATCCCAATTATGGAATGGGCCGAATCCTATCGATTAGCCGTGCGGGTTCGAAGCAGACAGCAAACGTCGATTTTGTTTCTATTGGGCAAAAGAAATTCGTTCTGGACTTTTGTCCATTGCAACCGATAGTTGAATAAGCAGATAAGGATTTGCGAATGGACTAGATCAAAAATGGGCGAAAAAATTACGTAAAAAAACGGTGGGGCTTCTTGAAATGGATCGAAGCGTCCGTCGGTTGCCCCGAGCCCCGATTGCACGTTATTTAATCAAGAGCAGCAAACTGCTTACGGGGCGTCGATTCAGCAATCGACGCTCATCTTTTGAATTTCAATCACTCACTCAAACGGGAATTGCTCATCAATTTCCGCTTCAGAAAGTTCGACCAAAAATGTCGATAGTCGCTCGACGATGAGGTCCATCAGCTTTTCACCTTTTTCTGCTGTGGCCGCATGTGGATAACCACTGCCAGAGTTGGTTGTTAACAGGTGCCATGGTCGAGTAATCGAGACCCACCCCTTTTTCAGCGCCTCGAATCGAAGCGGTGTTCGCTCACCATCGTCTGCGGTCAGAGTTCCGTCTGCATATTTTGCAACCAAATTCGGAAAGTACCGCAATCCGAACGACGTTTCCATTTCGCCAGCGTGGTCTTCATCATGCTCAAAAATGTTCGAATATTCATCGCCAATGCACTTGAACCAATCGCACAAGAAAAGGTGTCCGTTGGTTTCATTGACTAATTCCCGGAGCGCCGGCTTAAATTCATTTCCGCCATGTGAGTTGAGCAAAACGATCTTCTCGATTCCGCTTTCAACGCATGACTCGACCAAGTCAGAAATGACATAGGTGAGTGTCGACGGATTCAGGTTCATCGCCAACGGAAATTCAATCATGTTGGTTTCCGTGCCGTAAGGGATGGTCGGCAACAAAACAACGTTGGCTCCCTTTTTGTGTGCAGCTTCGCAGATGTGCTCCCCGATAATCGTGCCTTCAAAAACGTCCGTTCCGTAAGGCAAGTGAAGGTTGTGGGGTTCTGTCGCACCAAGTGGTAATACTGCCACCTTGTACGGATTCGATTTGATGTAGCCGTAATTTGTTTCCGCTAGAATCCACGGTCGGAATGCGTCGCCCATTTCTTATTTGCTCATGTTGAATTGTTTTCGGAAATTGCAATCCTCGAATAACTTAATCATTTAATCGAGATGCAAACATTGTAGCCGCTCTCACCAGTTTTTCATCGACACCGATTTCTGATTTATCGGATGCAAATACGGTCAGCACCGGTTGCCCCATTTTGATTTTTGTATTGGCTGGGGGAATGTCCGCAACGATTGGGAATTCGGATTGCTTAATAGCACTTGCATTTTGGCAATTGACGTAATCGAAGAAGCGTTGCGTCACCATACAGTCTTGATCGGCATAACAAACTGCTTTGCCAAACCGTTTTAAATTGGCAGTGTACGCATGTTTCGAAATGTCGATGTCCTTCCCAAGGCAGGCTTTTCGATGCAAATCGAAAATCCGTGCGTCCATCGCGCGATCCAGTAATTCCATTGACGCGGAAAATCGTGGATTGACTTCAATAAAAAAAATTTGCTCGTCACGCTTGATGAAATCGATATTGAACAACCCAATCATGCCAAACCGTTCTGCGATCAATTGACCGACCGATGCAAGTTGCGTGTTTTGCGAGGACGTGAGTTGATTGGAAAATATTGACCCTGTGTACAAAAATCCGGCAGCGTTAAAACGCCGATCGCCCGTGAGTTGGATCGTCGTGCCCAACCAATGTGAATTTGATTTACCCGTTTTGTCTTTTGTGGCGACAAAGATCGCCGAATAGGATTCGCCACCAATTTGTTCTTGAAAGTAGTAGGCATCTTTTTCGGACTGGAGAGATCCCAATGCAGGGGGATCCGCTGAATAGACCCCCAAGCCCCCGCACGATTTAATGTTCTTTCTTAACCAGCGATTTTCACATGGCAAATTCGGTTTCCTAATATTTGGATTCATGAAATGGCTTTTTGGCACAGCGAACCCCATTTCATTTAGGAGTTCAAAAAGCTTGGCCTTGTCTTGCAGCTTTTTCAAAACTTCGCTGCCGTTTCCGAGCACCGTTGTTTTTTGCTCAATCGCCTCAATCACTTCGTCATGATTTTCCAAACCACCAGAGTAAACGACATAATCCGGTTTGATTCTTTCCAGTACCGAAACGAATTCATTGGGATAATCCCGAATCTGTATGGCTGAGCATGCTTGTTGCGTATCGGCGTCAGAGAACAGATCCGCGGCAACGATCTTCATCTTTGGTTTTGCTTCGAAATGCCTTGAACGCACGATACATTGCGCGATTGCTCTGGCGGACGCAGCGATGATTAGGACGGTGGTGGGGTGGTTGCCCGTTTGCAAGGCCTGTTTTCCGGAGGGAGAGATGAGGATCTGGGAAAGTCCGAATAGTGACGCGAACTTGTAAAAACGCGGTGCGATCTGCTGATACTTGTTCACGCCGCCTTAGTCTGATACCTTTTTATACTTAAACTTTGGATGCCAATACCCTGCGGTGGGATTGGCCACTTCAGGTGATGATTCGCGATGTTTGGATCGACCTGAAGAATCATTTCGCTTGAACGGGACTAGTCGATTATTGTTTGCGATTCATTGCAGGCTGACTTTATGCTTGGAATTCGCCGTTAAACCAGTCCGATTTGTATTCAGCATTTTTCACTCATTATTTGGAGAATCATTATGTCAATGTTTATTGGCGAAGCATTGTGCGGCGACGGAAACGAAATCGCTCATATCGATCTATTGGTCGGTAGCAAAGACGGTCCTGTTGGCACCGCGTTTGCAAACGCCCTGGCAAATCAAAGCAAAGGTCACACCAACTTGTTGGCCGTTCTTCAGCCAAACTTGGCGGTAAAACCAGCGACCGTGATGATTACGAAATTTACGATGGACTCGCTGAAGCAAGCGATTCAAATGTTTGGTCCTGCACAAGCAGCTGTTGCAAAGGCTGTTGCGGATTGCGTTGCTGAAGGAACCATCCCTAAAGACCAAGCCGAAGAACTTGTGATCGTTTGCGGCGTGTTCATTCACAAAGCTGCTGAAGATGACAAGAAGATCTACGATTACAACTACGAAGCGACCAAATTGTCGATCGAACGAGCGATGAAGAGTGAACCAAGTGTTGATGCGATGATCGCTGGTAAAGATACCGCTGCTCATCCATTTAAAGGATTCGAGTAAGTCGAATCTCTTGCCAAATTCAACACTGGCAAGAAGAAGTAAGAAAAGCCCGGCTGATTAAGCCGGGCTTTTTTTGTAGCCCAATTCACCGATTCCCTTTGATGATTATCATGGATTTTGCCAAAAGCCAATGATTACGAATGTGTCGCAACGGCGATCTGCAGTTAGAAAAATGTACCCGGCTCCCTGAACGGTGCCCGATGACTGTATTGTATGACTCGCCAATTGCCGTCTGATTCCTTTTCAAAAATAAGTGTCACATCTCTCAACGCCGATTGCTTGATGCCTTGATACATGAGGGTTACACCCACCGTGAAATCGACGCTTCCACGATTCGGGTTGTTTGCGTCCATCTTGACCTCATTGAATGAAGTTATGCTGCACCGACTAAAGTCGTAACGTGGCATTTCCATTTTTGCTTGTTGGCGAACCTCGGGCATTCTTTCTGAAAAATATTCCAGCAGTCTTTCATGTTCGTTTCGTTGCACCCATTTTGCCATCTCTGAAACGGTTGATCGTAGTTTTTCGCGAGGTGCAACAACGTATCGCTCCAAAGCGACCAGGCCCACAATCAATGCAAGAATGGCCCCGGCACCAACCCATATCCGCCAATCGGAATAATGGTTGGCCAGCATGACCATCGGCACAAAAACAAATAAACCGAAAACGATGATTGCCAAGCTGTTCTCGAAAAGTATCTCTGACATCGTTCAATTCTCCAATTCACCCGCCGAATTCAACGCTGTTCCGTGATCACTTCATTCGGTCAACGTATTTCGGTGATCTTGAATGAGCCGCATGTTTTGCGGATGATTGGTTAGACTGACCAATCCTCAGCCGACGTTTTATACTCGATGTCACCAAGCGTCTATGGACGATACGTTAAACTCGCTGCTGCCTATCTCTGTTTGAAGGATACACCCAAATGAAACTCCGGCAACAGCTTGGTTTAAAAAAGGTTTTTTGCGCAAAACGCTTGCCGGATTCGAAATCCAAACGGTGATACGAAGCAACGAAAGGGCCTTCTATCGAATCTGATTTCTTTGACGATTTGCTTCAAATGAAAAGATGGCGGCTGTCGCGGAAATGTTTAGGCTGTCGACTGAATGCTTCATCGGGATCGTAACCGATTCGATGTCTTTCCATTCTTCGTGCACCCCTTGGTCTTCACTTCCAAGGACAATCCCGATTGACTGGGTGTAATCAAATTCCGTGTATGCACAATCGCCATCGATTCTTGTCGCGATTGGACGGATGCGATTTTGCTCAAAAAAATGTTTTGCCGCTGAAACTGTACAACTGATAAATGGCAAGCCAAACACTGTCCCAAGACTGGCGCGAATTGCGTTTGGATTGAGTGGGTTGCACAATTCGTTCGTCAAGAAGATGGCATCGACCCCGGCAGCAGATGCCGTTCGAAATACCGCTCCGACATTTCCCGGTTTTTCGATTCCATCCAAAACTAGAATCATCGGGCTATCACTTAATTTCAAGTTTGAAAGCGAATGTTCAAACGCATCCGCGACGGCAACGATGCCTTCATTTCGATTGCCGAAGCTGATTTTTGCAAAGGCTTCATCCGAAAGTTCAAATGATGGAACTTGCAAAGCGTCTGCGATCGCGGACAAGGCGACTCGATCGGAATCGGTTGAACTCGAAAAATTCAAAAACACTTCAGTCAACTTTACACCCGCATCGATTGCTCGGCGTGTTTCTCGCATGCCATCAATCAATACGAGGTTTTGCTTCTTTCGATGACGTTCGGACCTAAGTTTTGCTAGTTCTTTGATCTTTGGATTTTGAGTGCTGGAAATCTGTAAAATGACTTGTCGCTCTTTCTTGATTGTTTGTTACATTGGGACTTCGGCGTTCGTCACAAGAGATTTAACCGAGGACCGACCGTCTACTTGCCGTCGCTTGAAATCAGGTTCTTTTTCGCGAAATCAAAATAGGAGTTGAAATCCATTTTGGCTTTTGCTGTCGCCAGTCGTTTGGCTAGGTCTCGATTGTTCGGTAGTTTTGTTTGTATCGCTTTCAGCATTTCGTATTGGGTAACTGTCAAATACGGAGTTGGTTTTTCGCGACGCCCTAATGCGCTGTTCACTCGAGTTTCCTGGACTGCTGTCAACGGCAGAAGGCGTAATGGCGAATTCCGCAAGTAGTATTTTTGGTCCGATCGTATAGCGGGCCGTCCAAACTCTTTCTCGGCAATTGGTTCTGCTTGATCGCGGGCAAGCTTTATTGCTATTATTTTTTGCGAAGCACTTCGCGTGTATACGGTCGATGCGCATCGGACTTTTAATGCCGTTTCGACGATCGACGTATAGCTGATAATCGTCGGATCAAATGTCACGTTGACGATTTCTTTTCCGTCATACCAGGCGGATTGGGTTTGCTTCACTCCATCAACTGCGCCAAATTGAATTTCCCCTTCCCAATAGCAATGCATTGCAAATGAAGCGTGCTCAGTATTTTTTGAGTATTGTAAGGCAGTTAATTCAAGATGTATCGGCACGACATAGTTAGGGTTTTTCGAATTTGCTTTTTTTAATGCTGCGATCATGCGATTGGTGACCGGTCCAATGTCCCAAACGTTTTCTTGGCGAGCAATCACATCATTCCAATCTGAATCGAAAAAACGAATGACTGGATTGTTCCAAGACGGTTCATTGAATTGCTTGAGCTTTTCTGCGTCCTGCTTCTTGTTGTTGTAAACAAGAGCAGGAACGAAATCAGTTTCAATGGATTCGACAAGCAAGCGATGTGACATCGGACCGACGCCAAAATCAATACAAGTCTGTCAGCCTGGGACCTCTTGAAAGAGCATGAATATTGGCTTGTTGTCAGACTTTGCAATCTCTGCAACCTTCCCAAGATTACGATTCCATCGCACGGTACCCATTTCGCGGACGGCGGCATGCCCGATTTGTTTGCCTTCACTCGTCGGATGGGAAAAAAGCAGAAAAAAACAAGCTGAGGACAAAACTAAAAATTTCATGAAATTATGTCGATATCTTACTTTTGAACTAAGGATCTTACCCAAAACACCCAAAAATCCAATGTTGTTCGTCCTCACAATGTTTTTTTCCATTGTCGTCCTAGCCGGAGCGTTGATTCAGGCAGTTCCGATTATGAACTTGTGTCGGAAAGTGAAACAGCCACACCGGACGCCCATTTCAGACGATCAATGCAGACCCGTGGCCGTTGTGATGTCGCTTCGCGGTGGCGATCCGTTTCTTGAAGAGTGTTTAAACCGGATTATACAACAAGACTATCCAGATTACGAAATTGTAATCGCGTTGGATAATGAAAACGATCCAGCGGTCCCCTATGTTGATCGGTTGAATGACGCACAGCATTCGCCCCGACTTACAAAAAAAATCATTACCGAACGAAGCAAAAACTGCACGCTGGTAAATAGCAATTATGCCCGCGTGGTTGAAGAAATTGACGATCGATTTGAATTTGTCGTTTTCGTTGATGCAGATGCGGTCACATGGAGCGGATGGTTGCGTGCATTAATTCAGCCATTAATTGAAAATGAAACAATCGGTGCCAGCAGTGGTAATCGTTGGTATACACCGGAAAACGGAGAACTCGGTAGTTTGGTTCGAGCGTTTTGGAATATGGGTTCGGTCATCCAGATGGCCCAGTTCCGTTTTCCATGGGGGGGGAGTTTGGCGATTCGGACCGACATCGCCAAGAGCGACGAAATGCTTCAACAATGGCGAACCTCGTTTTCGGCCGATGCGCCAGTTTTTAACGTCGTCAAAAGGGCGGGGAAAAAATTCTTTTTTAATCCGCACATGTTGTTGCTCAATTCAGAATCCACCAATTTGAAAACCTTTTCGAATTGGATTCCGCGGCAGATGATTCAGGGCAAGTTGTATCACCCGAAATGGATGCCCGTTTTGATTCAGGGAATCATAATGGCTTTCGTTTTTTTGGGTGCACTTGCGACGAATTTTACCAACCTGTTTTTGGGCAAGTGGGTTTCGTTTTGTGTATTGGGAGGAGCGTTGACGTTTGCTTGGGGAATTACGTGTCTATTCTTCATTGTGATGAATCACGTTATTACCCGTCGTCATTCAGAATTAACGCGTGAAGTTCGCGCAGACTGGTTAACAGTTGGAAACATTTTGCGATTGCCGCAGGTTTCGCTAATCGCATTAGTCGTATGCGTCGTTGCTCTTGTAAAAGTTCTTCGTATTCGTCGAATCGAATGGCGAGGAATAGCCTACCAGATCCGGAAACCTTTCGATATTGAATTGGAAGAGTATAAACCTTTTCGCCAACCTCGAGCTGATTCGCAATACTCGCTGTAGCATACCACTCAAAAATTTATTCAGTTGTAGCCATTGGGCCGTTCCACAACATGCCGCAGCAAACACGTCCCGTTTTCAATTTGCTATCAAGGGAATCGAAAGAGCACAGTACTTACTGTATCTAAGTGAAAGTAGCGTTTTGAATCGCAGTCAAGAAGTCTTTTGATGGGCGTGTAATCATTCGGGCGACTGTGGAATGTAACCTTCCGAACCATCGAGCAGGGTAAAGAACTGCCTGTCCAAAACGGACTCTCGCGCGTGCGGCCGGCCCAAGACTGGCTGGTTGAGCGATACGTTTTTGAAACAAAATTGGATCCCAAAACAACGAGCTATCAATTTCAATGAAATCGTTGCTTCGGTAGAGATTTTTTATGTCACCCGAAAACTTGCGATTCGCCAACAAATGTGTAGGCGTCGTCGAATGAATTAACCAAAACGGCGAGTTGACAAACAGGAGCCCGCCAGGTTTCAACCAGTCGCTAAACTTCTTTACAAATTCAATTGGGTTGAAGATGTGTTCCAAGACATCAAGACAAACAATAACGTCCATCGATCCCGGTTGTATCTGACCGAGTGAATTGAGAGTTTTGATCTCAAGCTGATTGTCTTGAAACACTGCCTTCGCAAATCGGCTGCATTTTTTAGACGGGTCAAAATAACGGACGCGGTGACCTTGGCAACCGAAGTGAGCGCTGTCGAATCCAAGTCCGTCGCCGAAACATAACATTTTCTGGTTGGTTCGATCCAATCGACTTAAGCGATTTGAGATAAATTTCCGCATGTTTTGTTTGGCTTTGCACGTGTTCCAAACCGTCGACTCGAACAAAAATGCGTCCGATTCCTCGTAGAAACGCTCAAGCGCCGGCGAATTCACAAAAGGCTTGATGGAACGCCGTTGGATTTCAGCCGATACCGTGTGTCCGAGTTTTTTTGTTTCGGCGATCAGACGTTTTTGGACGTCGGATGGACGTAAGTCGGTAACTTTCGCAATAAGTTGTATAAGACGGGAGGGATTATTTAGTGGCGGTAGCATTGTTACCAATTGAACAAAAGGAAACGGGTCAATCGATCGTCGATTTGATGAAAGCGTTTAAAAGCTCGTTAACGTGGAATACAGTTATGAATCGTCGCCCCGTGGGTACTGACTTCATTGAAAATTGATCGCACCCCAGGGCCTCGACCGCGGAAATGCAAAACTTTGCATCATCAATTCCCGGAATGTCTTACTCATTAGTCCGTTCTGTTCGCCGACGTCCAATCGTACCGAAACGTGCTGGGCAAAACGCAGGTTTCCATGAATAATAGTAAGCGAATGGGAAGGGGAGGCCGACTACTTTGAACTAGCAACAAAACGTTAGGGCAAGCGGACATCAATACAGAGATCAAAAGAACCAAATGTTGGATAGAAAATATATCCTCGCGAATGTTGAGGAAGTCAAAACAAACTGTGTCAATCGTGGCGTTCAATGTGATGTCGATAAATTGGTTGATTTAGAGACCGAACGAAAAGAAAAGGACCTGCAGTCCCAAGAGTTCAATCGACTAGCAAACGAAATTTCCAAAAAGATCGGCAAAGCGGACCCAAGCGAACGGGAAACCTTGAAAGAAGAGGCTCGATCCTACAGGGAAAAAAAGGAAGCTGCTGCCAAGACATGTGATGAACTAGATGCAGCCGTTCACGAACTTCAGTTGCGAATTCCCAATCTGTCGCATCCAGACGCTCCGATAGGAAAAGATGATAAAGACAACCTTGAAATCAGTCGTGGCGCGCACTTGCCACGGGAATTCGATTTCAAAGTTGAAGATCACGTTGAAATAGGCGAACGACTTGATCTAATTGATTTTGAAGGTGGGGCTCGAACGACCGGATCGGGTTTTTACTTTTTAAAAAACGATGCCGTTCTTTTGGACATGGCGCTTCAGCAATATGCGGTCACTCAGCTGGTGAAACGAGGGTTCATTCCAATGACGACCCCCGATCTTGCTCATGAAGATATTTTGGAGGGTATCGGATTCAACCCCCGCGGCAATGAGACACAGGTTTACAGCGTAGAAAACTCTAACCTTTGTTTGGTGGGCACTGCGGAGATTACGCTTGGTGGCCTCTATGCCAAGCAAACGTTTGACTCAGAAGAACTTCCAGTAAAATTGTGCGGAGTCAGTCACTGCTTCCGGACGGAAGCAGGTGCCGCCGGACGAGCATCAAAAGGCTTATATCGCGTCCATCAATTTACAAAAATCGAGATGTTCGCCTACACGCTGCCGGACCAGAGCGATGCGGTTCATGAAGAGCTCCGGCAAATCGAATGCGAACTCTTTGATGCATTGGAGATTCCTTACCGCGTAGTTGACACTTCGACCGGGGACCTTGGTGGTCCAGCCTTTCGAAAATATGATTTGGAAGCATGGATGCCAGGTCGGGGTGATGCCGGGGAATGGGGTGAGGTGACGTCAACGTCAAATTGCACGGATTATCAGGCTCGCCGTTTGGAATCTCGCTACAAAGTCAAAGGCGAAAAAGGAACTAACTTCGTTCATACCTTAAACGGAACCGCAATTGCCTGCAGTCGTGCGATCATCGCGATACTTGAAAACAATCAGCAAGCCGATGGATCAATTGCCATTCCAGCTGCGTTGCACCCGTTTATGGGCAAAGATAAAATCGCTGCAAAGTAAGTTCTACTGGGTGTTGTAAAGCCCCAAAGTTTGTGCCTCGTAAACAATGCTCAAAGCCTGGTGACACCGACTGAGGGTGAACATCTGGCCGATTGAACCAAGCGAAAACTGTGAAATGCTATGGGACAAAAGTTTGACACCATTTTTCGGTTTTGCCCACTATGCGGTGATCGGTCTGGGCCGACGTCGTCAATTCCCTTCGTTTGCAACAATTGCGAGTTTCAATACTATTTTTCTCCGACAATCGCAGTTGGCGGGATTATTTGTGATGAAGCTGGACGAGTGCTTTTTATCGAGCGTGCAAAGGATCCAGGAAAAGGAATGCTTGGATTGCCTGGCGGTTTTGTCGATGGCGGCGAGTCAGGCGAGATTGCTGTCGCCCGCGAGATTCACGAAGAAGTTGGCTTGATCGCTACGGAGATGCAGTTCCTTACAACGTTTCCGAACACCTATGAATACAAAGGGGTGATCAGCGATGTGTTGGACCTGTTCTACGTTTGTAAAGTCAAAACAATAGAGTTTATTCAAGTCCAAGAGTCCGAAGTGACGTCCTACTTTTTCGCGAAACCGGAGGAGTCCGTGATCGAACAAATGGCATTCGAATCCAACAAAAAAGCGATACGCAAGTTTGCTGGTTTAAAGGAGAACGGCTAAGAAAACCGCTCTGCATCCGTGGTGCTTTGCGGTCGATTGGGAAATATCCTCAGATGTCCTTAGTGTGAAATCATGATGTCCTTAGTGTGAAATCATGGGAGTCGTTTCTTTCGCGGCGGCAATCCAGGCTTGCACTTGCGTCTCACTCGGGACCTTTTGGGCAAGTCTTTTCTCTGCGTTGATCTCGGCAAGTTTTTCGGTCAAATGATCTGTCCGTCGGGTCGCCAATTCCTTAATCGTGTCCACACCGGCGGCTTTCAATAGCTCTCCAAATTGTCGACCGACGCCATTGACTCTCATCAAATCGGCAACATCCGCCCAGACGAGCAATTGCTTTGCGGTTAAATCGGATTCTTTCTCAATGGCGTTTCGCCCCGCGGCGCTTGCACACTTTTCCAGCAGTTGCTCCGTCGTCGTGATTCCCACGGCCGAGAGTTTTTCTGTGTAAACTGGGCCGATTCCTTCGATTTCATCGATTTTATAGTTCATGTCGTGTCCTTGCAGGAGCCTGTTGTTGGAAGTGATTTTGGACAAAAAAAGATCTTGACGGGGTATGATTCTCCCGCCCAGATTGTCGTTGTAGCGTAAGTCTAAGATGTCCCTTTGGCCTTCAACAGGACAGCGAAGCTGATTTTCGACGCAAGTTTTTATCCGTTCAACGCGATTCGGCGTTTTCAGCATCTTTCCGCTTGCCCGCGTCGGCTTCTTTCAAATCAGTCTTGCTGGATTTGACACTGGCAGTGCTCTTCGTGCCTCCGACCGGAGGCTTTGCTCCGCCTCATCAGCCGCCGGATGATGTTGGTTTTCCACCACAGCCTGCCAATGTAAAACAGGCCAGCACAGAGACTAGCAATATGATTTTTCGCATGGAATTTCCTTGTAAATTTGGTTGGTGGCAATGTTTTGTTGTCTCCAATCAATTTACGGAAGAATAACCCATTTGGTTTCAGGCGTGTGTGAAACCTTCCCCTTTTTGAACGTAAGGATTACCCGAATTAGAATCCGCATTCAACTTATTGAGACGTTTGCGAATGATACGCCCAACGCAAAAGCTGATAGGGAAGAGGATGTGTGTTGGTAATTTGGCGATCGTCGCGATTGTGCTCGCCCAGAATACGGTTGGATTGAAATAGAAGACGATTGCACCGACCAAATTAAGGATTCCAAAAATCGTGAGAAGCGAAACCAGGCCGAATATTTCTTTATCAAGGTTGGCGTTCATCATTCCGGTGATACCGCAGACCAACAATGATGTCATACCCATTGCTCCCAAAAAAAGATTGGGCATGAAGAGTCGTGATGATAACTCAAATTGCTGCGATGCATTTGGGTGGACCGAAGGCTGTGAAATGCGCCCCAATTCCAAAAGATTTGCATTGTATTCAAAACCCTTGAAGAGTCTTCGGTAAGGGGTCTTAAAGAACGCGACGACCAGAGCGATACCCACTAACACGACTCCCGGATGTATCCATACGATAAGGGTTGCTGCCCAGCCGATTGTTATGACCCAGCCGTTGACCATGTTGCGCACACACTTCGATAAATAAATTTCAAAGATGCCGGCAATGAACATGGCAACACCGCCCAACGCGATGAGCGGAGCGATTTCGGCATCTGATCCTCTACCGTTCAGGATGACAAAACTGGAAATGAAGATGCAAGTTGCGGTCACTAAATCAACGATACCGGCGGCAAAGAACAGATTCGCCGGTTTCGTTAACTTTTCCTTTAGTTCGCTCACCGCCTCCTCATCGACTGGAGGATCCTGTTCTGCGTCGTTCTCATCTTCCAGGTCAAAACCCAGCGTGGCTTCAATTTGTTGACAAAGCTGATTTGCGAGTTTTTTGTCTTTTGAATCGAAAAGTAAATCGATTTTGCCATTTTCAGCGCCAGGCAATGACGCAAATTCTTCAAAGTAATCCGTTTGGATTTCGACCTTAGGATGTGAGTACCAGCTAAACTCCGGCTTAAATGCCAGTATGTGTTCAAATGAAATTCGGACCTGTTTGAATTCCGAGCGGAACAGCCCTCCAAGTACATCCTTGATTTCAAGATCGATCACCAATTCCTGGCTATCAAAATCAACACGAAACAGTCCTTTGCCCCTTCCGAATCCAGCAAAAACTTTGTGCAGCTGAAAGTTCACCGCCGGTAGGCGTTTGCTCGCTGACCTATTCTGCGATTTGTTTCTGCCTAAATTGGATTCCGAAACGGGTTTCTGCGGCGGAATAGCGGAGTCGTCGAGCTTTGGACTTTCGAGAATTGCACTTTCGACGGCCAACTTTACGTCGCTTGCGTGTTGGAAACGATTCTTCGGTTGTTTCTCCAACGTTCGCATCACGACGGGGTCTAGCTCCTGATTCTTATGTGCGATCATAGATGGTGGATCGAAGCGACCTAACGGAAGCTCACCGGTTAGCAGTTCGTAAAATACAACCCCCAGCGAATAAATATCACTTCGATGATCGACGGTCGTTGGGCTCTCGATTTGCTCCGGAGCCATATATTTTAAGGTGCCGAGAACTTGATTGGTGCTTGTCAACGTAAAGTTGATTGCGTTCTGCTCCAATAGCTTTGCCAAACCGAAATCGGTGATTTTAACTCGCCCCTTCGAATCCAGCATGATGTTTTCCGGTTTGATGTCGCGGTGAACGATGCCTTCGTCATGGGCAAATTGCAGCGCCTCGCAAATTTGCGGGATGACTTTTAATGCCTCGTGCGTGCTGAGACCACCTGCTTCGATCGCTTCTCGCAAATTGACACCGTCGATATACTCCATCACAAAATAGAACATGTCTGCGACCTGTCCAAACTCGAATACCATTACGATATTTGGATGTGTCAATCGCGCTAGTGCTCTAGCCTCGCGTTGAAATCTTTCTGAAAACGAAGGGTCCGTTCCGGCATAGGGCGGCAAAATTTTGACGGCGACTTGGCGGTCCAGTGAAATCTGTTTTGCTAAGTAAACGGCGCCCATTCCACCCTGCCCCAGTAACGAATCAACCTCGAGGTGATCGAAGCGTTTATTCAAATCGGCAGCGTTTGGAGCAATGAATGCGGTTGCCGGTTTTGTGCCCTTGGGGTTGTCAATTGTCGCATCGTCAGGATTGGACAATCCAAGCCCCAAAATACAACTAGGGCAAATTCCAGCAGGTGCATCGGCCGGGATTTCCGACTGACATTGCGGGCAATGGGTTGTTTCTTTATCTAACGAGTTCGAAATCACAGCAATTTTTCTATGGTTTAGCGAAAACAAAATCTTTATTTGGCAACGGGCGTAGCATGCAGAAAAATGCGTTAACCGGCCTGTACGTAAAGATAAACGAAAAAAAGTTATTCGTTACAAGCAATTGAATTGCAATCATTCGGTAAGTGCTAGCGATTCCAGATTGGAATTTCAGAATAATACTGATTTTTTTTTGAACTGGGATTGACGGTTCACTGTGGTGTTTGTAATTAAACGGCTCGACTATTTAAATCGCCATAGTATCCTCTTGATGGGTATGGATGGTCTGATTGTTTTGGCGTGGGCGAACCATTTGAGTTTACTCCGAGCCGCCCTGCGGCAAGCTCAAAATCGATGAAGGCAAAACAATCAGGTCATTATCCGATCGAGGTCTTACGGTATCTCTAAGGAAGGAGAACAATTTGAAAGCCTCCGTGCGTTTAATTCAGCGGACCACACTGTCAGTGGTCTCAGGTCTTCTGGCCGTTGGTGCAATCGGGCAACTTTCTGCAGCCCCTGTTTCACCGGCATTTTTAACACAGACGACATCGGGGGGTGGTTTTGTTCCTCCTTCGGCGCCGCCTACAAACAACTCAGGATCACAGCCGTCACCGGCGGCTTCCAAAGGATCTTTCGATCCAGCGAAAAGTTCTGGGTTTAATCCGTCAACAACCTCTGTCCAGCAAACCGCTCAAGGCCAAAATGCTCCGGAACCTAAGGACGGCACCTCGGTCGCTCCACAGGCTTCTGAAAAGGATGCTCGAAAAGCGTACTTGCGAGACGCTCGCCGAAGCCTTGCAGTTGGTGATTTGAAAAAGACAGAATTGATTCTGTCCGCGCTCCAAGGCATGGATGGCAAGTATCTTCCAAACGAAGATTCGCCAGCCAATGTTGAAGCATTGGTCAATCAAGTCAAAGTCACCGCGACTCGCAAAGCCTCGCTTCCGAAAGACGTTTACGATCGAAGTCGATCGCAATTGTTAATCGTTCAAGCGGATGGTTTGCTTCAGTATGGTGAAGTCGAGCTTGCTGAGAAATTGGCCACCGAGGCCAAGTCACTGAAGGTCAACTTGCTTCCTACCGAAGTCACACCAGACCAGATTTTGGCGCGTGCCGCTCAAATGCGGGGGCAAACTCCTTCAGCACAAGTCGCATCAAAACGTGATACCGTGTTGAACTTGACTGCACGTGCCCAGTTGGCACTGGATCAAGGCAACACCAATCAGGCAACACTTTTGCTGACTCAAGCCAAGCAAATTGATGTACCGGAATCTGCGTTTAAACCGCAGGATCTGCGTCCATGGCAAGTTGAAGCAAAAATGGGCAATTCGGCGAACGCTGGAGTTGTTCAGACCAATGGCAACGGTATTGGTCCAGGTCGCGCTTCGCAAGCAATTGCTCAGGAAATCGAAACGAGTGAAGGACGTGCGATTTTCAAGAAGGCAATGGCTGATCTTGAGCAGAACAATCGAACTTCAGCTCTTGCCGGATTCAAGCAGGCTTGGAATTATCAAGACGAATTGACACCACAAGAGAAAGAGGAAATGAAGGCTGCAATTGATCAACTTTCACCAGTTGAACAATTGCAAGATTCGCCGAATCGTCTGACCCTTGATTCAATTGAGCAAGAGCAACAGATTATTTATCAGCGAATGTCGAATGAGGTCTTTCGGGAACAACAAGTCGCTGAGCGTCTCAACACACAGAAAAATCCTCGCGCCGCATTGACTCATCTTGAGTCTCTACGATCGCGGGTTCAGGGTTCTCAACTTACAGAGGATCTGAAACGAAAGCTGATCACGATTGTTGATCGTCGAATCAAGAGTCAGCAATCCTTTATCGAAAGTAACATGTCAGACATTCAAAACGCTGAAACGAATGCGTCGCGAATGGCAGAGGTGAATAATCGTCGTAATGAACGTGTCGAAACAGGGCTTCAGATTCAGGCCTTGGTTGAAGAGTTTAACAAGTTGATGGATCAACAGCGTTTCAGTGAAGCGGAAATGATTGCACGACAAGCCAATGAACTGGCTCCTGAGACGGATATTGTTCAAGCGCTTGTCTGGAAGTCAAAGTTTGCGACACGAATGAACAAACTGCAGCGAATCCAGAATGCGAAAGAAATTGGATTTCAGGACAGCATGGCCGGCGTACTTAATTCAAGTGCTCCAATGTTTGAAGCGGATGAAAATCCTCTTCAATTTGGCGATGCGGAGTCTTGGCGAGAAATGTCTCAAATCCGACTCGAGCAAATGCAGAATGCAGCAGGGCAATCGCTTCAAGACCTTGCCATTCGTAACATGCTACGAAACCGGAAAATCGATGCTCGATTCAATGACAAACCGTTGATGGAAGTCCTCGAATTGATGGGTGAACAAGCTGGTGTCAACTTCAACTACGACACACAGGCTTTGGCCGATGCGGGAGCATCAAAGGAATCTCCTGTGACGCTTAACCTTCGTGAGCCGATTTCGATGGAATCAGCCCTCAATAACTTGCTTCGTGATTTCAACTTGACGTACACCGTTAAGGATGAGGTCGTGTTGATCACGACTCCGCAACGCAAGTCACAGGATGTTTATCCACAAACGTACTATGTGGCTGACCTTGTGATTCCAATTCCGAACTTTGTTTCGAATCCTGCAATGGGACCTGTTTCAGGTGTCTACAATCCCAACGGTTTGGGTGGATATGCAAATGCAAATGCGAACAAGGTGATCAATCCAAGCCAGGTTGCAGCTAACGGTGCACCGCAAGGCAGCATCAATCCAATCGCCATGTCCCAGCAATTGGGTCTACCAGGTGGTGGAATTCCTGCAGCCGGTGGCGGATTGAATCCAGGGAGCGGGCAAGCAGGCGGCGGCGGCTTCGGCGGCGGTGGTATGCCTGGTGCTGGCGGTGGTGCGGCAATTGCCGACTTCGATCCATTAATTGAATTGATTCAAAACACCATCGATCCTCAAAGTTGGTTGGATACGAACGGTGGTCCGGGCACTATTAACGAATTCCGTGCGAATCTAAGTTTGGTCATTAGTCAGACTTTAGAGAACCACGAGCGAATTCAAGACTTGCTCGAATCGCTTCGACGCCTGCAAGACTTGCAGATCACGATTGAAGTACGGTTCATTACCTTGCAGGATGACTTCTTCGAGCGAATCGGAATCGACTTCGATTTCGATGTTGAAGATTCATCCGGGTTGCCTCAGCCATTGACCAACATTCCAGATCAAGTTTCTGGAACGCGAATTTTTGGACGCGATGCAATTGGACAAGCAACACAAGACTTGGATCTGTCATTTACTCAGGATAGTTTCACTTCTGCTGTCCCTACATTCGGTGGATTTGATGTCAATACGGCAGCAAACTTCGGTTTTGCGATCTTGTCTGATATCGAGGTTTTCTTCCTGATTCAGGCGTCTAAGGGTGACACTCGAAGTAATGTTATGCAGGCTCCCAAGGTCACGCTTTTCAACGGTCAAACCGCAAGCATCAACGATCAATCGTTGAATCCGTTTGTGACCAGTGTTGAACCGGTTGTTGGTGACTTTGCTGCTGCTCAACGTCCTATCATTACGCTTCTCGCGGAAGGCACTTCGCTTTCGGTTAACGCAGTTGCATCCGATGATCGTCGATTCATTCGAATGACATTGACTCCGTTCTTTTCACAGATTGGAGCCGTCGATGAGTTTACTTTCGAGGGTTCGACAACCACGACGACAGGTACAGGAGCGGCCGATCCGACCAATCCAGCGAACCTGTTGAATAATGACGCGTCAATTACGACAACCGGCACAACGGTTCAGTTGCCAGTCTTTGCTTTCACGACAGTCAATACGACGGTTAGTGTTCCAGATGGCGGTACTGTTCTGCTGGGCGGTATCAAGCGACTTAGCGAAGGACGAAACGAGAGGGGTGTTCCATTCCTGAGTAACGTTCCTTACGTGAGCCGACTGTTCAAAAACGTTGGTATTGGTCGCGAATCAGAAAGTTTGATGATGATGGTGACACCGCGAATTATCATTCAAGACGAAGAAGAGATTCGTCAAGTTGGTAATCCAGGTGGGAACTAGCATAAGCCCATCGGGGAAATTAGCCTGGCTTTGACGAGGAGCCAAGTGAAGTTTTTCCCAATCTAATTTCCGGTATACCGCTGGACCGAATCTTCGGTCCAGCGGTTTTTTTGTTGCATGAGAGAAAAGCTGCCGGAACAACTCACGGAATTTTTCGAAGACCTATGCGGTGCGATGCTTTTCAAGCAACCATGCCAATAGTTTGGCCGTATTCCATGCATCATCAACGCCGCGATGCAATGGTCCGTCTAACTCCCAGCCTAAACGCTCGAAAGCGACATCCAATTCCAACTCGCGATCCAGGCCCAACGCCAGCGAGAAGAGATTCTTGATGTTCAAATGTGTCGGTCCAAAAGGAAACCGCAAATTGTAGTCGCTGCAATTTCTTTCAAATTGTTTTCTGTCATAGTCACCCCAACTGGCCATTAGACATTGACGCGACTCGTATTCTTTTTCCAGTACCGCACAGGCGTTTGAAAGTGGCTTGGCAAGCTCGACCATCTCCGGCGTAATCGACGTTAGCCCTGTGCAGAATTCATTGATATGCGACTTCATCGGCTTGACCATGATTGCGCGCTTTTCACCCCGTTTCAAAGTTTTCGAGTCTAGGACGCACAGACCAACTTCAATGATTTCGCTGACCTGTCCTCGTGGCGCATATCCCCCGTCCCAGCATGTCGACTCAATATCGATGACAAGTATTTTTGACAGTGATCTTGCCATGAATTCCCTACTTGATTTGGTTATGCGTTTTTTTCGAGCTCACTTCTTTACACCCGACAATGGTTGAGCATTTCTTCGGCCGTGCAGACATAGCTGGTGTAAAACGGGCCGAATTCCGCATATCGTGCGCTCGCCTCATCGAAACGCATATCATAAACGATATTGGTGAGGTACTCTGGGTTTCTCGCCCAAAGCGTCACGCCCCATTCCCAGTCCTCAAGTCCACAGCCAACGGTAATCAACTGTGTTACGCGTCCCATGAATTTGATCCCGCTGCGTGCATGCTCGGACATCATTGCGTTTCGTTTGGAGAATGGCTCAAGGAACCAGTTTTCACCCACTTCACGCTTCTTGTTCATTGGGTAAAAGCAAGTCGCAGGCCAATCAGGAAAATCTGGTGTCAGTCGCTGCTTGTTCATCGCCGGGAGTCGCCCCGAATACGCTTTGATTTTGGCTTCGTAAGAAGGAGACCCCAATGTCTCGCCTTCGCGTAAAATCCGTTGGGCGTATTGCTCAACGGTTGGAACGTACTCCGAAATGTCGGAAATCGAAACGAACGAATAAGTTGGAATGATCGCGCTTCCCAACTCAGATGCCATGATTTTTTGGTGGACGAGATCCACCGTGAGTGGATTTGGGTCCATAATCATGAGCGAAAAATCAGCCTTGTGTCCGCTGACGATACTGGTTTGCAATCGCTGCGGGCCGCCTTGGTCAGAATTACCCAATATCCGAGTTAACGTTCCTTTTCCCGCAACGAGCAATTGTGGGTCCAATGTCGCCAATTTCGCGCGATCGAACGCGTAGTAGTAATGCGTGCAGTGCCACCCTTGAGTCGGTTCAAGTGATGCGGGGACCGCGTTTTCGGTCATGGAAGGTCGTTGGTTCATGTGTCGCGGATGCCTTGATTCTTGCGCAGAGTTTTTACGCGTTTATTTCTGAAATGGATTCTTGCAGGCAAGTAAGACAGATGTTCCGAGCAGTCAGTTGATGGCTGCGTCTTTACGCGCACCATGAGCAGTATCAACACGAACGCAAGCCAATGCGTGTCGTGTTAGTGACTCAACTGGCTGAGCTTCATTTGACGATCCAGTCAACGATATCCGTTCAAATGCCAATCTTCATCTTACATGCTTTGGATGAAAGACGCATTGGGTGCGTTTGAGTATCTCGCGGATTGCTATTACGGAGTCAGAAGAAAAGCCGTTACTGCTGAAAAAACCTCTTGGCTCTTCGTCCAATGAAGCTGATGTGAACCGCCGTTTATCATGACGTGAAAAAGATTCGGCTTGAGGCCTTTCATCGCCTGAACATCAGCGTCGAGCAGCATTCCCCCAAAGGCCGGATCGCCTTGCAGCAAGAGAGCCGGACAATCGATATTGCTGGTCACGCTCAAAAAGTCATAGCCCTCGAGCCACGTTCCGTCCACGATCGGATCAAGCACTTGTGGATCTATCTTGGCCAGGCACTTTGCAGCAAACAATATCGCCGCTTCGTCTCGAGTGTCACCAGCGCGTTGTGTTGCGCCGGTCTGTGGATCAGTGATAATCAAATTGGCAAGCGCCGGCGCGATTTCCTCTGGTTCGCTGTATTTGACGACGACGTCTCGAATACCATGAAAGTAGCTGTAGAGTGGCGTTTGTTTGAGGCGTTTCCCCATTGTTTCGAATGGTGGATCCTCCATGACGATTCCGCTCACTTTTTCACCTAATTCCGCCGCAACGCCAGCGACAACCATCCCGCCTAATGAATGACCGTAAAGGATCACAGGCTCATCAAATTGGTTGTCAACGAATTGGGCGATATCGCCAACATAATCCACGACTCTATAATGTCCCTCGGCATGTTCTGACTGACCATGGCCACGTTGGTCAATCGCAAGGCACTGCCAGTCGTATCCGAAATACGGAAACAACGGTCTGAAGTCTTGCCAGCATCGCAGCACGCCATGAACGAAAATCATCGGCGGACCGTTCTCTTGTCCTGCAAATACATTGAGGGCAAGATTGCCCAAGGGCGTTCCGTCAGTGGTTACCATGAATCGTGTTCGTTCGTCGAAAAAGTTAGAATCGTCTATTCGCTGATCACCATATCAGCTTGAGTCATTCCGTTAAAGTTGAAAATGCCGAAAACCTTACTTCTGATGCGTCACGCAAAATCCAGCTGGAAAACGGAAGCGATGTCCGACCATGAACGGCCGCTGAATCGGCGTGGACGCCGTGCTGCGAATCAGATGGCTGATTTCCTGCAAAATCGCAATCTCATTCCGTCGATTGTCTTGTCGTCGACGGCGGTACGAGCAGAAATGACGAGCCGTTTGCTTCTGGAAAAATGGAGTAATGATGTCGAATTGACATTATTTGATTCGCTGTACCACGCTCCACCCGATGCCTACCTGGACGCGATTGCGGCATGCATCCCAACGCGTCAAATCGTCATGTGTGTCGGGCATAATCCAGGCATGGAAGAATTGGTGCTGATGTTAAGCGGCAAGCACGAATTTATGTCGACCGCAGCCATCGCTATGTTTACGACAACCGGGGAGTGGGACCGGATCGATCGCAACCACTGCGAACTGCTGGATGTTTTTCGTCCCAAGGAAATCGATACCTAAAGTTTCCCGCTCCTGCAATCGCCAAAAAAACAGCCCAGTCGAATAGAATAACCGGACTTCAGTGTTGCCGAGGAAGTGTCCGGACTGGAATTGATCGAGTCCTTACAACCAGTTTTTTAAACCGGTTCGACCTCGTTTTTGCTGCCTTCAATTGCCGCCAGTTTTTGTGCGTTTCCAACAATTCCGCCCGCATACTCGACGTCGTCAATTCGCTCGATCACTCGGTACTTCCTTCGATAGTCGTGCTCAATGAATTCAACGAACTTGATTTCGTAATGCATTTGATCCCCCATTTTCTCGATGAGGGATTTTTTCGCAGCGTCGCGAATCAGTTCCTCTTGGGAGGCATCTTTGACGATAAACTGCACCTCCATGTTGGTCTGGCCACGCTCGAAGACTTTGATTTCCAATATGTTGTTATTGCAAATCGCATTCAGTTCGTTAACAAGATTGTTGAAGAAGGACGGGTAAAATCGTTCACCAGAATGTGAGAGGATATAATTCGAATCTTTGCCTTCGATGTTGCTGATAACGTACATTTCTTTTCCGTCATCATCCTTGCGGAACTCAACGTGAGCGATGTCTTTCATCTTGTATCGAATAAAGGGAAAGTCGGTGAGTCCGAGACGTGTGATAATCATCTCCGGTTTTCCGTTTTCATTCGGAGCTGTTTCGACATACGCAACGTTGGCAAAAACTTCTAATCCGTTTTTGGTTTCATGAGCAAGTTCACCCAATTCAACTGAGCCATAAGAATCTTCAACAACGCTTCCAGTAAATACGTCCTGAATGTTTTTCTTTTGGCAATCAAAAAAAGTTTCACCACTGACATTTAATAATTCGGGATGATGTTCCAGCGGCAGATTGTATTTCCGAATGGTGTGGGCCACCATGTTGAGCGGTGAGGGAAAGATTAACAGCATCTTCGGCTTGAATCGATTGATCTCGTGAACCAGTTCGGTGACCGATTCTCTGTCAATTCGATCGAACAGTTGATATCGGAATCCGCAGTACTTGTCGTACTTGTTGAATTTCGCCATGTCGTCAATGTTGTAGGTATTCTTCGGATAAAAGACCAAAATTTTATCGCCAGGTCGCCAGCCCATTCGGTACCAGCACTTGAAGAATGTAAACAGCATCGAGAACATGTGATGCTTCGTCATGTGGATGATTAGTGGTAGTGACGTCGAACCACCGGTCGCCATCGGCATCAGGAATTTGCCGTTTCGTAATCGTTTCAACGAATCGACAGGTTTCCCGGCAAACTGCAGCTCCATTTCTTTAACGTCGTTTTCACCGTATCCGTTCAATAGGTCGATTCCGCCCTCGGCATAATCCTCTTTGGAAAAGGCGGGCAACTTGCCGTATGCGGCAAAAAAAGTCTCGTCATCGACGCCATGATTTTCAGACAAAAACTGCGTGAACTTCCCGCGAAAAAAGTCATTGTTTTCGTTCGCGTTTGTCAGCAAATCAGCCAAGTCTTTACGGATTTTTGGCTTGATGTCGTGTAGGCGATCTTGCTCGACAACTTCGTTGTAAAGCTTCTTCACTCCCATAAAACGAAAGGCCAATTGCGTTAGAAATCTTCGCATCCAAAAGTCCAGTCTGAGTCGAAAAAACAAAACCCTAGTGTATCCAATTGATTGATTTCCCGCGACGAGGGGAAATCGCCGGAACCTCAATTTTTGCGAGCTATAGCAACCGACACAATTGGTGGTCAAAATAGAGTAACTTCAATAAGCAGAATGATCATTTTCAAGAGGAGTTTTTTATGAAAGTCAAGTCTTACAACAGGTTTTTAATTGCTGCGGCATTTGCGGTAACAGCATTGTCATTCGGGTCGTTTTTGGGAACAAAGACTGTCTCAGCGGATGATAAGAAAACTACCGCTTTCACCGACCCGACGAAAGCAGGCAAGGACTTTGAGGTTCAAGGCGAATATTTGGGTAACGGACCTGATGATGCAAAAATCGGTGTTCAAATCATTGCTTTGGGCGGTGGAAAATTCGATTTAGTGGCGTACCCCGGCGGATTGCCGGGTGATGGCTGGTCTCGAGGAATGCCAACTATTCAAGCCAAGGGGGAGTGGGCTGGTGATGCCGTCGTCTTCAAGCCCGCTGATGAGGAGAATGATGGATCGGGTGAATGGAAAGACGGTGGCTTCACGGTTTACGACGGTGACAATAACACGCTTTTCGAGTTGGCAAAAACGACTCGCAAAAGCCCCACGCTCGGCGCGCAACCGCCAATTAATGCGGTCGTATTATTTGATGGGTCAACTGCTGATACATTTGAGGGTGGAAAGCTATTTGAAAAAGATCTGTTGGCGGCTACCAATTGCACCAGTAAAGAAAAATTGGGTGACCACACGCTTCATGTTGAGTTTCGAACGCCGTTTATGCCGGCAGCTCGTGGACAAGGTCGTGGAAATAGCGGTGTTTACATTCAAAGCCGTTACGAATGTCAGGTTCTCGATAGCTTCGGTCTGGATGGGAAAGACAACGAGTGCGGTGGCATTTACCAAATCAGTAAACCAGCCGTGAATATGTGCCTTCCGCCGCTTTCATGGCAAACGTACGATATGGAATTCACTGCCGCGAAATTTGAAGACGGTAAAAAAGTTAAGACTGCACGCGTAACGATCAAGCATAACGGTGTCGTGATTCATGACGACATCGAACTTCCAAAGCAAACACCTGGTTGCAAAAATGAAGGTCCAGAAATGCTGGGTGTATTCTTTCAGAATCATGGAAACCCAGTCGCATTTCGAAATGTCTGGGTCGTGAAAAAGTAGTTGCGTGATAGCGATCACAAAATTTCATTAATTATGGAACGCGTTCTGATTTTCGGGACGCGTTTTTTATTTACCTCATTGCATTCGGTATTCGGCGGTCGGCGCGATTCAGCAGAAGCGACGCAAGTTAGAGTCTTCGAATGTATGAATCTAGGCTTCGAATGTATGAATCCATGAAAAAACCCTCAGTCGCAATTTGCAACTGAGGGCAAAACTATCTCTGTAAGATCTGGTGATCCTACGAGGTTGGTGGCGTCGCCGAATCAGGCAGCCCGCCGGATGCCATTAGGCACTGCCACCTCGTTGGCTGGTACAGACATATTGCACAGAATCACCTCCTTTCGAAAACTCAGGAACTCGGTTCGACTCGATTGCCAAAAGAATGAATCGAACCGATTAATGTGTTACTCGCACTGCGTATGCGAACGTTCTTTAAATAATGAACAAATCACCGAAAGAATCAACCCCGATTTTGGTCGAGATTTGTCGGTTTTTTCCCATCAAAATAAACGGATGCATTTTCGGTTAAGAGGTTCGCTTTTTTTCGGTTTTGCCCGCACTATCGCGATTTGCCGAAAAGTCGAGAAGTGGTGTTGAAGGGGGGGATTTTAGTCAACCGAAATTTCAAGTTCCAGCAGGACACTTGCCAAAGTTTTCCCTTGGGAGTCAATTCTGAGCGATCGGCTTCCGCCGCCGCCAAGAACATTGTGAAGCAAAAAGTTGACCGCTCGAATTCCAGGCAATTCAAATCGCTCGACCTTTGTGGGACTCATTGGCGAAAAGAAATCTTTTACTACTTCGGCGGTTAACGACTTTTTTAGGATCGAAAAGCCATGTGCATCGTAAGCAATCACACCGATGTTGGCATGGTTTCCCTTGTCGCCACTTCGAGCATGTGCGATTTCATAAAGTTTCGTTTTCAAGATTCTGCAGCCCTTTATTGATTTTGAAAATCGTCGACAACTACTGGTTGATCAAGTGCTTTAACGACGTTGGTGACTTGAAAACTGTCATGATTTGCGATTCAGTTAACGCCGAATCAAAAATCGCAAAGTCGTCCATTTCGCCAACAAAATAGATTCCCAGCATGATCACGGCTTTCTTAACGTTCCAAGTTAATTTCTGCGATCGATCAAGCTGCCCAATCTTCTTTCCATCGATGAAAAACTGACAACGGCTTTGTTTGTCTGAAGAGTTAACGGCTTTAAAAACCAGAGCAATATGTGTCCATCGATCAGGCGAAAATTTGACATTGCCGGCGTCGATCAATGGCCGTTCGCTCGCTGGCATTTTGTCATAGTTTTTGTTGTTGGGATTCCAGAACTTCAGATTTGAAAACACGCCCATTCTGAAATCCCGAGGTGACTTGTCACTGAAGTCGACAAAAATTGCCGCATCGTTCCACTTTTTATCTGTGATTTGCAGGGGGTCAATAAACCCGGGAGGAAGCGATTTTAAATCCGCCTTCATCCAAAATGAGATTGTTGCATCAAATGAATTTTCGGAGTAAGCGAAGTTCTTTTCCGCAGCAAAACAATAAACAGGTTTGGTCTTTTTAGAAAATGAAAGTGCCTTACCATATTTTCCGTTTTGGTCGCGTGTAACGCCGGGGACACTCATCTCTGGGGAAAGCTTGGAACGACCAACATTACTGGCTGTCATCATTTTGCTCGATCCGTTGGCAAAATCCGCGTCGAATGAATCGTCAAACGTCGCGAGAAATGTCAGGCGTTTACCGATGTCGTTGCCTGACTGAGCGGAGCTAACGCGATCGGATAGTATCGCTAGCCCGATGGTGAATGTTACGGCGAGCGTTCGTTTAGTAAAGCGATGCATGGACTGGGTCACGGGGAAAAAGGATTGACAAAAAAGGTTAGGTCGGGGCTTTGAGAACAGGTTGCTACTAGGGCATCTCAGGCACCTATCTTATCTCGATTTTCGCATGGTTGGGGCGTATGGGGTAGCGAATCAACGTCGGGCAACTGTTCTACGCTTTCGCCCTCGGCAACATTTTTTTGTGGATGGAACTGGCGGAAAAATGTACGAACCAACAGGATGCGGTGCAACTAATGGGCAGGAACGATAGAGAGCATGACATTCGCGCACAAAAAAACGGGCCTGATTGCCCGTTTGAAGTTTCAAATGACTTTGACTGGATACTCCAGTATTAGGTTGCTTCCGCAGGAACAACGTTTACGCGTCGACCTTTCTGGTCGAACATGACATTACCTTCTGACAAGGCATAAAGCGTGTAGTCTTTACCTTGACCGACGTTTTTGCCTTTCACAAAGCTATTTCCAACTTGGCGTATGATAATGCTGCCTGGAATCACGAATTCGCCGCCAAATTTCTTAACGCCGCGCCGCTGTGCATTCGAGTCGCGTCCGTTACGAGTCGAACCCTGTCCTTTTTTATGTGCCATGATTAATGTCTCGTGTGTCTACTTTTGTCGAGTTTCGGACGTATCACTGTGCTGGACTACAGCACAGATACAGTTGAGGTAATCCAGGATTTTAGCGATATGTCCAAACAGATTCAACCCGTTTAATGATCTCTACACGGTCACCGATCTTTTGCCAGCTACGAGGTCGGAATTTGAAACGGAAATTTCGATCGGTTCCATCAATGTTGATGGTTGCTTCCCATCGAAGCCCTTCGTTTGTGCCGGGTTTATCCAGGCTATCTGCGGCAACGACTTTCGTAACCGCTACACCTGCAGGCACATTGATACCGCGATCGATGAACGCTTTTTGAATTTCGTCAGGAAGCGTCCCCGAATCCAGTCCTTTTTGAAGATCAAGGTCAAAGAATCGGTCGACCTTCCCTTCAACGGAGAAAATTTGTCGTTTCTTGTCGGTTTTTGCATCAAATTCCTCAACGGCAATCACCGGACCTGGGAGGTCGTAGAACTGGCAAATTTCTTTCTGGCGAGCAGGATCACGGGTCAAAGGGATACCGTATCGAATTGTATCGCCTTCTTCATCGTGAATATCACCTGGACGCCAGAAATTTAGCTGTAGCGTCTTGTGCTTGAACTGTTTGGTGTCGTCTGGCATCTCAAAGACTTTAAATGCATTCGAAAGCCCGGTCACGTGAATCGTGATGAAATCCAGTCGCGGATCCAGGTCTTCCCAGACAGCAACGCCCCAAACTCCCGCCGAGTTAGGATCTGGGTCGGCTGGAATCGTTGTGCGTGAAATCGAAACCGTGTCGTAGAAGAACGTGCTTGGGGCTTCGATTTTTCGAATTTCAGGAACGACAGTCGGCATAATGCGGTCTAAATACGATTTCTTTTGATACTTAGACATCGAATCGAAGTCTTTCCTCGCCCGAAGTCCACGATCGGTAGGTTTTTTCTTCAACTCAAAGTCTGTTTGGACTCGGCCTTCCAAAATGAACCGGCCAAAGAATCGATCAATTAGCGAAAACTTCGATACCTGATCGGTCTTCTTTAAGGACTGGTCCTTCAATTCCTTAAAGTCTTTTTGGGCCAGCTCGGTGATTTTTTCGATGTCCGTTGCCGACTCTTCTCGGGATTTCTCTTCAATCGTGTAAAACTTGTTTTCAGCTCCTAGTAAACCGGTTTTGTCCTCTACCCTGACTTCCGGGACCGTAACTGTCGTTTTCTTAAACTTTAATTTGGTCGTGTCATCAAGCAATTGCGGACTGTAATGGTTCCCCAGATTGCGAAGTCGGAAGGGCAAATACCAAACCGTCTTTCGCTGCATTTTTCCGGATGGTTGCGGTACCTCGATCACTTTGACAGTCAGCGGTGTGAATGCAAATTCAAGGCATCCAATTTCTCGCCGCAGAATGATGTTTTGAGACTGTTGGAAAGAGGTCGCAGAGAGAGGCGACGTTTCGGGGCGATACTCGGGAGGAGTGAAGCCCTTAATCGTTGGGAAATAAGTGCGTGTCTCTTCAGGAAGGATTTGCGGTGGAATAACTTTCAGGACGCCATCGCCCAGCTTTCTCTGCTGACGAATCGGTTGCGCGAAAATCGGACCTGCAAAAATAAGAACGACTACCACAGCAGTCGCCAATCGTGAGTAAGACATTAACGTCCCTTTTTCAACCGGTTTATAGTTGTTTTTCAGTATAGTTGCGTTTTTTTTCGATGGTCAAGTAATCCGTCTGATTGAGTTTTTTTCCAGAATTCGGTCGGACTTTTATCTGATGTTGACCTCTTCATTCCGCAGTGAAAGCCACAAAATGCACTCAAACAGGTTAATCGCCCCATCAGGGCGAATGTCTGATTGAGGAAAATGCCAAGTGAATCCTCAGCATCACACGGTAAACTGCACCGTTGCCTCGAATCAAAAATCCATCCAATCGCGAAAAATACTCCGATTCGTCACTTGGAAAATCATTTCGACGGATCGAAATCAGTAGAAAGAATAAGCCACGATTACTTTTCGAAATTGGATTTGATGAGTTAATCTAGAATGCCAAGCCCGAATTCATCCCGCGTATCGTTTGGCTTTGCCGATTCTTCGGGTTTTTCAGGTCGTTGATGAGGGGCGGCCGGTTGCTCTGATTTGACTTCATCGATGCGATGCATTTTGGGAGAAGGCCCGGTCTCCAGTTGGACAGGTGCCTTTGCTGAGGTTTCGGGTAGCTGTTTGACGTCATTCTCCAGAGCAATTGCGACGCTCGTGGGATCTGACGTTTGGGTATCGATCGATTTTTTCACATGCGTTCGTTTCGATTTAGTCGCTTCACGAACGTCATCGCCTGCGTCATATTCTTCGTCGTATCGCGATTGATAACCCGGCAACTTTGATCGCTGCATTTCCACGTTAAATTCTTCGATGACCTTTCGCTGAATCATCTCTCGGCATTCCGCGTTTATCGGATGGGCAATGTCCGCGTACAATCGCATGTGAGAATCGCGGGTTTGAAAAGAGCTCTCACGGGACAGATCTGTCCCGCATTGATTGCAGAAGTTGCATCGCAGATTGTTTTTCGCCCGGCACTTCGGGCAATGCCCCGTCAGTTTGCGACTTGGCATCGCAACAAACGGTCCTGTTGGGCCGCCAATGACTTTGAGGTCACGAACGACAAAGCAATCGTCAAACGTCACACTGCAAAAAGCTAACAGGCGATCGTCTGTTTCACCGGTAAGTTTTATTCTGACTTCCGTAACCTTCATGCTGCCATCCATATAACGTCAGAGGTCGAACATGACTTTAACCTATCGGTTTCTGTCAAAAAGGTACAGAAAAATCTGGCAAATTCTGACAACAATAAACAAATCCGATCCGTTTTGATCTCAATTGATCCGCGATCTTTTTCGCCTGTTGATGGCTTTCGCAGAGCCCAAAACAGCTGCTACCACTTCCTGTCATTTGAGACGCGACGCACCCCGATTGGTTCAGTGTTTCGATGATTTCTCCGATTTCGGGAGCAGCGAAGAGCGCCGGATCTTGCAAACGATTGAATAAACTGGACTTCCAGTTTTCACCGAAGTGTTGAATTGACTGGATATTCAATCGTTTAACGTCTTTGGGCAAGTCAAGTTTCGAAAAAACCGATTTCGTGCTCAAACCAAAATAGGGACGAATGACGACAAAATGCAATTTGGCAAATGAGCTAAGCTGTGTCGTTTTTTCGCCCCTTCCTCTGCAGATCGCGGTTCCGCCGTTCACAAAGAATGGCACGTCGCTTCCTAACTCTGCGGCCAATTCAAAAATTCGTGGTTTGGGAACGGGCGAACCAAAAAGTCGATTGATTGCCAGCAAAGTCCCTGCCGCGTTGCCAGACGCGCCACCCAGTCCTGCGACCGACGGAATCAACTTTAGCAATTCAATCTCAACGCATGCTTCGATTCCCGTTTCGCCAAAGAAGAGTTGTGCCGCCCGAAAAACGAGATTGCTTTCATCGGTGGGAAGATCGCCGAAAGGTTCGTCCGTCTCCAATTCAGTCCCGCGTTTTTCTGCAGTCGATTTATAAAAACGATCGACCACGCTCCATTTGCAGTTCAATCGGATCTGCTCGCTTGATTCGTTTGTGTCTTGTTTTCGAATCCTAATCAGGTCGTAAAGATCAATGGCAGTCATGATCGTTTCAAGCTCATGAAAACCGTCATCCCGTTTGCCCAGGACTTCGAGGTAAAGATTTAGTTTCGCCGGTGTTTGAACCTCAATCTGATCTTCTTGAATTTCCCAACGCATAAAAGGCTTTTCATTCTTCGTACTAGGCAATGGAACGGATGGTGATGCGACCTGCTGAAACACAGGCGTGGAAGCGATACGCTTTTTCGGCAAGTTGAAATCAGAATGGTTTGCATTCGGAAAGTTGCCAAAGTGGTATTCGGTAATCCGTAACCTGTTCAAACCTCAATCGGTCGTTCCTCTTTTTTCTTTATTCTTAGACTCGGTCTCACAGGTACTCGATTCAGTCGATCAACGGCTTGCAATTCAAAAGCCCGATAACGTTTTGGTAAAACATTACCACTCTTGTTGATCAGATACTCAATGACCTTTTCATTACGATGCCAGAACATATCTTCGATCGTTCCAATGAAAGGTCTTGTTTGACCGAAGTTGGATTTGACCTCGATTGCATCCCCTAAATCGAATCCATCGGTTTTTACCGGAAGCCACATCGCTGGGCGAATGCGAATCTCGTACTCGCCGTAGGTCAACAGGTTGTATGTATCGTCAAAATCATCGCGGCGAAATACACGGTTCCCCGGAATGATTTCTATTGCTTTCGGAACGTCGTGCGGGTGAATCCACTTGTCATCGTCGCCGGGCCACCAGAGAAAAACACCGAATTCCGCTTCGCGTCTTAATGGGAACTTGTCTAACATGCCTTTGATTATCCCAGCTTTTCAACAAAATGAAAAGCTTTGAAACCGTCCGTCCGATTTATTTCGCTTACAAATGAAAGCAAGAGATGGCAAAGCTTATCGGTCGTTTGGCTCCTTCACCCACCGGTGCTCAACATATCGGCAACGCTCGAACGTTCCTCGCTGCCTGGTTGTCCGTCCGAAGTCGAGGGGGGAAAGTTATCCTCCGAATTGAGGATATTGATTCGCCTCGTGTCAAATCATGGGCCGTTGAACAAGCGATCGAAGATTTGCAATGGCTAGGGCTCGATTGGGACGAGGGGCCCGACATGCCCGCTGCAAATTCGCCTTTCATCCAAACCCAAAGGATCGAACGATACGCAGCCAGTTTTCAGCAATTGCAACGTGCGGAAAAAGTTTACCCCTGTGACTGCTCCCGCTCTGATGTTGCCGCTGCTGCCAGTGCGCCACATGATATTGCGAATGCACCAGGAAATCAAAACTTCGAATTGATCTATGCCCGAACGTGTTACAACAAAAAGGTTCGCGACGCATCAGTCCTTTCTGGTAAGTATTCATGGCGTTTTCGCACGGAGCCTTCGGAAATTTTTTTTCGTGACGGGTTTGCGGGTGAGCAAATCGCTGAACTCCAAAATCAATTCGGTGATTTTGTGATTTACAAATCCGATGGGCTTCCGTCTTATCAACTAGCCGTCGTTCATGACGATCATGAAATGGGAGTCACCGAAGTCCTCAGAGGTGACGATTTGATTCCAAGCACTTTCCGACAGCTGGCAATCTACGATTTCTACGGATGGGAGCCGCCATCGTTTATTCACTTGCCGCTGGTCGTTGGCCCCGACGGTCGGAGGCTTGCGAAACGTCATGGCGATACCCGCCTAAGTTGGTTGCGGGAACAAGGTGTTTCCGCCGAACGATTGATCGGATTGCTAGCTAAGTCGTTAGGTTGGACGGATTCCCTCAAGGAGCAATCCGTGGCGGATTTGCTTGCTCTCTACGATTTGAAGCGGATTCCAAAGGAACCATTTGTTTTTGGTGAAAAGGAATTAAATCGACTGCTCCGATGACCTTCTCATGACATTTCAACCGCAAAATAACTGGTTGCTTATGCGATTTGTTCTTGAGCATAGGTAAACTTTGGGGGCGAACTTGATACAATTCATCGATCAGGTGCGGCTTTGCCGAAACTACCGATAGCACCGAAGTTGCCAAGCCGCCGTTTCATTCCGAATCTTCAGCAAAATGATCCGCTTACAAAACGATT
This sequence comes from uncultured Pirellulaceae bacterium, assembly GCA_905480545.1. Classification (GTDB taxonomy): domain Bacteria; phylum Planctomycetota; class Planctomycetia; order Pirellulales; family Pirellulaceae; genus JABAAE01. Next base: position 44,851 of record CAJQQR010000024.1, read on the forward strand.
TCGCCAATTTAAACTTGGTTTCGCGAATCTTTTCCAGCTGCGTCTGTCCGTGATCACGATCGTCACATCGGATCAATCCATTGACGCCTGCGGCATTTCTCAATGATTTGCTTCCTTAATTGCAAATGCCGCGAAAAATCGCCGCAACATCAATGCTGCGTGCAATCCTGCTTCGAACAGCAACCTAAAAATCGTTTTCATCACGGACACAGTCATGGCCACAGATTTCAGCTTAAAAGAACAGCTTCCCAACCTGACCGAGCAAATTGTCGAAACCTACACTCAGTGTGCGACCACTCATTATCTTGGCCATACGCCATTACCCCGATACACCGAAGTCATTTCGATCGTTGAAGATTTGACGGACATCATTTTTCCGGGTTATCGACGACGTGAAGGGTTGCATATTGGAAATGTGACATACCATGTGGGGCAATTGATCGATGGCTTGCATGATAAGCTAACGCAGCAAATTGCGAGAGCATTAATGCACGATCATCGTGTTCGATCCGAGAATAAATGTGCGGAGTTAGTGGCGGATTACGACTCGCAAGGACAGGCGATCGCCATCAAGTTCCTTGACACCATTCCTAGGCTTCGTGAGATGTTGTCGACTGACGTTGAAGCAGCTTTCGTTGGGGACCCTGCCTGCAAGAGCCATGAAGAAGTGATTTTTTGCTATCCCGGATTACACGCGATTACGTCTCATCGCATCGCTCACGAGCTCTATCGTCTTGAGGTTCCAATCATTCCTCGAATGATTTCGGAGCATTCCCACAAAGAAACCGGTATCGACATTCACCCAGGCGCATCCATAGGCAATCACTTTTTCATTGATCATGGAACGGGAGTTGTAATCGGTGAGACTTGTGAGATCGGGAGTCATTGCAAAATCTATCAAGGTGTCACCTTGGGGGCGATCAGTTTTCCTCGTGATTCCAATGGGCAAATTATCCGAGGGGCTAAGCGACATCCGACGCTGCAAGATAACGTTGTGATTTATGCGAACGCAACGGTTTTAGGCGGAAAAACAGTTCTAGGTCACGATTCGGTCGTTGGATCCAGTGTATGGCTGACGCGTAGTATCGATCCGTTTTCGACGATTCTGAACGAAACACCGAATTTAAGGGTGAAAAAAGACTCTCCAGATCTAAATCCAGAACACAACTATCAGATTTGAAGCTTGCTTTCAATTTTCGATTGAAGACACTATGTCGCTTATGTCCGAGTGTTTCGTAACGGGTTTTGCTCAATTTTCAAAACAGGTCTTCCATTGATCTCGCTGGCTCGGTGAACCACTGCGGACCGGCCGTCGTCATGTAAAAATGGTCTTCGAGTCGGACACCGAATTCGCCAGGGACAACAATCATCGGTTCGATGCTCGCCACCATTCCCGACTCAAGCGGTGTTGCGTTTCCGCGAACCACATACGGGGCCTCGTGAATATCGAGACCGCACCCGTGTCCAGTTCGATGAGGCAGGCCGGGTAGGTCGTAATTGGGACCCAGTCCGCTTGCTTCTAATGTCTTTCGCGCCGCTGCGTCGATTGCTTCGCACGGTGCCCCAATTTGTGCTGCTTCAAAAGCGGCAATTTGCGCATCACGCTCCAAGCTCCAGATCTCGGCCTGTTTTGCCGTTGCCTTTCCAAAAGGGAATGTGCGTGTGATGTCCGAGTTATAACCCTGGAGCAAAAATCCCGTGTCAATCAAGACCCAGTCTTCCTCTTTAAGAATTTGTGGATCTTTGACGCCATGCGGAAACGACGTTGCAACTCCAAACAAGACAATGCAAAAGTAAGATCCGGCTGGAGCGCCGACTTTTCGATGGGCATCATCAATGAATTTGGTGACTTCGGAAGTTGAAATGCCCGGCTTTAAGATGGACGCTGCCGATTCGATCACTTTCATCGTCATCAAATGAGCCTGTTTGATCATTGCAATTTCCGCATCGGATTTGCACTGTCGACAAGCATCGCTTATTGGTTGTGCCGTAACAAACTGATGGTCAGGCATTTCCTTTTGTAATCCATCGACGATAAAAAATGGCGCCGAACCGTCGATCGCAATGGTCGGTCCTGAAACCTTCTTTTCCGCCAGTAATTTTTTCACTAAAGCAAATGGCGATTCGTGTTCCTCCCAAGCAAAAATGTCTCCTTCAATTTGCCAATAGTCTCTTAGCGTATCAAGTTCGAATCGTGGCGCTATATAATTGGGTTCGCCGTCGGCAGGCAGAATCGCGGCAACCATGCGTTCGCTTGGGTTCCATTTTAGCCCTGTGAAATAATACAGGTTGGTCCCACCATGGATGTACATTGCGTCAACACCGTGCTCCTTCATGAGCGATTGGGCTTTTTGCATGCGTGCGCGATATTCATCAACTGAAATCGGAACAACCCCATCGGTCATGTTGGAAAGCGAATCGAGTGCGGCTTGAAAATCAGACATGGCAAAAACGAGTAAAGGTGAAGATTTATAAGCACTTGAAGTTATCCGATTTGTCGTTGAGTTAAAACTCCCTGTTCCACCCATGTGCATGGTAAACTGTGCAAATACAAGACAGATTTGGACCCTTCTAAAGCTGCTCTTTTATTAAAAATTGTTAGTCTATTCAGGGAATCCGCTCAGGCATTTAATCATGAAGCCCAAATCAAACAGCGTTTTAAAGACTTGCGTTTTCATTTACTTCATTTGTTTGTTCGATTCGTTTGCCACGTCAGCGAATGACCAACCCATGTCAAATGAGGCTCGGCCAAATGTTGTGCTTATGATGGTCGATGATATGGGCTTTTCTGATCTAGGATGTTACGGCGGCGAAATTGAAACTCCCAATATTGATCGACTGGCGAAGCGTGGAGTTCGTTTCAATCAGTTTTACAATTGCGCAAAATGTGAAACGACTCGGTCGACCATGCTGAGCGGTCGATACTATCCCGAAGTCAACAACCAAAAACTTGATAACTGCATCACGATCGCAGAAGGGATGAAGTTGGCTGGCTATCGGACGATCATGACCGGTAAATGGCACTTGGAAGGAAATCCCGTCGACCGCGGATTCGATCGTTACTTTGGTCATTTAAGCGGCGCAACTAATTTTTTTACCGGTGATAATACATTTCGAATCGGGAAAGAGAAATATGAGGTGCCGAAAAAGGATTTCTATACAACCGATGCGAACGTGGATTATGCAATGAAGTTTTTGCAGGAGGGACGCGAATTCAACGATCCGTTCTTTTTGTACATCGCTTTCAATGCACCTCACTATCCACTGCAAGCACCGGAAAAAGACGTACGCAAGTACATCGGGAAATATCTTGGCGGTTGGGATCAACTTCGCACGGATAGATATCGACGTCAGTTGCAAATGGGGGTTATAGACTCAACGGCAAAGCTCTCTCCTCGACCGGACGACGTGCCCCCATGGGATTCGTTATCACCTGCCGAACAAGAGCATCAGGACCTGATGATGGCAACTTATGTTGCGATGATCGATCGGGTGGATCAAAACGTTGGTCGCTTGGTTCAGCATCTTGAAGAAACAAATCAAATCGATAATACGCTGATTATGTTGCTTAGCGATAACGGAGCCTGTCCATTCCAGAGAACGAAACCACTTTCTGTCAAAGAAAAACTCTCGCCTTGGGATTCAAAGTCCTATTGGACCTATGACAAACGGTGGGCACACGCTTGTAATACCCCGTTCCGTGAATACAAACAAAATCAACATGAGGGTGGAATCACGACTCCATTTATCGCGCACTGGCCGTCAAAGATCGGATCCGAAATCCAAGGAAAGGTCACGAATCAGTCGGCTCACATTGTCGATATTATGGCCACGTGCCTTGATATTGCCTCAACGAAGTATCCAGTCATATTCAAAGGCGAGAAGGTCGGACCACCAAGGGGAGTGAGCCTGTTGCCAGCGTTTAAAATGGATAAACTCGAGCGGGGAGAGCCCATATTCTTCAGTTTCTATGGGAAGAACAATTCGATCCGAGAGGGTGACTGGAAGATTGTCAATAAGAATTTTGAGAAGTTCGAGCTGTACAATCTCGGTAATGATCGATCAGAACTAAATGATGTTTCGGAATCGAATCCAGAGAAATTCAAGGCGATGAAAACACGGCTGGAGAGGCTATTTGAAAAAGTGGGGCAGCCCATCCGAAAGAAAAACACAAAGCGAAAATCGAAGTCCGGCAATCGAAAAAACAACGGCAAGGCGAAAGACTAGCGTTCATATGGGATTGGGAGGTGGTTCTTTCCCTTCGCAGACTTTTCAGAAAGCCAGACCCTGAATGCCAAAAAGCTGAACGCTTCGATTTTTCATCTCATTGGTTTCGATAACTGGGATTCCTAGGCGGTGCTTTGAGGCACTCAGTTATCAGCGGATCAGGGACTACAGGATCCGACGTGAAATGGTCAACGAAGATGGAGATCTTTTCGAATTTGAATTCGAGAAAGCGTAGGTCCTCTTTTCTATTCACGTGCTTATGAGACGGAGATTTGATGAGCCGATTTTTGCAAAGATGAAGTGTGGCTCGACAATTTTTGTGAGCTTCCATTTGGGATGGAAAATGAAGTTGCGTGGTGCGATTCAGATAATGGGGATGATATAGATTCCAATCAAGGAAGCTGCTGGTTTGACAGGTTTGCCCCGGCGTTTCCCCGAGATCTAGTTTCCCCGAGATCTCGATCCTCACTGAAAACTGGATGAGACGGACCCACGCAGGTGAGCAAGCTATCGGTAATCTGCCGCTTAGTGCTGCGATGGCTGCTGTAGGTTGACTGAATTGTTGTCAGGATTTGTGTTTGTAATGACCAAAGCACCGGAAATGAATAGGTCGTCCATCAGTTCGCCATTAAATTCTTGATATCGCGTGAGGCGAACTTCTCTTTCAAGACCTTGCTTGTCACGAAAGCTAGTGCGGATAGACGGTTCACCATTGATAGACGACGGAGCAAAAAATTGCGAAGTCAATTCGGTGTTTACCCACTCGATGTTCAGCTCGTTAAACTGATGGCCAATGGCCTTTGATTTCGGTAATCCGAAAGCGATCGTTGCCGCGGGATTCCATCGTTGAATCACGCCGTTGGCGTCCACTTTGATCATGATCGATTCCGCGGCAATGAGTATTCGCTCCGAATCCGATTGTGCATTAAAGAGTTGTTTTATGGTATCTGATAAGGTCTTTCCAGCAACAAAACAGTTGTTCAACGCAATGTCTTTGAGGCGACGTTTTTCAATCAGTGCGGCAGTCATTTGAAGCACTTCTGAGTTGTCAAAAGGCTTCTTGAGAATCAACAATCGATCAGAACGCCCAAGTCGCCGACGAATATCTGCCCAGGTATTATCCGAATAAGCGCTGCAAATCACGACTTGTAAGTCCGGATCGGCTTCCCATAATTTTTTGATGGTGGTCAAACCGTCCCATCCTGGTGGCATTCGCATGTCAACAAAGGCCAATGCATAAGGCCGCTTTTGTTGAACCGCATCTTGAACTTTGCGGTAGCCGTCTTCCCCCTGCATTGCGGAATCCAGATCGATGAAGAGGTCGTTGTCCGCTTCTTCAACAAACGATTTACCTAAAAACGCAGCTTCGGCCTCTCGTAATTCTTTGTCGGAATCGTTTGTGACCAGGATTTTACGAAAATCTTCATGAATGGCAGGATTGTCGTCAATGATAATGACACGATTCTTCGAATTTGGAGCTGTGGCCATCATACTATTTCTGTTTTCAACACACTATTTACGAATGCAGGATTTCATCGTTTTAACTCGTGCGTAATTTCATGATTGGTTTTTGAAAAAATCTCAATCAATCCATTCGGCAAGCCATCGTGTTATCTTCGCCAAACGCCGCCTTTTCGATGCCCAATAAAATAGGTCAAAAAGAAAGTCAATGTCGTTGATAATCCGGTGATGCTGGTATTCATCAACGTTGGCTATATGCTCGTGGAGCGGGTGGAAATCGGCCTCACTTCGTAATCCTGTTATGGAACGCTTGGCGTCTCCGCATAAAGAGATTCCCAAAAGCCAGAGAATCGCTGATTGGTTTGTAAAGGTTAAAAACCGGCAGGCTAAAAAAGCGTTTCAGCGATGCCGGTCGAGTCGACTTTCCATGGCAGCCAAGCGACACCGAATTCTTTAATTGAGATATCGGTTTTCTTTGGCGCGAGTGTCAATTCTTCAAACGTCAACGAATCAACGTTCAGCTTTTCCGAGATCTCTGCAACGGCCGAGTCAAATTCTTCTTCTAAAGCGGCATAGTCTTCTTGTAACGATTCAACCGATTCTTTCGCTCGACCAATATCACCGTGTTGTTGAGCCGTTCGGCCAACGCTTTTGACGGAGGTCGATGCCTTGGAAACATTGGTCTTTGACAAGGTTTTATTTCCGAGCAAGGCACCGAAAATGGACGATCCGATTGATAGAATGGAGGAAAGACGTGACTGTTGGTATTGCTGTGTTTCGACCTCAACTTTTTGCTCGGCACGCTCAATACGATTCTGCAAGGTGTTCAATTTGGACGCGTATTTCTTTCGAATTTTTTCAATTGAAAGATCGCGTTTTTCGTTGACGGCATGCGATAGCCTTGCCCGAAAATCGGATTCGTCCTCGCCAAATTTTGAGAACTCCTTCAGATCCGAACACTTGAGGATAACGATCTGTTGCTCGCGGTAGAGATAGTTTTTTAATTGTTTCTCCCATGCCGAGTAGTTCTTGGAAACTTCTAATTCTTCTGAAAGCGGTCCGTACTCGGCGTCTTTATCCGCTGCCGTGATCGTACTCATATCGGCTGGTAATTCGCTTGTGGCCATCCATGGATCGTCAGCATTATAGGTATTGATTTTGGAAACAAATCGTTTCGTCGTCCACTCGTCAATTTTGTAGGTGGCTCGAGAATAATGGAGGCGGCAAGTCCCCATTAACATTGGACGGTAGACCAATTTTTCGTCTGTTGAGATGTGTTTTTGAGGCTCAATAAAAAATTCTTTGATTCCCTTGGGTGGTTTTGGTCGGGTCGTGTTTTGAGCCTCCATTTCTTCAGTCGCCACAGACTCCGAGGTTGGCGGCGGTAAAGTCTTGGAGCCGACAGCAGATGATGCAGCATTTGAATGAGCAGCTTTGTCCAATGCTGCTTTCTTTTCTTCCATTAGTTTTTCGATGTGCGTTCGGGTCAGCGGCCCACGCAAATATGACATCGCCCACCGCGTATGAAACACAACAGGTTGATCGTCATGTACGTTGTTCATTAAAAAGACACGACTGCCCAAGCCGGCCAGCGTTTCCTCCATCGCACTGCGATTAAATGCCACGCCGGTCGATGCGGATGCACCCTCGAGTCCCTCCAGCACTCTGGCCTTGTCTCGCTCGGTTTGCAGTCGTCCGAGAAACCACGTTCCGGTGTTGGAAAGACCCTTATAGTCAAGGTCGACGGGATTTTGGGTTGCCAGGATGCACCCCAGTCCATACGCACGAGCTTGTTTGAGAAGCGTAAGCATCGGCGTTTTGGAAGGGGGATTGGACTGCGGCGGAAAGTATCCGAATACTTCATCCATATACAGCAACGCCCGTAAACTCGATGTTCCCGCCTGAGTTCGCATCCAAGCGATCATTTCATTTAACAGGATCGTGACAAAGAACATGCGCTCTTTATCCGATAGATGTGCGATCGACAAAATCGAAATGCGTGGTTTGCCAGTTTCGGTATGAAGCAGTTTTTTGATGTTGAGTGGTTCGCCTTGCAGCCAGGACTCAAATGATGGAGATGCTAGAAGGTTGTTCAAGGTCATCGCCAGCGTCATGCGATCTTTTTCTGGATAAAATTTTTCCAGTTCAATAATGCCAACTTTTTTGAACGGAGGTGTTTGGATTTCGCCAATTAATGATGCGATGTCAAGGTTCTTGCCTGTTCGCCAAGCCGCATCAAAAATTTTCGAAACCAGAATGAATTCGCGACTTTGAATCGGATCGGCGTTGATTCCAAGCAACGCCAACAATCCTGATGTTGCAGATTGAATTCGCTCGCGGAATGAATCGGAGTCGTCGAGCACGCTGGCATCCGGAGCGTCAAAGGATTTCAAAACGGTGATGGGAATTCCAGCATTGCTTCCGGGAGTAAATATCGAGATATCCACTTTGTCACGCAGTGTCTTGATCCGGTCTGGGCCTTGCCCCCAACTTTCCAGTCCATCTTTCCAAAGCTTAGCCGTCGACTTGGCAAATTCTTCGATCGTTTGACCGTTACGTGATGCCTGACTTGGGTCAACCCATGGCTGAAAGTCCTTGGCTGACAATTCAGGGAACGTCAATAACAGGTTGGCAATGTCACCTTTGGGGTCGATCACGATGGCGGGGATATTGTCTAATGCCGCTTCCTCAAGCATTGAAATACAGAGGCCTGTCTTTCCACTGCCCGTCATCCCAACCACCACCGCGTGAGTCGTCAGGTCCTTCGCATCGTAAAGTAGTGGCATGGCGGTTGTTTTTCCAGATCGCAAATCATATTCACGGCCCAGGTAAAATGCGCCAAGTTTTTCGAAATCGGAGTCCATGATGGTTTGTCTGCTTCGTGGAAAGGAAAAGTGGAGGAGTAAACGAGAAGAGCGCTGTTAAAAAAATTGAGAAAGAAGATGGTTGAAACAGATTTTAGCTTGGCTGTTTGATTATTAAAACGCGGGATTGTGTCACGCGATCCGCAGAATTCAAACTGTCCGAATTGGTTTTTTCAACAGGACTGCGGGAGGAATGGGCTGGAAAATCGCCGACAAAACACCGTATTGTTATTGTTGTATTCTTTTTCAAGAATCTTTACATGTCGCGAGTTGCAGATCAAAATCAACGTCTTGAAAAGTGTCGATGTTAACCGCGGGTTGGGAATCAGCATCAAATTCTGTTTCCCCGAAACGGTTTAATAATCGGCGACAGGTCGCGATAGCCAAAGCCTGTTCACTTTGTTTCGCGACTCCCACCCCATTACCAAACAACTCGGACGAGGAAAAAATGAAGAGAATTTTACTTTTGACATTGGCTGCATTTATCGGCACCTCCGGAATCTCCCAAGCAAACGACGAGTGGAAGTCGCTTTTTGACGGAAAGACACTTAAGGGTTGGGAGGGTAAAAAGGGATTTTGGTCCGTTGCAGATGGCGCGATCACGGGCAAGACAACGAAAGAAAATCCAACTAAGGGTAATACGTTTTTAATTTGGAAAGATGGAGAAACCGGAGATTTCGAATTGCACCTTAAATTCAAAATCATCGGTGGAAACTCGGGCATCCAGTATCGCAGTGAAGCATTGGATGATTTTGTCGTCAAAGGTTATCAAGCAGACATTGATACCGGAGGACACCGGTACATGGGGATTTTATATGGCGAGCGGACGGGGCGAGGGATCATTGGGGAACGGTCAGAAAAAGTGACCTACAGCGTGGACGGAAAGAAAACCGTTGACGGCAAGACTTGTGACAACGAAAAATTCAAAGCAAGCATCAAAACAGAAGATTGGAACGATTACGTGATTATCGCCAAAGGCGACCGTCTGATTCACAAAGTGAATGGCACGACGACTTGTGATGTGTACGACAATGACAAACGTAAGGTTGCGTCCGGGATTTTGGCACTGCAACTGCATGCCGGTCCTCCAATGACCGTGCAGTTCAAAGAAATCAAAATGAAAGAGTTGAAATAACTCGCGATTTAAAGTCCCATTGGGCGGATTGATTAGGGCGTAATTCTTTCGAGACCGCTCTTTTGGTTGCAGTACGATCAATCCGCCAAGTTTTATTTAGGTTGACTTGGGTGAGGAGTGTCAACGGGAAACACTTTTGGGCTGCAAGAAATTTCTGAGAATGAAGCTTATGAAAATGATTATGGCAATCATTCAGCCTACGAAACTTCGGGCTGTGCAAGAGGCGCTTTACGAGATCGGAGTCGAACGAATTACGATTTGTGATTCGCAGGGTTACGGTCGGCAACGCGGCCAAACATCAATGTACCGTGGAAACGAATACCGATGCTACATGCTTCGCAAAGTCGTTTTGGAAATCGCCGTGAATGACGATTTCGTGGATAAAACGATCGATACGATTCAACGGACAGCAAAGACGGGTACGGAGGGGAATATTGGCGATGGAAAGATCTTCTTAATGCCGTTGGAGGAAGTCATTCAAATCGGCCCTGAACAACGTGGTCGCAGCGCCGTTTGACCGCTGGTGATGGTGTCGTCAGGGAATCACTGGGTGATTTTTGTAACTACCGGGAAATGCGTCACGTTGTTAAATCGAAACGTTCGCAATCAACGCGGCCCTCGCCTGAAAGCATTTTCAACCCATCACGGGCGCCCGACAATTTTACGGATGGGCGTTGATGAGTTGATGAATTTTGATTTTCCAAGAAGCAGAAAACTCCGTCTTAGCGATGAGTCTGGCCAAAGGGGAAACCTTTTAAAATCAGACGAATCGGCAAAACGGAGCTAGTAAGTTGCTTCGTTGTCAATTGATTTTGATAAGGGAATCAACCGGCGGCAGCTTGGCCGAATTCATTGCGGCGGCGACCTAGTTGGCCTTGAAGACGAGCCACAATGCTACTGTGCATTTGACTGACGCGGCTTTCACTCAAATCAAGAGTTGCCCCGATTTCTTTCATCGTTAATTCTTCGTAATAGTAAAGAATAATAATGAGGCGTTCGTTTCGATTGAGGCCCTTGGTCACCAGACGCATCAAGTCGTTCTTTTGGACACGGCGGGTCGGATCCTCACCTCTTTTGTCTTCCAGAATGTCAATTTCGCGAACGTCTTTGTAACTGTCGGTTTCGTACCACTTCTTGTTTAAGCTAATCAGCCCAACTGCGTTGGCGTCACTAACCATCTTTTCCAGTTCTGGAAGCGACAGTTCCATCTGTTCAGCCAGCTCTGGATGGGTTGGCTGACGGCCATGCTTCTTCTCAAGGGCCTTGGTCGCGGCGGCCAATTTGCTCGCTTTGGAGCGAACGAGTCGGGGAACCCAGTCCATCGTTCGAAGTTCATCTAGGATGGCTCCGCGAATTCGTGGAACACAATAGGTCTCAAATTTGACACCTCGCTCCAAGTCAAATGCAAGGATTGCATCCATCAAACCGAAAATTCCAGCGGAAACCAGATCGTCCAGTTCGACCCCTTCAGGAAGCCGTTGCCAAATTCGCTCGCCATTGTATTTGACAAGTGGTAGGTAACGCTCCATCAACTGGTTCCGGAGAACCTTGTTGGAGGTGTCCTTTTTGAATTCTTCCCAGACTTTCTGAATCTCTTCTTTGTCAGCGACAGCAGTAGTAGCCATTCATCTTCCGTGAAAGCTTCACGGTCCTTCCTTGAAACCAATCTTTTGTTCGAAAGCGTGCCAGTCGAACACCGCATTCAAACAACCAATGTTGTTACTGATTTCATCCGTCCAGTGACCGGTCGAATGAACGATGAATCGGGAGTGACCCAAGTTCATCTATCGTCATCTTCTTCACAAACCTTTGGGTTAAAACGGCGAAATTTTTCGAAGTCAGAATTGCAATCGTCTTAATCGATGCAGCTTAACGTCAGCAAATTTCTTTCATTTTTCCAATACACATTCACGCTGCATTTACGTTGACATTTGGTTGCAACGAAATTTCGCCGATCGTCTGAACATCGAAATCAGGGCAGACTTCTGACCTTCCCAAAACATTCAAACTTGGCAGAACGGTTAACGTTTGCTTTTTCAACCAACGTCGAATTCGCTGATCAACGAGCAGCACGGAAGTGTTTTCAGGTTGTTGGAGTTGTTTAATTTGTTTGACGAACCAACTGATCTCATTAGCGCCGAAAGCTTGATTTTCAAGGAATGTTTGGTTTCCCTGTGAATCCTGTTGGCCATACTGTTGATTGTCAGTCATTTGATTTTCGAAGCGTAGATCCTGCGTTTCTAATGTGACCTGTTCGATTAATCGTTTTTCAAGCGACTCTTCGAATTCGATCACGTTCAAAACGCAATTGGTCGCGTACTTTGAACAAATGCTTCTCGACAATCTCTGGCGAACAAGCTCGACTAACTCGGTTACTTGATTCGTGTGCGGAGAGTAGTCGCCAAGTGTCTCTAGAATCAATCCCAATTGTCGAATTGAGATGCCTTCCTGCAAAAGATTTTTTAAAACTTGTTGCACATTCGATAGCGACATCTTTGTTGGAATTAAATCTTCAACCACAACAGGCGATTGTTTGCGCAGTTCATCGATCAATTTTCCAACGCAATCTCTCGTCAATAAGTCTCCAGAAAACTTCAATGCGATCAGGCGTAAATGGCCTGCGATTGTATCCACGGACGACAGCACCTTGTATCGGAGAAACTCAGCGCGGTGCTCCTGATTTGGCTCGATCCAAAAGCAATTGTCGCCAAAAAGAGTCGACACTTTTTTGCCATGAATGGGGGCTTTGGTGTTTCCTTGGTCAACGGCAAGCATGGATTTGTGTTGGACTTCCCCTTGGCATACAAGGTTACCTGCAACGAAAATTTGAAAATGATTTTCTTTGATTTCAATGTTGTCGCAGAGACGTATTTTCGGCAGGACAAACCCATATTCCATTAATAGGGATTTGCGAACGGTATTCAGTTCTTCGAAGAGCGTGCCACCCTTGGATTTGTCGGCAACATGTACAATTCCGACTCCCAAGCGGATCTCCAGTTGATCGGACCGGAGCAGGTCTTCCAGCCGTTCAGTCGGCTGGACGTTCGCCCTCTTTATTGAGCGTTGTTTTTCGTTTTCCAGCTCTATACTGGCTTTTTCTTCATCTTGAATTCGAAAATAACCTTGCGCACCAAAGAAGAAACAGATTCCGGCAACCAAGAAGAGTGGTATTGGAGGCATTCCTATAAAACCGAAAGCAACGGCTCCAAAGCCAGCGAGAAACAAAACGCGAGGGTCTTGAATGACTTGTTGAATTAAATCGTCGGAAACGCTTCCCGATCGACTTCCTCTCGCCATTAAGACACCAGCCGCAATTGCAATTAAAAACGCTGGCAGTTGACTCGCTAGCCCATCACCGATGGTAAGTTTGGTGTAGACCTCGACTGCTGAAGAAAAACTCATTCCGTTCAACAATCCGATCGCCAATCCGCCGACGATGTTAACGAGCGTAATAATCAGACCTGCAACGGCATCGCCGCGAACGAAACGCCCGGCTCCATCCATTGCACCCAGAAAATCGGCCTGCTCCTGAAGTTCCTCACGTTTGCTACGTGCCTGCTCGGCATCGATTAATTTCGATTTTAAATCTGCATCGATTGCCATTTGCTTTCCAGGCATCCCGTCAAGCGCAAAACGCGCGGCAACTTCGCTAATCCGAGATGTGCCTTTGGTAACAACAACAAATTGAACGATAAAGATAATTGCAAAAATCACGATCCCCACGAACACTTGGTTGCCGATCACGTACTCACCAAAGTTCTTGATAATTCCGCCTGCCGCAAGGCTTTCCGAAGTCGTGGCATTGCTCAAAATCAAGCGTGTCGTAGAAATGTTCAGCACCAAGCGGCCAAGTGTCGAAATTAATAAAATCGACGGAAACACCGTAAGCTCTAAGGACGATTTTGCTAGCAATGCTGCGGATAGAATGATGATCGCCGCGATCATATTAGCTGCGAGAAGAAAGTCGACGACGAAAGTCGGCAATGGTGTCAGAATTACGAACAGGCAGGCCACGACCGAGATTGGAACGACCCATTCCTGCCATTTTTTGAAGTTCAGCATCGTTGTTGAAATGACTTTCGCCAAAACTTTAATAAATTTGGTGAATTTTCGCGAAGATTAATGAAAACGGAGCGATGCGTCCAGCGAAATTGTGACGGCGAAATTTGCAAGCACTTTTTACTTTTGGCGATTTGCGGTAACTTTGAAGGTCTTTGGAGTGTTAGCAATCACCCTGATTTAAACCAGACCGCTTCATTTTGGTGCGGCTCATTGATTGGAAGTCGGTCCTTCAAAATGCGGGCTTTTTAGTTTTTCATGCGTGTGAAACCAAACGAAGTATTTTTCACACCGACGTTGATTTAGTAACCGATTGCAGCGAAGTCCGAACTACGATTGAACAGGAATAGATGTGCCGAAGATTCCCGTTCATTTAACAAAAAGAACCGCACACCAAAATCATTCCTAAAACAGTACGCACCCAAGCCGTTTAATGTGACTCGAACCGTTCCAAAATTAGATCAGGGAGAAAACGCACCCGCCTCCTTGGCCGATCCAAAGTCAACGGAGAAGACGGTTTCCATCGTTGCCCCTCGCTTTTGGCATGGAATGCGGTTCACGACGTACATGCGTTTGTTACGAGATGGTAGATTCCGGGTCGATTTTCTCGGTTTGGGCATGTGCATTGCCATCTTCTTTTACAGTTTGGTGAATTCGGTATTCTCTCTGATACAGCGACTGTTTTGGGGGCGTGCGATCGCTCAAACCAAAATTCAACCGGCACCTGTTTTTGTCATAGGCCATTGGCGAAGTGGAACGACGATGGTGCACGAGTTGCTCGGAATGGATGAGAACTTGGCTGCGCCGACCACTTATGAATGTTTTGCAGCAAATCATTTTTTGGTTTCTGAATGGCTGATTAAACCAATCATTGGATTGACGATGCCCAAGACGCGACCGATGGACAATATGCGTAGCGGTGTCGATCGACCTCAGGAGGACGAGTTTGCGATTTGCACTTTGGGCGCACCATCACCCTACATATCCTTGGCTTTCCCAAATCAAGCTCGCCGTTTTCGCGAACTGATCGACATGAAGGGGGTGGAGGATAGCGTCATCGAGCGGTTCTCCGAAAAGTTAAAGCACTTTTGCCGCGCCCTGATGTTCAGGCATAAGAGGCGTTTGCTGTTAAAGTCACCGACGCATACTGGTCGGGTTGCGTTTCTTCGAAAGCTGTTTCCCGGTGCTAAATTCATCCATGTCACGCGCGATCCCAAGAATGTGATACCGTCGACGATCCGGCTTTGGAAGAGTCTCGAACGGACCAATGGATTTCAAATTCCGGAAATAAACGAACCGGATTTGCGACGTTACGTTTTGGAGACCTATCGTCAAATGTACGACGCTTTTGAAGAGCAAACTGCGGACAATACAGATGATGTATCAACAATACGGTATGAAGACCTCGTTCGTGATCCGGTCGAATATCTAAAACGTTGTTACCAAGAACTTGATTTGCCAGGATTTGAGTCGATGGAATCGAAAATCCGAAATTATTTCGAAAACACGAAAGACTACCAAAAGAATCAGCATCATCTTGATGAAGAACTTATTGCCGGTATTGATGAATACTGTGGCGATTATCGTGAGAAGTTTGGGTATTAAATTTTTTATCGGCCGATGTTTTCTGTTTTACTCGAACTTGGCAAAACACCCATTCGATTTATTCCAATGCAAGATCACCGTAGGCGACCGTGCCCATCGCTGACCAAATGCTACGTCTGATCGTCTCGTTGATAAAACTGACGTGGCCATCGCTGTAGACCGCTTGAATGCCGCCAAAATGGCGACTGCTAAAGCTCATTTCCACCTCATCGATGTTGTTGGATTTGTCTTTAAATGCATTAATTGCCACGCCCGTCGAGCCCAGTGCTTCAGAGCCCTCATTCTTGATTTGTCCACACGGAGCATGAGGCGTGATGTTGTTCGATCCAATGTACCAATGATCAACGACCTGCTGGTACCCATCGTGATTGTCACCCCAGAAGCTATAGTCGTGCAGTGCTTCGGCGACCAAAACAGTATGAGACGTTCCGTCCAAAATTGACGCGAACCGCATTCGGCTATTGCGATGCAACACGCCGTCAAGTCGTTCCGACAGCAACCAGGGTGCATCGCCTGATTCGCGGGTAATCAATCCACTCGCACAACCCAAGTAATTCGATGGAGAGCGTGACTTGAAGCCTTGCACATCGTATTCGCGTGTTTCGACGGCGGAGGAGGGGCATTGAAAAACGGGAATCCAGGTCTCGCATGCTTTGGCATTTGGTGAGCCTGGCGTGTCCCAAGGTTGGCCCCATTCAATCGTATCATGCAAATTACTTTGCTCAATTTGTGGAAGAATAAACGCTTGCCACAGCGTTTGATGTTCGGTCAAAATCCCGGGAGGGAATTTTTTGTGTAAATCGTGGTAGTTGTGAATCGCCAAACCGATTTGCTTCAAATTGTTGGCGCATTGAATCCTGCGAGCCGCTTCCCGCGCAGCTTGGACGGCAGGCAGTAGCAACGCAATCAAAATTCCGATAATCGCAATCACAACTAGCAGCTCCACTAACGTAAAGCCGTTTTTTTTAAACATTTGTTTCCCCCAAGAAATTGAAATGCAGAACTCTTTATACCGATTAACGGTGCATTCTTGAACAAACTTGCCAGATTTAAAATCGATACGCCCTTTCAGTCGACTCGTTTGCGATACCGAATGCGCTCCGAAATATGGGGCAATAGCATCGATAACGTAGATAAGAAAGTTTGAACCGAATCAATTACAATGGGACTCAAATACGTTTAGCTTTGCCAATCCCCGAGTAATCAACATGATCCGACGCTTTCTTTTTATCGCAACCGTGGCTGCGGTTTTTGCGGTGAACCCAGCAATTACAAATGCCAAACAGGTAGTGCAGCTTGCTTCTAATCCGGCACTTTCCGCCAATGGTAAGAGAATGGTCTTTAGTTGGCGCGGCGATATTTGGTTGGCAAATTCAACAGGCGGTGGCATTCGTCAATTGACCACGTCATCATCGTCAGAATCGCAACCAGAGTTTTCAAACGACGGCAAAAAGATTGCATTCATCAGCAATCGGACGGGTGCAAGCCAGCTTTTTGAAATGCCAGTCAACGGTGGCGAAGCGAAGCAGCTGACCTTTCATACGGAAGGTTACACACTCGAGGAATACACGCCGAGTGGTAATCAATTTCTTGTGAAAGCGACCCGCGATCATTTTTGGCGTCGGGGTCAACGTTTCTTTCTAATCGATAATAAAGAACGCCCGGTCGAACACCTTCTTTTTGACGGTTATGGTGACAACGGTCGCCTCTCTCCAGACGAATCAAAGTTACTTTTTACTCGAGAGGGCGTGCGCGGATATCGAAAACAATATGTCGGGACTCAATCCAGCCAAATCTGGCTGTACGATATCACGACCAAAGCGTTCGAAAAACTGGTCGACAATTCCTCCGGTGCACGCTACCCATTGTGGCATCCGAATGGAAAAGATTTCTTTTATGTTGGGCAACAGAGTGGCAACTTTAATTTATACCAGCGGAACCTGGAATCAGGAAAGGAATCAAAGCTAACTGAATTCAAGGATGACGCCGTTGTGATGCCTACAATCTCACGTGACGGCAGCACAATCGTGTTTCGCAATCTGTTCGATTTTTACCGGTACGATGTCAAAGCCAAATCGACTAAGAAAATCCGATTGGTTTATCGCGGTGAACAGCAGGAGGATCCACTTTCGCGTGTAACCACAACTTCCGCAACAGAAGTTAGCTTCTCAGATGACGGTCTTGAAGTTGCGTTCATTGCTGGCGGCGATCTGTTTGTAATGGATACCGTTCTTCGCGAGCCAAAACAAATTACCAATACGCCTGAAGAAGAGCGTGATCCCGTTTTTTCAAAAGACGGGTCGGCGATTGTTTTCGCCAGCGATAAGGACGGTCAGAGCGATATTTGGAGTGCTAAACGATCAGATGATACGAAGTATTGGTGGCAGGCCGACGAATTCAATTTAACCAATTTGACCAAGGATGCAGAAAAGGAATACTCATTGAAGGCAAGTCCGGACGGAAAGACGCTTTCTTATTTGAGACTTCGTGGTGATCTTTGGATTATGAACATGGATGGTTCGAACAAGCGGCAGATCCTCCAGTCTTGGAATTCGCCGCAGTACAACTGGTCACCTGATAGCAAATGGGTTGTGTATGCTGTCAGTGATAATAACTTTAACAGCGACGTTTGGGTAAAACCAATTGATGGTTCCCAGGAACCAGTCAACATCTCACAACATCCAGACAACGAAGGCAATCCGGTTTGGTCACCTGACGGTAAAGTGATTGCGTTTTCGGGGAGACGAGTGGGAGATGAATCGGACATCTATTTTGTTTACTTGACCAAAGAATCGGACGAAACGGACTCCCGGGATCGGAAGCTCAAAGAGGCATTAGAGAAGTTCAGCAAGTCCCGTAAGAAACCTGCGTCCCCAATCTCCAAGACTAAAAAAACTTCGAATCAAGCACCGGGCGTTCGGAAAGAAACGCCTGAGAAGTCTGACGGTGAGGTGACAGGCAAAAAAACGGAATCCAAAAAAGTTTCGGACGTAAAGGTTGATGTGGACGGTCTTGCCGATCGCATTCGTCGTGTGTCGATTCCAAACTCACGGGAATCCAATTTGTTTTGGTCGTCTGATTCGAAGAAGCTCGCGTTTTCAGCATCAGTCAATGGAAAACCGGGTATCTACACGATCTCGCCACCGGATAGCATGCAGCCCAAGTTCTTTTCCGCATCGACG
>CAJQQR010000025.1 GCA_905480545.1 uncultured Pirellulaceae bacterium
GATGGCTCACCAGTGGCCGCCATCCTTTGGTTGCTCGAGTGCTGGTCAATCGGTTTTGGCTCCACCATTTCGGAAAGGCACTCGTTTCGACACCGGAAGAATTCGGAAAATTGGGCACGGTTCCGTCGCATCCCCAGTTGCTGGATTGGCTGGCCGATGAGTTTATGGCCAAAGGCTGGAGTCTAAAGCAACTTCATCGATTAATCCTCAAATCGACCGTTTATCGTCAAGCGTCCACGCGGCATCAGGCCGGTAACCAAACCGATCAGAACAATGATCTATATTGGCATTTTCCGGTACATCGCTTGGACGCAGAAGTAATTCGTGATTCGATGATGGCCCTCGGCAATCGACTTGATCTAGAGACTCAATTTGGGGCACCAGCGGAATTCAAAGAAGACGAAACGGGACAGGTCGTGGTGTCGGGTGAAAAACAACGACGAAGCGTGTATTTGCAGGTTCGACGATCCAAGCCTGTTTCGATACTGGAATCGTTTGACGCTCCAACCATGAAAGTCAATTGTACGGTCCGAAGTTCGACGACGGCGGCCACTCAATCACTGATGTTGATGAACAGCAATTTTGTTTTAAATGCAGCAAAAGCATTTGCCATCCGTATCAATCATGAAGCAAACTCCGTCGACTCGAAACACGTTCCCAATAACTTGCTTGATCAAGTCGTTGAGAATTACGAAAACGTCAATCCATGGAGCTACGGTTACGGTTTTGTTGAAGAAGTAGAACGAGAGCCACGCGGGGAGGCTTCCAGAGTTCGAGCTAGTCGATTGCAAGCGAATGTTCGGTTTACGACGTATCCGCTATTCCTGCAGAACACCTGGAAAGGAGGCGAAAAACTACCCGATCCTAAAATTGGTTGGAGCTTTGTCAATTCAACTATGGGGCATCCGGATGTAAAACGTGCAGCTACGATCCGACGCTGGACTTCTCCGGTGACCGGCAAAATCAGGATCACAGGTGAGATTTCACACGCAGCAGAGGCCGGTGATGGTGTCGAACTGCAGGTCGTTAGCGATCAAAAAGGTATGCTCGATTCCGTTATTGTTCATCATTCTAAAAAGGAATACACAGTAGAAACCGACGTCAAAAAAGGTGAAGTTGTTGATACGGTCGTGTCCGCTCGAGAAAATCACGTGTCTGATTCGTTCTCAAATACTTTCAATATCGTGTTGGTGAAAGACGAAACAGCATTTGAAACGTGGAATTCAGAAAAAGAATTTCAGGGTCCTGCGACCACTGATTCATTGCAGGCACCGGTGTCCAAACAAATTGTTTACGCCTGGCAATTAGCTTATGGCCGCGAGCCATCGAACGAAGAATTTCAGTTGGCAACGCAATTTCTCCAACGACAATTTGAATTATTGAGACGTGAAAAATCTAAGCAACCGATTCGGCAGGCGATGATCAATCTTTGTCAATCGCTTTTGAGTTCCAACGAATTCCTCTATTTCAATTAAGCGTTTTGTCGAATGAGCTTCCGCTTATGGAAATA
This sequence comes from uncultured Pirellulaceae bacterium, assembly GCA_905480545.1. Lineage (GTDB taxonomy): Bacteria > Planctomycetota > Planctomycetia > Pirellulales > Pirellulaceae > JABAAE01. Next base: position 1,511 of record CAJQQR010000025.1, read on the forward strand.
AAAAAATGAGTCCCAACGAGCCAGAAATTAAAATAAGTCTACAACCATGAGTATTTCACGAAGACGGTTTTTGAAGGAAAACGCGATGGGTGTCGGCGCGATAGCGTTGACGACGATGCTGCATGATGAACAGGTGTTGGCTATCGATAAGGATAAACTGACTCCAGAAGTCTTTGATCTGTCACCCAAGCAAACCGTTTTTCAGCCGCAGGCAAAAGCCATGATTTCGCTGTTTCAGCATGGCGGACCTGCGCATATGGACCTGTTTGACCCCAAGCCGGAGCTGACGCGGATGGACGGGAAATCCTACGACGGAGATATCGCATTCAGTTTTGTTAAACGTGCAACAAAAAAATTGAAAGGAAGTCCGTGGCGGTTTGATAAATACGGAGAATGCGGAACCGAAATTTCAGAGTTGCTTCCGGAGACAGCCAAAATCGTTGACGATATTTGCCTGATCAGATCCATGCATACAGGCGCCAACGGTCATGAGGTGTCAATTCGTTATATGAACAGTGGCATTGCCGGAGTGACTGGTCGACCCTCACTGGGCAGTTGGATTACTTACGCTTTGGGAAGCGAAACCAAAAATTTGCCAGCATATATGGTGCTGACTGATCCTGGGGGGCATCCGGTCGATTCGACGCACAATTGGTCGAATGGTTGGATGCCATCGATGTTTCAGGGGACCGTTTTGCGTGCGACGGAACCACGTATTTTAAATCTGAATGCGCCTCAGCATTTAGCAGGTGAGGTTCAACAGCAAAACCTAGGTTTTCTGGAGGAATTAAACCGCATGCATCTGAAAAAGCATTCGGGAGAAAGGGATTTAGAAGCCCGAATCGCTAGCTATGAATTGGCTGCCAGAATGCAGGATTCGGCGCATGAGGCTTTGGATATTTCACAAGAGACCAAGGAGACGCATGAGCAATATGGATTAAATCAAAACGAGTCTAGGGAGTACGGAACCCGCTGTTTGATCGCTCGCCGATTGGTCGAACGAGGTGTTCGATTTGTTCAGTTGTTTCATAACGGTCAGCCGTGGGACAATCACAATTCCTTGAAAAAGTCTTTGCCAGCGATTTGCAAAAAGACTGACAGGCCTTCGGCCGCGTTGGTCCAAGACCTGAAGCAGCGCGGGATGCTCGATGAGGTATTGGTGCATTGGGGGGGCGAGATTGGACGATTGCCGGTGGTGGAAGGAGATCCAGCAACGGGTGGCCGCGATCACAACGGACAAGGGTTTAGTACCTGGTTAGCGGGCGGTGGAATTCGAGGCGGGATGACCTACGGAAATACGGACTCAGTCGGCCATCGAGCGAGCGAAAACGTCGTCACACCAAACGACTATCAGGCCACTGTTCTCCGGTTGTTTGGGATGGACCACAAAAATCTAAATTTCATGCAGAACGGATTGCCCCAAAAATTGGTCGTGAAGGACAAGTCGCGTGTGCTGACGGAAATTATCGCATAGCGGACCGCGTTCTTTTTTTTGTTTGTTGCGTTAGGCCAGCAAACTTGGCAATTCTCTATTAACCAAAAAGATCCAGCACCGGTTTGCCGGTGGTGATTGGACGTGAAATCCCGCTGTTGTTTTGGGGAGCATTCAGCGGAATGTCCAACGCGTGGTAGATGGTTGCCGCCATTTCTTCGGGACGAATGGGATTAGATACCACCTTCGCACCGTGTTTGTCGGATTTGCCGTAAACTCTTCCCCCAGCTATTCCACATCCTGCAAGAATGGAAGAAAAACATTGCGGCCAATGCTGACGCCCGGGTGGTTGTTGAGTCAGTACTTTGGGGGTTCTTCCGAATTCACCGGTGACGACAACCAAGGTGTTGTCCAACATTCCACGGTCCTTGAGGTCTGAGAAAAGACCCGAAAGCGCCTGGTCCAGTCGTGGTAAGCAAAATCCCATTCCGTAGGAACCGTCGCCAAACGCGTTGCCCATGCCCATGTTCCCACCATGCATGTCCCAACTGCTGCTCGGTGGCCCCTTGGTATCGTGTGGGGCCTGCCCGGTCCAGCCATTAACGGTAACGAACCGCACGCCGGCCTCCACCATGCGACGTGCAAGGAGCAGGTTTTGTCCAAGAGGATGACGTCCGTACTTGTCCCTTAATTTGTTCGGCTCCTGATCCAGGTTAAATGCATCCCGACCCTCAGGACGCGTCATGGCATCGTAACCTTTTTCTCTCAAATCGGCCCAGTCGATGCCGCGTGCGTCCCTGGAGAGTACGTTGCTCTCTAGGGTGCCAAGTAATTGCCGGCGATCGGCCAACCGTTTACCATCACCAAGGTCATAGATTTCAGGAGGCTTGAAATTTGGCATTGCCGGATGGTTTTTTGCCGAACCTACGAATACCGGGGCATAAGCCGAGCCTAAATAGCCACCGATGCCAATATTTGGTGCACAAAATACCGGCGGTCCAACACATTTAATCAGCCAGGCGTTGGAAACGATATTGCGTTTGCTCGGCTTGTGTTTGGCGACGAACGAGCCAAGGTAGGGTTGGTCATCGGTAACGCCCTGCGTCACGCGTTTTGCTGACTGACCGCTAAGCAAATTATGCATGGCGTCGAAGTGATTGCTGATGCCTCCGGGATGAGTCATCGAGTTGATCAGCGTAAATTGGTCGGTCAGCTTTGCCAGTTGGGTGTGCATCTCGTTGATGCGCATGCCCGGCACTTTCGTGGAAGTGGGCTGGTATGGACCACGAATGGTGTCAGGGGCGTTGGGCTTCATGTCCCATGTATCCACATGGCTCGGACCACCACAGAGCAAGACAAAAATGCAGGATTTTTCTGCGGCAACAGCATTGCCACTGTTGTCCAGTTTGTCGCTTCCCATGACCATGCCGGGCATGCCCAAAGAAAGGGTTCCCATCCCGGCCGCCACGAGGGCCTGTCGCCGATTCATTTCATAAGTGTTCATGGATGATCACCTGACAAAGTCTGTTCCCGCAAACGATAGCTTGGACCGCAGTATCCCAGTCCCGTCGACCAAATGCAACTTAACTTTAGTCGTTTTTCAACAATCGGCTCTATCCAGGTAGATACAAAAACAGCAGGTGTTTCGAAGAAAGAGACTCTGTGTCGCCGTGCCTCAAGAATTGGCCTACATCTGAATTTCAAAGCGTTTACGGCTCTCTCGATCGACCAGAGATTGAGCCAAATCGTCGCCTACGATGCGTTCCTTGACTGGATCCCATTTAATCTTCCGGCCGACGCGGGATGCGATACCCGCAAGGTGACAGGTCGTCAACGCGCGATGATGACTGAAGACGTCGGACACAGGAGTCTCCCGCTGCACCACGGCTTTGAAGAAGTTGGCGACGTGCCCGGTCATTTTTTGGTTTTTATAGACGCGCTCGAGAGACCCATCCGGCAATGGGTTGGTTGCAAGGTCCTCGACAGGTTTGCCCACCAATTTTCCACGATTGACAAAGATACGTCCCTTCGTACCTTCGAACAGAATGCCATTGTCGGTATCGTGCCGAATGGTCAGCTCTAGACCATCTTCATAAACTGCCTTGATATTGAATTTTGTGGCTGTGTTGTAACGATTGGAGACGACTGGGTAACCATCCTTGAATTCAACCGGGTGCTCAACGAACACCGGGTCCACTGAAATCGGTCCGGTGTGGGTCTTGTTCATCCCCCAGGTAGCAATGTCAACATGATGTGCGCCCCAGTCCGTCAGCTTGCCACCAGAATAGTCGTACCACCAGCGAAACTCGTAGTGCGCGCGTGACCACGACTTGATAATATTGGGAGCACCGGCTTTGAATCTGTAATCGACAAAAGGTGATGGCCCCAGCCAACTGTCCCAATTCAGGTTTTTGGGCGGTGACGCAACTTCGATTTCCGGACTGGTGGGTCCGCCACCAATCCCACACTGTACTTTCTGCAGACGCCCCAAACGCCCATTACGGATCAATGCGACTGCCTTGATAAACTGGGATGTGCTTCGTTGTTGCGTCCCGACTTGAAAGACCGCGTCGGTCTTCTTGCAGACTTCACAGATCAAGCGACCTTCCTCAATCGTGAGGGTCATGGGCTTTTCGCAGTAAACATCTTTGCCAGCAAGCATGGCCTCGATTGCAATCTTTGCGTGCCAGTGGTCCGGCGTACTGATGTGTACCACGTCAATCTTTGGATCGTCAATAACGTTTCGGTAGTCGCCGCTACCAACTGGAGATTTGCCAAGCCAATTCTTGACGATGCCCTTTGCCCTTTCAAGTCGATCGGAATCCACGTCACAAACTCTTGTGATATCACCGAACTTCGGAAATTCCTTGCCAACTCCGTACCGACCGCCTGGAACGAACACGCCTTTGTCCCAACGAATTCCGCACCCGATCACACCGATGCGAGGACGTGCGTTGGGGCTCTCAAAATGGAGCGCAGAAGCAATCGTGCCAGAACCCAATGATGTCGCTGTGATGCCGGCAGATAACTTCAGAACACTTCGGCGATTCATCCTGTTGTTCATTTTTTCATTCCTAACTCAGTACACATTCGCTATTATTTGCCGATCAAAAGCCGAACGTAGGTGGTCTCGACGGCCTCGGCTTCGTCTCCCTCTGGGGTGATGTTATAAGCAGTAATCGTCAGGTGGTTGTCATCAACCAATTCATATACCGTTTTCCAACCCCACCTTGGTTGGTTTTTACCAACATCATACTCGCCACTGACGACAAATCCGTGATCCAAGGCAGGGCCTTCTGAAAACATAATCGCGTAATTCATATGGAAGTCGTCGACCCACGAGGATTGATAGTTCTCGGTGACTGAATTAAACGCAATCAACTCCTCTCCGTGTCGAGCCCTCGCTTGGATCGTCGAATGGTACACATGTCGAAGAAACTGATCGCCAAATACCGGGGATATAGTTCCGGTCACGTTCGATTCGTCGGCCAATTTATCAGGCTCAAACCATGTACTACAGGTACCCTCCCAATCACCGACCAATTTTTGGAAGAGCACTTTATGTTTTATGCTAGAGTCCATCGTTTGTTAATCGTTCTGGGCCTGAAGGTTGCTTGACTGATGACTTTCTAAAATCCGTGCGTCACCGCGAAATCTGGAATCTAACCAGTTCGTGCCATTTCATTTTAAGATGAATCGCGGTGGTCCATTATCCTTGGTTGCCGCGTGTGATGTTGATTGAAGACTCAAACCGGTAAGAAGCTTTAGTATAGGTTTGGCAAAAGCGATTTTGCGATCATACCTGCCACAGTCCCTGGTGAATTCCCCCCTGTTCGTAGATGGCGAATTTTCCATGTCCCGGGAGTTCCATCGGAGGGTGTGCAATTTTGCACCCTGTTTTTTCAACAGTTGCGACGGCGGTATCGATGTCGTCAACCTGTACGTAAGGTCGGACCACGGGCGATTCTGATTCGTGCATTGGTGCACGAACCCCAATCATGCCACCATTGGCTAACTTTGCCACGCGTGCATTTCCAAGAGCTGGATCACCCTCGGCAAAGATGACATCGTGCAGGTCGGCATATGTCGCGCATGTCGCGTCGACATGGGGTGTAACAATTTCGAGATAGTAGACCAGCATTAATTACTCCTATAATTTGTCGGGTTTTGATAGACATTTGCATTCGTCTAGTCCTACCGAACATATTCGGTGATCCTCCAGTTTTAGTCTACCCACGTCGGCGGTATCGTTTTGATTTTGCGATTGCTGCTCCGCAGTTTTGATGATTCACCATTTGCAATTACCTGAGGGTTATTTTTTTGGCTTCGTTACTTTTCTCGGAAAAACGATCGAAAACGCGGTTTTAGAACGATGGCATGTGAGTTAATACCTGCATCCGTGGAATCGGATCATCCAGCTTTTTGATCGTCTTGCCACAGACTATAGCAAAAACCCTCCATTGTTCATCCGTTCAAAGTCGCCACCGAATTTCTGTTTTCGGTAAATCATCGAAGTCTGACCGGTGTTCACCTACGCTACGCGATGCCTTGTGGGTAGCCGAACTCGGCCAGCATTATGGAGCTGGAATTTAGCTGTGCAGGCGTCTTCAAATTCATCGAAACGTTTTACAACTAAAAAAAAGGATTCATCAAACTTTGGACTGCTAAACACTTGATGAATGCGATAAAAATTTAGCAGGTGATCGCCACCGCGTAATCGAATTTCGCTGCCCATTGGTATTGGGTAACGTAGTACGCGAAACCTTCTTTGTTGATGCAGCAGCATCTGCCGAATACAATCGATGGTCCGAAAGTAGCCCACGAAAGTCTGAGAATTCCGGTGTTCTTCCAGCAAATTCTCTTTGGATTACAGCCAATATTTCAGCGTGATTTCAGAATGACTAAGCCGTAACCAACTTGAAATATTGATGGTTCATTTACTTCAATGGCTGTGCTTGCCGCTTAAATACGACCAATTGTTTTTCGTCGAAGTGTGTTTGGCCGTTTTGTGTGAATTGAGTGCAAGCAGCAGTGTCATTTTTTGAGAATCCCGTTAGGTACAACGACATTAAAACAAAAGTTAAAAAGCGAAAGCAACCCGATAGTTTGTCCTCAAATGTTTTGAATGTCGGATTGTTCTTACTCCTGTTTGCTGGGCCTGCCAGTTTTGCCGGTGCGATTATAGGTCCTGTTCTAGGAAAACAATTCGTGGAAGTGGATATTGCCTGGTGGCAGGGTTTAATTGGCGGGGTGCTCGTAGGGTCTGTTTGCGGCGTAGTCGGTATCGCGAAAGGAAAGCGTCGCCCTCGTCGAAACTATTCTGACGCACCCGCAGCGATTACTTCGGATTCAAAACAGGAATCGAGTAACGCAAAAAATATTGAGGACCAAATCCTATTATTGATGGAAGATGTAGACTGCGACTTCGATGTTTTAAAGCAACGTTCATCCGCGGAAAAAACTTTGGCGTTGGGGGTTCTTACACTCCAACGCCGCGCTACGGGCAGCAGCACCGTCCCTCACCGTGCACACGATCACACCCAAACCGCACTGTATATGGAAAACAAAAATCTAGATCTTCCAGATTTTTCACTTCGTCCCCGAATTAAATCCATGCAGGTTTTGGGTAATCTTATCACCGGCACGGAGATTTCATTTGAAGATAAGCCTGAATTTTCTTCGCGTTATGCTTTGCTTGGTCTGGAGACTCGTGTCCAAGCTTTATTTGGAGAAGAAATTAAAGACTTGCTTTATCAGCAACCGATTTGGGAAATTCACGCTTCGGGGAAGCGGATGATTCTCTTTGTGCCCAAACGGGAATATCACACAGACGAGGAAAAAGTATTTACCAAAACCGCCACTAAAATCACCCAACTGTTTGAAAAACGCTGTTTAGCCTTGCAGGCAGACGGAACATTAGGTCATCCCGTTAACGCCTCAGAAATTGAAGCCGAAGTAGAGAAACTGGGTGGCCCCCTAGCTGGCGTCTACAAGAGAGATTTTAAAAAAAATCACATCACCCGCGACGAAGTACGAGGTTTTTCGCGGCAAGCGACTCCCCGATCTTTGCCTGAACCATTGCTCCACCAGACTCGCTCGGATCCATTCCTGCTTTTCGTCGGCGGGTTTTTAGCGCTTGCCGCAATTGTCATGTCAATATTGTCTCAAAAAGAACCGGACCACTTGGTATTGTTCATTTTGATCTCCAGTTTTCTTTTTTTATTCAGCGGTGCGGCCATTTTTTTTGCGTCCTATTTTCCTTGGCGAAGACGATGGATTCTGCGAAATGGTGCAGCTATCCCGGGTGTCATTACCAAGGTCGAATCGACAGGATTTATTAATGGAAATGAAAGGATGTACCGCTGCTATGTCAGTTTCAACCACTCTGGCAAGGAATTTTCCAATACATGCTGGATCGATAGCAAGGCTGCCCAACGGGCACAATCTATCGTCGATACTGGTCAACCTACCACGATTTTAGCCGACCCAGCCAAGCCCCAGCATTGTCTATTGCCGGAACTGATCGCAATGGTGTAGGCCAATCAGGAAACCTCTCCGCGTCGGTAGCCAAATGGTCAATCCGATTAAAAAAAGAGATGACCCTTGTGTGGCTGGAGGATTGCTGAACGACTGTCATGTCTTCACCGATCCTTGCTTATCATAAATCTACGGTTGGACAATTTTTGTAAGCTAATGGGGGCAATGTCGTCGTGGTGGCAGTTACGCGCCTTGCTGTTCACGGGGGGCAAACGAATTTGGCCAATGATAGCAACAGATCGTGCTGAACTGCATCGATCGCGTGCCTGCAGTGCGAGAAATCGAGACTATGAATTTTTGCGATGATCGCTTGCAATGAATAATGAAAACGCTGTGTTCTTGGCAGATTTAAATCGATCAATCTTGGGTCCACAATTTTGCAAAACGGTCGTATGGTTCGTCTCGCTGTTTTTGATATTCGGTTTTTACAAATGACTATCGTCTTCCATTTAAATCGATTAGCTAGTTTACGCTGTTAGTTCAACACACCTGCTTCTGGAGCCAATGGCGGCGGTATTTCTTGTTCACCCAACATTTGTTTAATGTTGATTTCAATCGTTCGTGACAGACTGATCACCGGGGTGTCGGACGGTTGATTGTTAAATGGATCCTGTAAGTACGTCGAAATTTTGTCAATCATCAGAAAGGCAAATGAAAGGAGCAGTGACGTTGTCACTAAGCCAACAGCCGGCACATTGACAAGCCCAAACGGTAGAAGAAAAACAAAGACGTAAACCAAAACCCGAACAACCTGACTGTATGTAGCAGGAAAGGTTGTTTTTTTGATGCGTTCACATCCACCCATTGAATTTGTTAAACGGCTGAGGGTCCTTTCCAGTTCTACAAATTGGAAAAGCTCCAAATGTTTCTGTTTATAGAGGTGGCTTAACTCAATTCCTTGTTTGAGCAAAATATCATTGGGGAGGTTTCGACTGGACTGCAAGGAACTAATTTCTGCATCATCGATGAGCGTCGGCAAATCCGTCGTAGGATCTTGATCACGAAGATTTCTGCCTAACGCATAACACCATGCGATTTGGCGAAACGCCAAACGCCGTACAGCCAGATTCGGCTCAGACTCATCGTCCGTCGTTTTGGAGAATTCTATCAGTTGCCTGACCCAACTTCTTGAGTCGTTGACGATTGCTCCCCAAAGCTTTCTGGCTTCCCACCAGCGGTCATAACTGGAGTTTGTGCGGAAGGCCAATATTAAACCAATAACCGTGCCCAATATGGCGACAATCGTTACGGGGAAATTAAAAGTTTCCAAGTGGAATTGCACATCCAGGGCGCAAATCACGAGGACATAAATCAGAATAGGCACGTGCTTCAACAACAGTTCACGAATCAAACCCCAAAACGGTTTATGCGAATTGATAATCATTTTGATTAATATTCCTATCGGTTTAACCGGCCAGGGGATTCATGGACGGATCGGTTTTGTTGGTCGGCCTGTGGACGCTGAATGAGACGGCCAATCGATGATGAAACACATCATGAACCATGAACCTTATGTATAAAAGCGGTTTGCAGGTCGGCAGCTATTTTTTCAGCCGTTCTGTGCGTAAGTGCCGTTTACTGGTTGCCAATTCCGACTGGTTTTCATCTTCATGCAAATCGAGGCATAAAAATAAAAGAGATGAGAACCTTTTTTTATCGGCAACCCATCGCCGACAAATGTCGGACGATCATTCGAGGAGAACAAGCGTAATAACGTAATGTCACGGAGACGATTTCATTCAAATAATTGACCAGCGTCAACCAACGATGATAATTGGCAGAGATATCGTTCTTTCAGACGCCAACTAATGGAGCACAACGACTGCATCATACTTTTTATTTAGACGGTGTCTTTCCAGTATTTGCGACCGTCTTTTTTCGCTTGGTTAAGCTTAATAAATCGTCGAAAAGTGAATTCGTCGGACCTGTGACAAGTTTGTTTGTTTTAGTTTGATAAATCATTTGCAACTCAAGCTCAGCATAGGGCTTGTCGCCAAACTGGGCGTTTTTTTTAATCAGCTCTCCGGTTGTAAAAAAAATGATCTTGTTATTCACAACAGCCGATATGCGACGGCCGTTTTTGACGACGAATACACGGTTCTTAGAGGATACGACAATTTTCAAACGTGGGGCCCAGCCAAGTCGCCTTTGAAGTTTGTAGAATAATAATCACCGTCGTATTCCTTCATCGTCTCGATTTTCGGATCAACGAGTATGCCGCAGTGGAAACGGGCACCGGAAAAATCTCCTCTTTGACTTGGCTTTAGGGGTGCAAATGTCCGATTGATTCCTTCCTCTACCCAAGGCCCATCGCCCAGCGTTCAGTGCCCAAGGCCTAGCGTTCGTCAATTACCGACGCTACGAATGGACTTCGGTTTCGACGTGGACAGAATCGGATAAATTGTGAACGAATGGGCGGAGAGGGCCTTCCGCGGATACTTTTCACTCGTTTGGGGGAGAAACAAAAAGAAGGAAAAACGATCGTTAGGTCTAGTTGATCGTTTTTGGACGCGTCCGAGCTCGCGAAGTTTAGGTTCATGCCAGGTTGGTTGTTGCGAGGTGGGGCGGCTGATGTACTTCAATCGACAAGGCTTCCGACGCGTCTAACATAAGGCACCGATGGATCCGACTGACTGGCTGGTCGAGGTTTATGTTGTTTTAACGCAGTTGTACGTTTAAAAAACCGTAGGATCGTTTGCGTCGACTGTCGGGTTTCAACGATGACGGAATAGTTTTTAAATCGAAGCTGGTTTGCTTGCCGCTAGGCCTCGTTATTTGAAAGAATATCCAGTCGACCGGCCAGCAGGTCCCCCAAGCCTTTGGTGCTTTCGTTTTGGTCCAAAACGATTTTGATAACTGAGACAATCGGAGTAGCCAAAAACATTCCCACAATTCCCCAAATTTGGCCGAAAAACATCAGTGCAAGCAAAAGGACGATTGGGTTGACGTCGAACGACTTACCCATGATTCGGGTCTCAACAACGTTGCCGCTAATAAACTGAATCGACGCAATCAGTCCAAAACAGGACACTGCAGCGGTAGTACTCATCTCCGAATTTAAGACAAGAAAAGGAATAGGCGTTAAAGTGCTGATCAATGGCCCAATGTTTGGGATGAAGTTTAACAGAAATGCCAAGAATCCAAAAACAATTGCCAGAGGTACCCCAAATAACCAAAGGACCATTCCAAAAACCAAACCGGTCACGGCAGATATAGCAGTCTTCACGACCAGAAACTGTCGGACCTTTGCTTCAATCTGAATTACCAACTCCGGCTGCGACGTGGAGTTATCATTCCCGAGAAGTAGAAAAAAAACATAGATCAGAATCAGGATGGCGTACGACAGCAAACTAGACAGTGAGCCTGCGAGAGAAAAAAATGTCCGTTTAAAAAATTCGGTACATTGGCTGAGCAAATGGCTGACCGAATCCAGATCGTCTTGGGAATCAGTCATAACGCTGCCGGGAACGCTTCCATCCGATGGCTCTTGTGAGGTTTCGTTCGTATTGGGAATTCGCTGGTCCAACCATGTAGCGATCGTGTTGATTCTCGACTCGTAGACGTCGCCATGTTGACCCAAATCTTGAATCGAGATGAAGGTCAGAATCCCGAAAAGGGTCAACACAAAAAAGCCAAAAATGAACGTAAGAGCAAATGCCAGCAGATGATGCAGGTGGAGCTTTTTCTCAAAATATCCCGCAATGGGTCGACACCCTACAACCACAAAAAGTGCAATGACAAATGGCAGCAGGACGGTTTGCAGGTAATACAGGCTGCCGCCAACCATCCCTATCGCAAGAATAATTAGGCAAACCGATTGTGTACGATGATGTCCGTTCAAGCTATGCATACTCCATGCAAAAATAAGGTTCGCGTGGGTTCGTTTGAGACAGGATATTCACGCGACTCGATAGCGAACATTCGGCGTTACTTAGATGGCTTGGTTTTTTTAAACAAGCCAAACTGTAGGCAAGCTCGGATTGTACCCTCCATCAACAACGACTAAAAGCAAGCAGGCATACAAAGCCCGAAGTCCGACTCAAAAAAAAGAAAGAGTTGTTGATGTACCGGCTACAGATATAGACACGCCTGTCATTTGTTTTCTTCTGGGTGTTGGCCGGTAAGTTTTGGACAGGGGATTCAAATTTTTGGTCATGTGTTTTTTGCGGCGTTCACCAATCGCTTTCAAGCTGATGCTCCGTCGGATTTCAAATGATGATCTTAAATTCAGTCACGCTACCGAGGGATCGTCTTTGATTGATGCCTTTTTCTTGTTACGGCCAGTAGGCGTCGCTTCGAAAGTGCAGCTGAAACACCGGCGTGCCGGGAGGAACGAATGCCCAGCAGGAAGGCAATCGCAACAAAATGGAATTAAAACGATGACGATCGTGACGAAACCGACAGTGACACAAGGCCATCCGCGGAGTCGAATTATTTGGGCACGGGAGGAGAACCGAAATCAGACACACCCAGGCGCGGGAAAACTGAGTAAACATTTTGGGCTATTCAATCAAAACCGTCGACTCGGATACGCAAACCAAAATAGGAAATCGAACGCACGCAAACAGCGAACAATAAATCTAGCCGAAAATTGAAGTTTCCATTATCGGAAAAACACAACAACCAACGCGGTAGTCAGTTCACTCTTTTTGTGTAATGTTGACAGGTTTTGTTTTACATTTAAGGTGTCCAAATGCGAAATCGGATGCCTAGTGAAATCGTATTGAGCGAAAACTGAATTATAAACAATGGATCGAAACGCATGCGATGATTCGTCGAGGTCCATGAAGAATTCGATCGGCTCTCGCATGCCTAGCGGAGTCGAAACACTCAACTATACTAGTAGTCGAAAATCACACAGCGGACCGTCCAATGTCCGACATCGTATTGGAACAATCTCCAATTAAAATGGGGTTCCAGTGGCGGGAAATTTCACACCATTAACCGAGGTAGAGGGATGATGATACAGTCGAAGTTGACGTTTGGCTTAATCGCCTTCGTGCTTGTTATCTACACAGGCTGTCAGTCAAAGACCGCATATCAGGCGCCGCCGCCGCCAAAAGTTACGGTGGTAAATCCGATGGTTAAAACGGTTCCTCTATTTTTGGAAGAAAATGGACAAACGGAAGCGGTTGGGCAGGCCGTAGTCCGGGCACGGGTGCCGGGAATTCTAAAGGAAATAAAATTTCAACCAGACAGTGAGGTCTCCGAAGGAACTCTTCTTTTTGAGATTGAGAAAGATGAGTATCTTGCTGCTGTTGAATCGGCGAAAGCGAGCGTCAGTTCGGCCAAGGCAGCATTGGGATCGGCCCAAGCGGCAATTGGTGTTGCCGATGCAAAAATTGCTTCGGCGGAAGCGGCAAAAAAAGTTTCACAGGCTGAGTTCGATCGCAAGAAAATTCTATTCGACGACAAAGCGATTTCGCAAAGCGAGTATGACAGTGCAGTGGCAGAGCGTGATTCCGCTCTCGCCGCTGAAAAGGGTGCCCAAGCCGACAAGGTTGCCAAGGAGACCGAGATAAACAACGCGGAGGCACAAATTGAGAAAGCTCAAGCGGATCTGAAGAATAAACAACTTGATTTAGACAGAACCATGATCATGGCCCCAATCAGTGGACGTTTAACCAAGACCTCGGTTAAATTGGGCAATCTTGTGAAAAGTGGAGAGCCATTAGTTGAAATTGTTCGAAGAGATCCGATTTGGGCGAACTTCAACGTAAGCGAGCGATTTTTGCTCGATTTTCAAAGAGCCAACGCCACCAAGGATGACGAGCGGATTAATCCGAAAGACGTCAAAGTAGAACTCCAGCGGAGCGGTGACATTGGATTTCCATTTAAGGGAACATTGGACTACGTCGCGCCGAAGATTGATCAGAACACTGGAACGCTTCAGATGCGAGCAGTCTTTGATAATCCTGAAGCAAAAGCGTTGACGCTAGTACCCGGACTGTTTGTTCGCGTGAGAGTTCAAATCGGCGTTTACGAAAACGCTTTGTTGATCCCTGAGCGTGCGACTGCTCGTGATCAGGTTGGGACGTTCGTTTTCGTTGTGGGAGACGATAAAAAAGCCATTCGAAAGAACGTTAAGGTTGGAACCAAGCAGGGCGACATGGTGGTGATTACATCAGGTCTTTCACCCGATGACTCGGTGATTGTCGCTGGACTCCAACGCGTGCGATTGGGTGTTGAAGTCGACCCCCAGTAAATCCCAAGACGGATAATTTATTCGCAACCGCTGGCCCGGAAACTTCTGGCTAAAATCCGAAACTGCGAACTAAAACAAACGAGTTAAAGTTCGCCGAAACCGAAGCGTTCCTTCCGTAACATTTTTATTAACGCGACACATACAGGGCGATTTGTAAACTATGTCTGAATTTTTTATCAAACGCCCTATTTTTGCCTCCGTCATATCGATCGTGATCGTGATTGCCGGTGCAGTTTCGTTTTTCAGCCTTCCCGTAGCAAAGTTTCCCGCTGTATCGCCGCCGACCATCCAGGTCAGTGCCGTTTACCCGGGTGGCAACGCACAAGTTATTGCCGAGACGGTTGCGACGGCAATTGAGCAGGAGGTCAACGGCGTCGAAAACATGTTGTACATGTCGTCCAACAGCGCCAATGATGGATCTTACAAACTGCAAATCACGTTTGCGCTTGGTACGGATATGGATATGGCGAGCGTGATGGTGCAGAACCGTGTGGCCATCGCGACCCCCAAGCTTCCAGAAGAAGTTCGGCGGCAAGGCGTTACGACGACCAAACAGTCGACACAAATTCTGCAAATGATTAACTTTACATCCGATGACGACGGGATGGATCCGCTGTTTTTGAGCAATTATGCTCTTACTGTTAAGGACGAGTTAAGTCGCATTAATGGCGTTGGATCTGTCTCCTCATTCGGCGCTGGTGACTACAGCATGCGGATTTGGCTTGATCCTCGAAAACTGAAATCACGAAATTTGACGACGGAGGACGTGACCAACGCAATTCGCGAGCAGAACGTCCAAGTCGCGGCCGGACAAATTGGTGCACCACCGGCCCCCGCCGGAACGTCATTTCAGTTCACGGTTAACGCGCTCGGTCGCTTAGAGACGGTTGAACAATTTGGGAATATTATCATTCGGGCGGGCGACGAAGGCCGGCTGATTCGGGTGAAGGATGTCGTTGTCGATTCCTATGAAGTCGACGGGGAAATTCGAAAAGGTGTAGAACGAGGGGGCAAGGACTACACACTTGCGTCGAAGTACAACGGCCAACCGTGTGCGACGGTGGCGGTTTATCAGTTGCCTGGTGCAAACGCCATTGACGTTGCGACGAAAGTTCGTGAGACACTTTCCCAGCTTTCGCAACGTGGAAACTGGCCTGAAGGTTTAAAGTATGAAATTCCATTCGACACAACTCGCTTCGTCGAGGCATCGATTAATGAAGTCTACTCAACAATTGCCATCGCGGTCGTTTTAGTTGTTCTCGTGATCTTCATTTTTCTTCAGGACTGGCGAGCGACTATCGTTCCAGTTGTGGCGATTCCAGTCTCGTTGATTGGGACATTTGCGATCATGGGTGTCATTGGATTCTCGCTGAACATGTTGTCACTCTTTGGTATTGTGCTGGCGATCGGAATTGTGGTTGACGACGCGATCGTCGTTGTGGAAAGCACTTCCCGGTACATCATGGAAGGACTTACGCCCAAAGCAGCCGCCATTAAGGCGATGAACGAGATCACGGGGCCTGTAATTGCCACGACCTTGGTTCTGCTGGCCGTTTTTGTGCCGACAGCGTTTATGTCCGGCATTACGGGGCAGTTGTTTAAGCAATTCTCGCTGACGATTTCAGCTGCCGTGTTGATCAGCACGATCAATGCTTTGACCCTCAGTCCGGCCTTGTGTGGAATCGTGTTGCGAAAACCGAGTGAGAAAAAATTCTTTTTGTTTCGGGCATTTAATAGTGTATTTGATATCACGACCGGGGGTTACAAAAGGCTTATTCGTTGGACGGTGCGTCTAGTCTTGCTGGTCATGCTGGTGTTCGGCGGGTTGGTGGCCTTGACTGGTTGGAGCTTTGGAACCTTGCCGACCGGTTTTGTACCGACCGAGGACCAAGGGTACGTTTTCGTCGATGTTCAGTTGCCGGACGCCGCGTCGAAACAACGAACGGTTCGTGTCATGGAAGAATTGGACAAAATTTGCGCCGAAACAAAGGGCGTTGCGAACTATGTCTCAATAACGGGATACTCGTTGCTGAGTGGAAGTGCTGCATCAAACGTCGGATTTGCCGCGGTTATTTTTGAGCCTTGGGAAGATCGCAAAGCTGCCGATCTGAGTCAGGAAGCGATTGTGCAACGCTTGCAAAGAGCCATGAGTGGCATTGCCGAAGCGAGGGTTTTTGCCTTCGTTCCACCACCAATTGATGGCCTGGGTAACGCGGGTGGTTTTCAAATGGAAGTCAAAGACGTTGGCAATGTTGGTTACCAAGCCCTACAAAGTGCGGCCGAAAGTATGGTCGCAGCCGGCAGAGAACAGCCTAGTTTGCGTGGGTTAAATTCGGCGTTCCGAGCCAGTTCTCCTCAGTTGTTTGTTGATGTTGATCGTGTTCAGGTCAAAGCTAAAGATGTACCTCTAAATTCTGTGTTTTCAACCTTGCAGGCCTATTTGGGATCGGCGTACGTGAACGACTTCAACTATGGCGGTCGTACGTATCAGGTGCGGATTCAAGCCGATGCACAGTTTCGCGTTCAAAAAGAGGATATTCTTGAACTAGAGGTTCGAAACCGCTCAGGAGAAGCTATTCCTCTGGGGTCTTTGATTAGTATTCGCGAGGACTTTGGACCGTCGGTTATTCGTCGTTATCAAATGTATCCAAGCGCGTCAGTAAACGGTTCGCCCACACCGGGAACGAGTTCAGGGCAATCGCTGGAGGTCATGGAAACGGTTGCAAATACAACGCTACCCGTTTCCTTCAACTACGAATGGACAGGGATGTCGTATCAGGAGAAACAGGCGGGCGGGCAAACCGTGATTTTTCTGTTGGCGATATTGGCGGTATTTCTCGTTCTGGCTGCACAATACGAAAGTTGGACGATGCCGGCAGCCGTTATTGCGGTTGTGCCACTGGCCGCACTGGGCGTGGTGGCGATTTTGCTTTTGCGAGGTGCGGATAACAATGTTTACACACAGATCGGCATCGTGTTGCTCGTTGCGTTGGCCAGTAAAAATGCGATCTTGATTGTTGAGTTTGCCAATGAGCGGCGCCGCGATGGGCTCTCGATACCAGAGGCGGCGACGGAAGCGGCTTTCCTTAGATTTCGAGCGATTTTGATGACGGCGTTTTCATCGATCCTCGGCTTTTTGCCGCTGTTGGTTGCTGCCGGAGCTGGTGCCGCAAGTCGACAAGCCGTTGGCAACGCGGTCGTCGGTGGAATGATCGCAGCGACACTGTTTTCATTATTGTTTGTGCCTGCGTTTTTTGTTGTTTTCCGCCGGTTGGGAGAGCTGGGACAAAAACGTACCGAACCAGCAACGACTGATAGTTCGGTTGAAATGAAGCCAGAGCCCTTAGAGGATAAGCTTGACGAACCAGAAAAAGATGAACCGGAAAACGACGAACTGGGCGAATCGGAACAAGACGATCGAGAATGATCAACGGTGTAATTAATCGGGAGCTAGCCGTTTCGCCTAGTAGATCGCAGAAATTGGGGTTTCGGCTGCTGGCCGCGTAAGACTGGCAACAAGCAAAATCTATTTTGTAATCGGATGAGAGTCACCGAACGAAACTGGGCTCGCGATTTTACAAGATGCGTTCGCTCAATACGGTCGTACGCGTCATTAAACAAAGACTTCCTGCGAAAGACGGATCCGCTTGACCATTTCCAGGGAATTTATTAGTTCGATCCAGAAAATTGGTCTTACGGAATGAAAGAGACCCCAGATGATTTTCGTTTTTAATCCGACGGCAGTGAAGGCGATCGCTTACGGACGCAACTGGTGCTTTGGAATTCTGGGTTTGATGATATCGATGTTTCCTGGTTCGCGTTTGAATCTTCGAAAGCACCCGCTCGTTGTTATGGAACCTGCTAAATTTGTCTGACAATGTGTAGGTTTACATGATGGTAATGGTGACAAAAGCTCGGTCAGATGTGGCATGTTCACCCGACGAAGTGATCATCGGTCAAGGACTTTGCATGCCGCGAACCGCTACAGGAAAGTCTAGCTTCAGGCTAAATAGCTACTCCTGCATTGCGTCCTTGTCTTTTGGGTAATGATCCTCGAGCTAAATCTGTGGTATCGGGTCTTTAAAATGTTCCCACGATCCAGGACCAAGTCATATCACATATCGGTCAGCCGGCGTGCTTCAAGTGCGCGAGTCACGTGCTCTTGGTAAGATTGAAAAAGCGGTCAGGCTTTATTTTTAATTTAAGTAGCCTGCCCCCTTTTTCATCCACGGCTGGGAGGGCGTCGATATCAGTGTCCATGAAATGATTGCGGCCGATGACCTGAACATCTGATGTCGCAATTCGGGGCGAAATCATCGTGCGGCGAAATCATCGTGCCGAAACAGTTGCCGAAGCGGTCGTCCACCAATCTGATTCACTCAAGCCATGATAAGGAGAATCAGAGGGTAAATAATCAGTTAGGTGCTGATGGGCTGATTTCAGGTTATGGTAGGGCAACGACGGAAATAAATGATGGAGCGCGTGGTATTTGATTGCAAACGGAAAAAATAGCCACGTCAAGAAATTGTTACTTGTGTAATTGCAGGAATCAAGAATGTGGTCCTTGATGGCCATTGGATCCCCGTCGCTTTCGAAGTGATGATCAGCAAGCTGCCGCATTTGATTAAACATTAACGTGCTCGCTGCCAGCAGATAAAGCAACGGAATACGTGTCCAATCTGAAAGACCGACGACGACACCTACAATGATGGCCGTTGCCCGTAACCAGCAAAGCAATTCAACGGCTGCAAACGTCTTACGATCAAGTCGGGAAATGTTCCGCTCGTAATTCCAGTTCAGCGTGAATGACGAAAGCCGACGCAGCGTAAAATCGCGAAGTTTCGGGTGAACAAATGTGAGGGGTGCCAGAAAAAAACGTAAAAACGCGAACGCGGGAAAGAGGCATATGTGAATTGCATAAAACAAAATACCTAAAACGCTGCCTCGCTTGAAAACATTAACAACATACTCGGGATCTTGAGGGGTTCCGTACATCTTGCCGGTATGATGATCGCGATGATGAGCGGAAAAAAAAGTGGAGGGCGCCATAGTGAGCACACCTACCGCCAGATTCCAAACGATCTTGAATGACCTGAATTCACGATTGGGCAGATGCGCAACTTCATGGATCAGAGAACCACTTCGATAAAGCCAAAATATGGCAAAGGGAAACGCAATGATTTGGGGAATCGAAAACAGAGGAGATAGCAAGTAGATTGCTGCCGCTGTGTAAGCCATCGTGGTACTGACCACAAAATCGAGCCAGTAACGTGAACGATCCACTCGAAAATAATCGATTTCGGCATTCATTAGGGTCGCACGCGCATCGCGAACCCATTCGGATTTTTCAATAGCCATTTGGCCCCATGCTGACGCAAAAACAATTGAAGAATTGACGTCCTGCTGGCCAAATTCTAGAACGATTGGAAAAAAAAATCGCAGGTAGACGATCGTCCCAGCTTGGCATATTCATCCAAGGCGGGCAATCCCTCGGTTGATAAGCATGGCTGCAATGGCTACTTCCACTTGACTAGTTTGTGTGATTTGCCCAAATAGGAATTGAATTTGGCGATTCGTCCGTTGCTATGCTTCGAGTTGCCAAATCGTCAGGTGCAGCTTCAAGAGCTAAACTACAATTTCTATCTTCGGGTCGCGTCTGAGACAAACTAAGTTATGTTGGATCAGATTTTTCAAGCAAGAAATTTGACGCAACACTCCGATCAACTATTTCGCAAAGCATTGAAACTTAAAAATCATGATTCACATCGGTCGGACGTATAGTTTAGAAGTGATCAAGGAAACGGAATTTGGTGTTTATTTGGATGCCGAAGATCTAGGCGAGATTTTGCTGCCATCAAAATACGTTCCGGGCGACTTGAGTATCGATGATACTGTCGAAGTTTTTCTTTACACGGACTCGGAAGATCGCCCCATCGCGACCACTCAAACACCCAAAGCTGAAGTCGGCGATTTTGCGTATTTGGAAGTAAAAGAGAATACACCGATCGGTGCGTTCTTGGATTGGGGGTTGGACAAAGACGTTTTGGTCCCTTTCGCGGAACAGCATCGACCGATGACCGTGGGTGAGAACTACATCGTGTTTCTGTATCTCGATAACCAGGATCGGATCACAGCGAGTTCAAAGATCGATAAAATCGTCTTGGAAGATGACCAACACGATTTTCGTCCGCATCAGACGGTCGATCTCATTATCGGAAACAGTACGGATTTGGGTTTCAAGGCGATTGTGGATAACAGCCACTGGGGCTTATTGTACAAAGACGAAGTAGATCAACAGCTTAGTTTTGGACAGAGCGTCCAAGGCTATATCAAACATGTCCGCGATGACGGAAAAATTGACTTAAGTCTGAAAAGTAGTCGGCAAATCCGCGACGACCACAGTCAAGTTATTCAAGATTATTTACGCGAGCACGAAGGGTTTGCGCCCGTTCATGACAAGTCTTCTCCCGCTCAAATTTTCGATTTGTTTGGAATGAGTAAAGGACAATTTAAAAAAGCGATAGGTGGGCTTTATAAAGAAAGAGTCTTAAGGATTGAAAATGATGGAATACGATTGGTTTGACCACATTGTCAAACTGTCGGTATTTACGGGCATGATCACAATGAGCTTTGAGCGTTTAGTGGAAGTCGCGGATATTCGGCCACGCTCTGGCGAGCGTAGCTACCCGATATGAATGTAGTTACCGTCGCCAGACGGTGGACGCGTCTCGTTGAAATCTACGCAAAAATTCCGGTATGCACCTTGCCCGAAACATCGGTCAACCGAAAGTCACGCCCAGCGTACCGATGGGTCAGGCGCAAATGGTCGATTCCCATCAGATGCAACAATGTCGCGTGGAGATCATGGATGTGCATTTTGTTCTCGACAGCGTAATAACCGTATTCGTCGGTGGATCCGTACTTGAAACCGCCTTTAACTCCAGCACCCGCCATCCACATGGTAAAGCCTTCGGGGTTGTGATCACGCCCGTTTTTGCCTTGCGCCACCGGTGTTCTTCCAAACTCTCCGCCCCACATAACGAGCGTATCGTGCAGCATCCCGCGTTGTTTAAGATCTTTCAAAAGACCAGCGATGGGCAGGTCAACTTCCAACGCGTTTTTGGCGTGCCCAGCACGAAGGTCACCATGTTGATCCCATTGCACGTTCGTATCACTATGTGTGACTTGGATAAATCGCACACCGCGTTCTGCGAATCGACGAGCCAGCAAACACTGCCGCCCGAAGTCTTTTGTCACCTCTTCGTCCATGCCATAGAGACGCTCTGTGGCCTTTGTTTCATCGGAGAGATCTTGTATCACTGGCACTTCTGATTGCATACGAAATGCCAATTCAAACGAGTTGATGCGAGCTTCAAGATCGGAGTTCGGACCGGTTCTTTCCAGGTGATTTCTGTTGACCTGGGCGAGCATTTCGAGTTGCATTCGTTGCTGTTCTCGCGACCATTTCTGGCTGGTGATGTACTTTACCTGCGCCTCAGTTGCCGGCTTGCTGGCGACGCCAAGTGGTACGCCTTGGCAATATGCTGGCAGAAAGGCTGACCCCCAATTCTTTACACCGCCGTGAGCCAACGTCGGGCAAATAGTTACAAAACCGGGTAGATTCGCGTTCTCGGTCCCCAGTCCATACGTCACCCAAGATCCCATACTTGGACGAACAAACGTGTCGCTACCGGTATGCAACTTCAATGATGCTCCGCCATGTGCTGCGTTGGTACCATGTACCGAATTCAGCAAACACAAATCATCGATACAGTTTGCAACGTTGGGAAACAAATCACTGACTTCGATTCCGCTTTGCCCACGTTTGCGAAATTTCCAGGGTGAAGCGAGCAAATTGCCCGTCGCGGCGAACTGCACGCGGGGCTTGTCAAACGGTAGCGGCTTGCCATCGTCTTTCAGAAGCTGCGGCTTGTAGTCGAATGAGTCGAGATGCGACGGGCCGCCTTTCATGAACAAAAAGATGACTCGTTTAGCGCGGCTCGGGAAATGGGTCGGTTGCGGAAGGAGTGGATCGCTACCTGCCGCTTGCTCGCCGAGCAGGCATGAAAATGCAAGATTACCAAAGCCGATTGCACTAGCTTTCAGCATACCCCGACGCGAAACGTCCATTCCGATAGTTTTTCGTCTAAGCACTTCACCCATGACCTAATCCCTCGGAAACTCGCTGTTTTGATATTGCACTATTCAACATGAAGGAACTCGCTTGACATGAGTAGTACATGGCAGAGTGCTTGCCAACCCCGTTCAGCGGTATTCTTTGGGCCATTGGCAACTTGACCATCGAGCTTTGAAACAAAGGCCAATGCGTGGCGTGTTTCTGCTTCCAAAGGTTCGCGACCTAATACGAGCTGATACAACCGAGTGACTTTTTGCCCGTTGTTATTGGAGCATTCGTCGGTCAATCGTTTTGCAAGAGCTTGTGAACATTGTTCGAGCAACTCACTGTTCATCATGAATAATGCTTGTGGTGCGATGGTGGAAGTCGATCGGTCACCAGTGGGCACGCTCGCGTCAGAATAGTCGAAAAGCGAGAACACGTCGCATAGGTGATTGCGAATCACCGGAAGATAGATTGAGCGGCGAGTCGTTTCGTAAGAAGTCTCGTCTTTCGAGGTATGGTTAAAGACAAACTCGCGGTTGCCGACATGCAACATCGATCCACCGATATTGCGATCAACCAAACCACTTACCGCAAGAAGCGAGTCGCGAATTTCCTCGGCTTCGAGGCGTCGAATACTGGCTCGCGACTGCATGCGATTTTCTGGATCGATAATCAAAGAGGCGTTTTGGTTCACTGAGCTCATTTGATACGTACTTGAGAGAACGATTTCACGATGCAACGTTTTCAATGACCAATTGTTTTCAACCAATCCAATGGCGAGATGGTCGAGCAACGGCTGATTGGTTGGTCGATCACCAAGCTTTCCGAAATTGTCCGTCGTTTCAACCAGTCCGCGGCCAAAATACCATCGCCACACGCGATTCACGATTACTCGACTGGTTAGCGGGTGCTCACTCCGAACCAGCCAACGAGCAAGTTGTAACCTCCCACTCGCCATGCCACCAATCTCTGGCTGCCCATCCTCGGCAATGACCAACGGTACACCGCGTTTGACTTTTTTACCTAGCGCGAGATGGCTGCCACGAATATGAATCTTTGTATCGACTGGATCTGAATCCACGACACCCATTGCGGTCGGCAAGACGGGAAGCGATGCTTCGAGATGGGTCAGCTTTTTTCGAAGATCTCCCAGCTTCTTCTTCGCGGCATTCGAATACTGTTGCTCTGCGTCTTTGGGCAACGCTGCATCGTTTGGCAATTGTGTTTTCAACTCTTCATTTGACTCAGCGATAAGCCGTGCTATCGACGTTTTTATGTCGGTGATTTCCTTCTCGGCGTGTTTCCTTTGTTTCAGCTCCACCGATGTAGCGATTTCGTTCTCGTTCCACTTGGCGATTCTTTTAAATGACTCCATTGTACGAGTGCTTTTAAAAATCCCAGCTAAAGCGTAATAATCCTCTGTGCGGATCGGATCAAATTTATGATCATGGCACCGTGCGCAGCCGAGTGTTAGTCCCATGAAAGTTCGGCCAATTGTGTCAATCTGTTCGTCGATAATATCGACTTCCATCTTTGCTTCGTCACCTTCAGCTAAAACTTTTGGCCCCAAAGATAGGAATCCAGTTGCGACGAGATGGTCGATACGCTCTTGCTCGGAATCATGCTCAAGCAGGTCGCCAGCAAGCTGTTCGACCAGGAATTGATCAAAGGTTTTGTCGTGGTTCAACGCCTTGATTACGTAGTCGCGATAACGCCAAGCGTTTCCATGGGCAACGTTTTCGTCGAGCCCATTGGAATCCGCGTATCTTGCCACATCTAACCAATGCCGCCCCCAACGCTCACCGTAGGCGTGAGAGTTTAACAAGCGGTCCACGACTTTGGCGAACGCCGAATGTGATTGGTCATTGAGGAACGATGTGATGTCGTCCGGTGTGGGTGGCAAACCCGTCAGGTCGAATGTCACTCGCCGAATTAGCTGTCGTTTGCTGGCGGGGGCTGCTGGCGACAATCCATTGGCGTCAAGATTGGACAAAATAAAGTAGTCAAGTGACGCCTTTGGCCACGCAGCGTTGGCTACTGACGGTAACTTGTTTTTTTCCGGTGGTTGGAACGACCAGAATTGCCGGGCCGTTTCCATATCAATATTGCCACGACGAGGCGTGATGCTTGTGCCGGCTTGGGGCATCGCTGCGCCGTCTTTGATCCATTGGCGAACCGAGGCAATGTCGTCGTCGCCCAGCTTGCCGGCTGGTGGCATCTGCAAATCTTCTTGGTGATAATTCATCGCAATCAGGATCAGGCTCTCGTCCGGTTTACCTTTGACGACGGCTGGACCTGAGGCGCCACCAGCAAGAACATCCGCTGTTGTATCCAGCCTTAAATCGGACTCCTGTTTGTCTTTGTCGTGGCACTCATAACAGTGCTCAACCAGCAATGGACGGATCTTGTTCTCGAAATATTGAAGACTTTTCTCATTCTGTTCTTGGCCGATTCCGACAGCGGATATCAGCAAAACAAACAAAATGGTTTTGAAATGTGGAAAGGCGAGCATCTTCTGTATCCACGGTAGGACGTATGACAAATTTTATTATACGACACACAACCCTTAACACGCACCCACCAAATTTTTCCGTGAATCAAACTTTGGCTGGCTATGTGCGTTCACGGAAGTTAGACGTATCAGCAGTCGCAAGTCATTTTTGGCGTGTCGGGCAGATCGCCTACTAGGACATTCTGAGAATGTCTCGGGTCGATAACTTCTGACTTTTGGTGGGATGTTAGACTTTGGGTTCGCCTTCTTCAATTTTTTCGCTTCAGCCATCGGTTCGTTTGTGTACGAACTGATTCCTTGTGTTATTTTCCATCGATTCCAGTGACCCTATGCAAGTTCAAGATGGGGGCGTTTTGTTGTGATGCAAAAGGGCCCTATGCCAAGTTGAACTTGATTTTGCACAGTTTAATGAACGATGGGTTGTTGTTAAAAACGATTCCCACTCATCATCGCGCTAATGATGCAGCCTGCTGTTTTGCCTCTGGATATTTTTTTACCCCCTTGGTTCGACGATCGAAACCAATGATTAGAAATTCAATACGTTTGGGCGGAATTCCTATCCCTTACGCCAGTTTTTTTCAAAATTGCCCCATTTTCCTGACCATTTGGCTAACTGGGCAAGCCGAAAAGATGTCGCATCGGCGGGAATTTCCCGATAAAATGGATGTAGGTACATTCGGCCAATACTGAATTCAATAGTGGGAAATTCTTATGCTTACCGTTTGGGGCAAGAATAACAAAAAGCGATATCGCGGCAACGGGTTCTGTGATGGGTTTTCTCGGCGTTCGTTTTTGCAAATTGGTGGTGCAGCGATGGGCGGACTCGCCCTCAATGAGATACTTGGAATGGAATCCAATGTTGGAATCCGAGGTTCGCAAAAAGCAATCATCAATATTTACTTGCCTGGCGGTCCATCGCATTTGGATATGTGGGATCTGAAACCAAACGCTCCATCTGAAATTCGTGGAGAGTTTAATCCGATCAGCACCAATGTTCCGGGCATGCAGATCTGTGAGCACTTTCCACGGCTTGCAAAAATAGCCGATAAGTTTGCAATCATTCGTTCGCTTTCGGATTCCGACGGTGCACATGATTGTTTTCAATGCATGACCGGTCATCGTAAGGGCGAGCGAGGACCAAGTGGCGGTTGGCCAACGGCTGGCGCTTGGGTGTCAAAATTGACCAAGGGCAATGATCCGGCGATTCCACCTAACCTAGCGATGATGTACCAAACCGGAAACCGAACTTGGGGTGACCCCTATCAAGCCGGTTTTCTCGGTGCTCAACACAATCCATTTAACATGGTTGGAAGAAAAGCGAGGGAGAAATCGGACAACATGGTCCTCAAGGGAATCTCGCTTGACCGACTTCGGGATAGAGAATCCCTGCGAACAGCATTCGATCAATTTCGTTCAGATGTAAACATGTCGCGAAAGATGTCCGGTGTCGATTCGAACCTGGACCAAGCATTGGGGATCTTGACCGACTCGAAATTGGGTGACGCACTTGATCTTTCAAAAGAAGACCCGAAGATCCTTGCCCGTTATGGTAAGAGTGAAGAAAAATTTCAGCGAGATGGCGCTCCGAAAATGATCGAAAACTTTTGCATTGCCCGAAGGCTTGTCGAAGCGGGCGCGCGGTACGTCGCGCTAAACTACAGCCGTTGGGATTGGCATGGTGGTGACGGAATGAACTTTCCGAGATCACGTGAGGAATTTCCTTTGTTGGACGCCGGGCTTTCGGCGTTGATTACCGACCTTCATGAACGCGGTCTCGACAAGGATGTTTCGATTGTGATGTGGGGCGAATTCGGTCGCACGCCAAAAATCAACAATAAGAACAGCCGCGATCATTGGCCTCGGGCAAACGCGGCCATTGTTGCCGGTGGAGGTATGCGAACAGGCCAGGTGATTGGTGAAACGAACAAATTTGGCGAGGAGCCGGCGAAGCGTCCAGTGAAGTTCCAAGAGGTGTTCGCAACTCTCTATCATAATATGGGCATCAGTGCACATCGTGAGGACGATCGGGTCTTCGACGGTTCAGGAACGCCCCGCTATCCCGTTGATTCAGGAATCGAACCAATTCATGAATTGATCTAAAAAAAGTTTAATTGTAGTTGCCAATGAAGATGGACTGGCAAACCGCTACTTTTATGACATTTCGGGTCAAACGACATCACCCAAAATCCGAATCGATTGAGCGACATTAGATTTGTTGAATTGGCCGTTGTACGTCCGTGGTCAGTGTCCGTTTGAGTCAAGTTAGGTTTCCAAGCTGGATTTCTCGCTTCTTCGGAGAAGAAGGGATCCGGTGGAGCATTGCTGGATTAACAACTCAAGCTTTAACTGATCTGCGCCCCGGTTTTGAAAAGTTCGCGTGGAATAAGCTTCCGCTGAGAATTGATAATGGCGGTAGCATTAAAACATCTCCATCGCAATCAAGATTGCCTTTTATGTTCTCCGCCAACTTTGGACGGTAGGAGGGGTTGCTTGGCATAGGCTCGTGCCGAGCCCTTGAGAGACTTTGGAAATGTTAGGTGCGACTCTCAGACCGGGAAACTTGGCTACCGATTCCGATCAAGTCTTCTTCAAATGCATTGAACCCTTAAAATCACGATGGACTCCGGCTGTACGTATAATTTAGAAGTAATCATGGAAACTGAATTAGGCTAGGATCCGTCCAGGCGTCCGGTAAAATTCCAAGAGAGTTCTGCCTCAGGAATGCATCTTTGATCAACAAAAGAAGATGAGCAGGCAGTGCGGTAAGTTAAATTTGCGACAATTCTCGATACAGAAACTGAATTCAATCGAATCTGGAACCGTTTCTTAACCAAAGACGGTGATTTAAATTTGAAGTAAGGATAAAGGGTGCCAAATTGGCCAGATCAAAAAACAAGATGGGCGGCATCGTCGTTGGCCCCGTTATCATATTTTTTTCCGTATTGGCACTATGGAAAAACGAAGGAAGATTTGACTACTACCGAGCCGCGAAAAACACGACTCCTATCGTTTCGTTAATCGACCAAAACAACGGTGGAATTATTTCATACACCGGTCCGATCGATTCCCAATTAACGATTCCGGGAAATTATGTGGATTCGTTTATCGGGCAGATGATGGTCCGGCGTACTGCGGAAATTTATGCTTGGGACCGTGATGAAGACGATGAAGGTCATGTATCGTGGAGCATGGAATGGATGGGGAACCTGCAGTCTAACTCACGTAATAATGGCGTTCGCCAAAGTTTGTCATCACACGATTTCATCCTTGATGAATACCAAGTCGGCGAATTGACAGTCGATTCAAACTCTATCGAATTTGTCGATTCATATGAACCGATCCCGGTGAGCCAGTTAACGATTTCGCCTGCGGGTATTGAAGTGGAATTGCACGCCAGTGGTGAGTATCTGTCAATTAAAAAAAAGCAGGCATCGAATTTGGGGGATGAGCGAGTCAGCTACAAGGGAATTCCGATCGCCTCGACAACAACCTATTTTGGCAAACTCGAAAAGGGACGTGGAGTTCGGCATCAAGCCGTTGAGCGAGGCGGGTTTCTTGATGGCCTAATCCAAGACACGGGAATACTTCATCATATTGTTTCGGGCGAACGAGACGTCGCGTTGAAAACAATGAAATCGCATTTGCGTATGGTCAAATGGTTGTTCCGCGGCGTCGGGGTTCTGGCAACTATAATTGGTTTTTCAATAACGTTTTCGAGTATTGTGGGGATTTTGTACCATATCCCTTTTATTGGGCCGATCGTTCAATGGGGAGTCGCGGGCGTCAGTGTCGTGCTTGGACTTACGCTTTCGGTGCTGACGATTATCGCCAGCTTTTTGTTTTACCACCCGATTACGCTTGTTTTGACTTTGTTGATTGTAGGCATCCTGTTTTATTGGCTTCAGCAGCGAGCCGTCGCGAAACAGAAACAGGTAAAATCATCATTGGATAAAAAAATGGGGCATTCAATTGGTGAAATGGAACTGGAAGAACTTGAATTTGTGGAGCTGGTCAAGTTGGCACTGCTGGATCAAAAGGTTGACGTAAATGAACGGAAGCATCTGGCCGAATGGGCTCGGAAACATGGTTGGGACAAGGACAAAATGACCGCAATGGTTGCGGTTGCAAAAAACAATCAGGGAGATCTCGCGGATCCAAAATATTCTGAAAAACACCTGAAAAATTTGATTCAGCTTGGGCTGGCTGATGGCAATCTCAGCGCATTTGAGTGGCGTACCATTTCCAAAGCGGCCGATGAAATCGGTCTTGGTCGTATGGACGTGCAGCGATTGATATACTCAATTCAGCAGACCTCTTGAAAAGAATCAGATGAACTTGGTCCGAGCGCTTTAAAGTCATGGAGTTCGTGTATGGTGCCCCTAAAAAGGGTCAAGAATATTTTTGATCGGGTTCCTAACGGAAAAATTCTTATCCGTAATATCAGATCGAAATTTACGAGATGTTTGCGATGATTGCCTATCGCTTGATTGAAGATAGACTTGACCAACGGTCATTTTGGGAGAACAAAGTTTGCAAAGCGAACGATCGAAGGTTTCGCGATTTGTTGGCCGGTTGTGGAGGTCAACCGCGGCCTGGTTGGAATATGACGGTGGCGTCTACTCAGCGGCGATGGCTTATTATGCCGCTATTGCTTTGTTTCCAACGTTACTACTTTTCAATTCTTTTTTTCACTTGAGTAGTGGCCATGACTCAGCTTTAGGATCCTGGCAAGGACCGTTTTTCGAAACTTTGGAAGAAGAATACTCCATGGAGTTTCGAACAGCCTTGGAATCGGCGATAAGCGCGGCGAAAAACACTCATGTGCAATTTGGCTGTTTCGGCGTAGGCTGGTTGGCACTCAGTATTTTGCTTGTATTCGCTCAATTGGATCGTGGGTTCTCTCGTCTTTGGAATCCAGAAAAAGTGGCGAGCAACAACTTGCCCAATCGAATTATGCAGTTGATTAAAAGTCGGACTCGGGCGTTTATGTTGCTGGTCGGATTTGTTTTTCTTTTCCTTGGAATTTTCATCTTTAGCGTCGTGTTAGACGGTCTAGGCAGATTTTTGGTCGACACCGACGATTTGGGGGCTTGGTTTCGATGGGAAATTCATTTGTTGGTTCATGTTGCGTTGCATGTCGTTTTTTTTGGCGTGCTATTTAGATGGCTTACGCCCATGCCGGTCAAATGGTCAGAAGCACTCCAAAGTTCCCTTTTGTTGTCTATATCGTGGGAGATTGGTCGGCAGTTCGCGGCCGCTTTTACGATTCAAAAGCACCAGTCGGTGTATAGTGTTGGTGGTGGCTTTGTGCTGATTCTATTCTGGATTTATTACGCATCGGTCGTTGTGTTCTGGTCAGCGGCATACCTCAAAATTTTGGTTGAAGATCGGAACAATTCCACTCTTCTGAAATAGTTCGGTACGGTGTGACGGTAGGCCTACGCACAGGTGAAGGAAGGCATGAAGTTTGAGTGGATTTTCATTTGCGATGACGAAGCAAATGCTTAAAGCTAAACACAGTAAACGTTTTCCGGAATTCAATGACAGTTCAGCTTTTTGTTCTCGTCTGTCACCCAACATAATTCGAAAAACAACCGGCACGAGGCTGAGTCCCAACGCGACCAACCAAACGATCACACTGGGATTGGAAAGCTTCAATACAACAGAAATTCCTCGCAACCAGACGGCCGCTAAAATCAGAGCGACGCAAAGACATAATGCGTGCCAAACATAACGATTTGTTGTGATATCGTTTCTAAAAATTGAGCTTCCTTGATCGCGCATGTGAAACACGTGCCGTAGCTGTGCTAATGCTGGCGTCAAGAAGAATGCGGTCACAGCCGCGCCGGGCCTCAAGAACAGGATGTGAAGCGGCAACAACGGTAGCGGCCAATTAAGCATAAACGCGATGCCTATCACCATCACCGCGCTCGAGTTGCCGACCAAAGGTAGAGCACAAATTTTTGAATGTTCGCAAAAATCACTCGGCCCTCGTGGACGGGCGCGATGATCGAGGCGAGAGCGTCATTTTGCAAAACTATATCGGCAGCATCGCGTGCAAACTGAGTTCGACGATTCCCCATCGCGATGCCAATATCGACTTTTTCAACGCCGGTGCGACGCTGAACCTCGGTCGTTGCACGACCCTCGTTAGGTGCCACGCCAAATTCGCTGAGAAATGATTTTGATTCTATGTTCCATCAATTTTTCATTGACGAACCTTAATGTTTGTCTGACTCGGTTTAGATATCTGGAGCCTCGAAATGATTTTTAATTATTGCGGTGGTGTATTGTCGTCCACGTTTTGCATTCGGCGTGGTTGTCATGCGATTCGCGTTCGCGCGTCCGTATCGTGGGCCTATCGATTGACAACCTTTTTTTTCGCCGGTGATTTTGGTGTTGAGGCATCCGCCGTCAATCAGGCTGCGTTGCGAAATGTCTTTTCAGTCGGAATCCATGTTTTCTCTGCTGGCTTTTAGACTGAGACGCATTACTCACAGAGGCGCACAACGTACTCGTATTACCACGCTGTTTCAATGGAAAATCAAATTCTCCAAGTCCATAACAACGCGAGGTTTTCCCGTTAAGGGCATTCTGGATTCTGGACGCAACAGACGTTGATCAAAACCGTATTGTAGATTCACTCAACGAAGACCAATAGACATTTTGAATTTTTCGGCATCGGTCCTTTACATTTTGAGCGACTCGCCGCATTGTCATTTTTCAACTAGAATGACAGCCGTTCATCTGGTTTTTTATTTGGGAGATTAACGTGCGTTTTAGAATTGCTTGCCTAACACTATTGGCAACAATAGTGGCAAATTGTCCTTTATCATTCGGGCAACAAAGTGATCCTTCGAGCGACAATAAGCCATCTTCAACCAAGGAAAGACTGAATGAAAAATCTTCGTCGTCTTCAAATGCGACTGAACTCGTAAAAGCGGGCAAATCTGTATCGCGAAGCTACGAATTTAAAGAAGCCAAAAAGGAGTTGGCGTATCAGATGTACGTTCCCAAGAATTACTACGACGCAATTAAATCTGATGCCGAAAAAAAATTCCCCCTAATCGTTGCCTTGCATGGTTACGGGAGCAATCCACAACAAATAGTAAGCTATCCCGGATTGATGAGTCGCGCCGAAAAGAGGGGGTACATTATCGTCGCACCGATGGGCTACAACAAAAAAGGGTGGTACGGAAGTCACGGCCCAAGAGGTGGATTTGGAGATGTACCAAGAAATCTTGGAGAACTGTCAGAACAAGACGTGCTCAACGTTCTGGAGATTACCCAAAAAGAGTTTCGTATCGATCCGCGGCGGGTCTATATTTATGGGCATTCGATGGGCGGGGGTGGTTCCATTCACTTGGCAATGAAGTACGCAGACAAATGGGCGGCAGTTGCGCCAATGGCACCAGCGATGCCCTGGGGTCTAAGGAAGCTCGAAAATGCAAAGAACATTCCATTTTTTGTTGTGCATGGCGACAACGACAAAGTTCTTGCAGTCAAAAAAACACGAAGTTTTGTCGAGCAGATGAAAGAATTGGAAATGACTCACGTCTATCGTGAGGTAAAAAATGGAGATCATGTAACCGTCGCGTGGAAATACCTTGACGAGATTTTTGATTTTTTTGACAAGCATGTTAGGCCCGCAGGCATGCCAGACAAAACGGCCAAATAGTCTGTTGTAAATTGTTAGAGAAAAGGGGCCGGATGCAGGATTCTTACTCAACACGACAATCCCTGCCCCATTGTCTATTCTAGGATTTTTCCAATTCAACGCGTCATTGTTGAAGCATCATGCATATCGATCTTTGTATTTACTTGCTTTGATAAATCTTGTCCGGCGTGCAGATTGTCTTTGCGTTCAAATCAAAGAGACCGCTTTTTCCGCATTGATGGAGAACAAACCAAACGTCTGACCCAATAGTAGTGCAATCAATTTTGTCGGGGAAAAACTCGCTCCAAAGAAATCTGCTTAAGCGGCGGAATAGAGGCAAGGCGATTCGAAACGGAAACAGATCACTGAAAACCTGTTGCTTTGTCGATATGATAAGGGGAAGATGATGTTGAAATAACAAACTTAAGATTGAGGAACTTTCGATGTTTACGGTCTTTGGTCGCAAGCACAGGCATTGTGATGGCATTTCACGGCGAGATTTTCTCACGGCTGGTGTGATGGGAATCGGAGGCGTTACCCTAGCGGATTTGCGGCGGATCGAAGCAGCAGCCGGTATCACAAATTCGCGTAAAGCAGTCATTAACATCCATTTGGATGGCGGACCGCCCCAGATGGACACGATTGATCTGAAGCCAAATGCACCGTCGGAAATTCGTGGAGAGTTTTCACCAATCTCCACCCGATTGCCGGAATTTCAAATTACCGAATTGATGCCTCAGATGGCTGCGATGGCGGATCGATTCGTCTTTCTTCGCTCGCTAGTTGGTGCGGAGGGGCGACACGATGCTTTTCAATGCCAAACCGGATTTAGCATGAACGATTTGCAATCGATCGGCGGCCGGCCTGCGATGGGCTCAATGATTACAAAAATACTTGGGGGAGCGACGGATGTAGCGCCATCATTTGTCGATTTGATGCAAGGTCGGCCGCTAGTCCGGGATAGTGCCCGCGCTGGCTTTCTGGGTCCAGCCTACAAGCCGTTTCGTCCCGACATTTCCCGTTGGTTTAAACGCCCCTTAGAAGACGGAATGAAAAAAGAATTAGCCGCACAGGGTTCCAACCATGCAACAAGTTTGTCAATAAACACTTCCATTAGTGCCGAACGATTGCAAAACCGCGCTCAATTATTAGGTGGACTTGATCGCCTTCGACGTGATGTCGACTCCAGCAACATGATGGACGCGTTGGACACTTTTAACCAGCAAGCTGCCACGATTTTACTTTCTGGGAAATTTGCGGCGGCAATGGACCTGGAAAGCGAAGACCCGAAGATCCTGAAACGCTACACACCGGTAATCAGTAAAACGAAGAAATTCTCGACCGCCGAAGATCACTTTTCCATGCGGAAATTTCTTTTGGCACGCCGTTTAATTGAAGCGGGTGTACGCTGTGTGAGTGTATCATTCAGCGACTTTGACACACACTCCAGTAACTTCAGCCGGATGCGACATATGCTGCCTATCCTCGATCATGGCTTGTGTGCATTGGTCAGTGATTTGGAAGAACGCGGGATGTTGGACGACGTCTCCATTGTTGCTTGGGGAGAATTTGGCCGGACTCCGAAAATCAATGCCAATGGAGGCCGCGATCACTGGCCTCGAGTTGCACCAGCAATTATGGCTGGTGGTGGTATTCGCGCGGGACAAGTCATTGGAGCAACGGACCGAACCGCGGGCGACGTGATCGCTCGACCCATTCACTATCAGGACGTGATGGCCACGCTCTATCACAACATGGGCATCGATGCAGCGTCGACCACCGTTGTTGATCCATCTGGTCGGCCGCAATATCTGCTGGACCGGGGACAACGTATTGGTGAGTTGGTTTAAATTTGTCTTGTTGCAAGGGATCAGTGACGGCGTCCTGCTTGTTTCGACTTTGCATGAGATACACGGCTGACAGAAGGTTTTGCGAGTTCTAGGGGATGGTAGCTAGCGGTCTCTGCCAATACGTTTGTGAAGTGTGTGTCGCGTAATGCGATTTCAGAATCATTCCACCATTCGAGAAACCGAATGAAATTCCTGCCCTTGATTTCGATGTTGATTTTCTTGGGCGAGTCGGTCCCATCAGGGACTCTGTATCACCGACCAACTCAGTCCCGCCATTAAGTTGTTCGAGCAAGTGCTCGATCGACAGTTTTGGCGGTCATTCGAAACAAAATTGCAGCGCTGACCTACTCTCGCCGACGGGCTTTTGAAACATCATTAGGTTGAGAGCTCAAACCCAATGGTGAGGTGGAAAAGTGGTGGTGAGGTGAAAAAGTGGTGGTGAGCGAATTCGGGAAATGGCTTTCAAGATGATCAAAATAACAAGCTCCAATGACTGGCCATTTTTCGTAAGCGTTTGGAGATCGTGAAGATTGCCCGCGGTTTTAGTGCTGGGCTTCGCTGCGGCCCGAAGGTTACCATCGTAATGTCACCACTTTCAAACCATCAGTTCCTCAAGTGGACCTGCATGCGAACTGCCATTTTGTTTGAGCACAAGGTCTTCATTGCCATAATACTTGATGGGGTTACCATAAGCATTTAGTAGTGTGGTCCACCAGTCGCCGATGGTACGACAACCCTTTTCG
Organism: uncultured Pirellulaceae bacterium; assembly: GCA_905480545.1. GTDB lineage: Bacteria > Planctomycetota > Planctomycetia > Pirellulales > Pirellulaceae > JABAAE01. The sequence goes on from CAJQQR010000025.1 coordinate 36,569, forward strand.
CCGTACTTAGGGTAACGCAGGTAACGACCTGGTAGTTTGAGCTTACCGCCGCCTCCACCAATGATCACATAGGGCCACTCCATACCGCTGCCGTGGTGTCTATCGCTGGAATCAGAGAGGAAGACAATCATGGTATTGTCCAGCATGTTTCCATCACCTTCAGGAACTGCTCTCAGTTTTTTGGCCATCTTAGCCAGAAGCTCCGAATGATGTGTACGGATGATGTTACGGTATTCGTCCTGGGTTTTAGAACCTTCGTTGTGCCCGATACCATGGTTGTGTTTGTCGATACCCAATCGCTTATAGGTCATGTCCACATTATCGAGGCGAATGGTGACGACGTTAGTAAGGCCAGCAATCAATGAAGCGGATGCCAAATCAAATTGTGCCTCCTGACGAACTTCCTCAACCGTGGAAGTGAATTTGTCAGTGTACCCCGGAGCGTTTGCCGCGATCTGGTCTTTCATGCTCGATAATTTGCTGTGACGAACCTGAAGTTCTTCAAAGGAATTTAGGTATGCGTCCATCTTGCCCTGTTCCGATGAAGGGATGGCCTTCTTGATCTTCTTGATATCATCCACCATGAAATCGAAAAGATTCTTTTGCAATCTGAACCTTTTTTCACCCCTTTTACTGGCTGAAACAGCAGAGCCAAAAAGTTGTTCGTAGGCGATGTCGGGAGAGCCCTGAAACGGAAGTTCTTGACCGGGCCCGACAGCGGTGATTCCGGGATACATTGTCCCACCATAAGCCTTGCTCAAGGCTTTTCCCTTAATCGCCAGTCCCACGTGATTGAAGGGGGCTGGGTTGAGTTTGGCCAATTCTGCATCCGCTGTGGCTCTAATCACGGCACCTGCATCGAATTCACCACCGGTCATGTATACACCCATCATGCCAAACCAGCTGGAATGACCACCTCGGCACATTTTCCCTGATAGCCCCTGGACGATGGAAAGCTGATCTTTAAAGGGTTCCAACGCCTGCATTGATGACGGAAGTAAAACGTTAGTCAGATCTCGATTGAATAAACTACTACTCGAATCTTTGCCCTTGAATGCCTCGGGTGTGATGCCATCAGGAACGATGCCGCTTGATTTAACCACAAATACAAAACGATTGGGAATCGCCAGGGCATTGCCTGCGGCTTGGAGTTCAACCTGCCGTAAGAAAGGCGTAAGCAAAAACGATCCTGCCCCTAGAGAAAGGCTCTTAAGCGTGTCGCGTCGTGTGAAATTCATGGTGCGTGCCTCGTTGTTGGTTCCAATGTTTTGCGATAGAGAAACGAGTCGGAAGATAGGATAGAAATCAAGAGTGCGTTAAAACTTCCACCATTTTCCAGATAAGCCTGATCTGCGGCAATTAGTGTTTTTGAATCGGTGAGCATTTCGTTTCGGCCCATAAAATAGCGAAAGACGTGCCGGATCATGTTTTGCCGCACTTTATCTGATTGGGCCAGTTTGTGTATCAACTCCAGAGCGTTCTTGACGTCGCCATCCACATTCTTCTCGCCTGTGCCTGTCAACTCACCGTTGGCATTGACCGGTTTGGTTCCCCCTTTTGTCAGCTTTTCCGCCGTTCGGTAACGTCCGAAGTCATCATACATTTCGAAGGCATATCCCAAAGGGTTCATCTTTTTGTGGCAACGCCAGCATTCTTGCTGCTCCGTTTTAAAGAGTCTTTCCCGCAATGTTTTGTTGTGGTTTTCGGGAATAGAGGCATCCACGGTGATGGGGATATCCGGAATCACCCCACCCAATAAATGTTCCCGCACCCATTTGCCGCGGCGAATGGGATCCGTGCTGTCATTTAAAGAATGTGCGATTAGCCATGCCGGATGAGTCAGCATGCCGGCACGATGGGGTCGTTTGTAGGGTTGAGGTAGAAGGAAATCCTGCTCTTCATCTTTGAGATCGTAAACCATGGGGTATTTTTTGTACAACGCTTGCATGCGATGCAGTAGCACATTTTCGTCTTTGGTATTCATCCAACTGTATTGCTCATCCACGATTTTTTTTATCGCAGCGACACTTCCATTGAATCCTTTATTAAAATTATGCAGGTTGTATTTTTTATTGAGTTCATGCCAACCCTTAAGGTTGAGTCTCTGCAAAAGTTCTTTCTCTTTGGATTCGGGCAACTGGCCTTTATCCAGTTGCCGTTTGTTTTTCTTGTAAAAATCGTAGACCGTATTTCGAAACGTGGCTCTGTTCAGAATGTAGTATTCGTCTGAGGTCAATAGTTGTCGGAATACATCCTTGTCTTTTTCAAGGATATTCATGACGAAAAAATCGGCATCTTTTTCGTACATCGCGGGATAGTTTTCGCCATAGTACGCAAACCCGCCCGAACGATCTTCGTCTTTAAAAACCTTATGGGCTTCGGCGTAGCCGAAAAACTCTTGAAAAAACCGTAGGATCCTTGGTTTCTCAATCCTGTCATCTTGAAGCATCCGCGTAACTTGATATCGAGCATCCTTGCTGTTATTTAATTTCCCGGTTGCGGCAGCCTGAAGAAGAGTTGCGTCGGGACGACGGTCAGTCAAGGCATAAGCAATTGCAAAGGCCATTTCAGTCCCAGACAAAATGCGCCGCCCAAATGAATCTGAATCCCCCAGACCAATCTCAACTCTGTACACCGATTCGTGGTGTAGCATCACGGCCATCAAAACCAATCGCATTGCCTCGGCATTGCCGCCCTCTTCGGCCGTTTTCCTGAAAAGAATCGAGTAATTGTTCAGCTCATCTTTACGAGGTTCTCGATAGACAACCTTTCTGAAATGTTGGCTGATAGCCGAATCGAGCTTGGCATCGCTCGGGCTTCCGCTTGAGGAGGCGATAGCAGAATCCTTGATAAGTTCATCTGCAGCACTAGCCGCATTGCTCATCAAAACACTGACAACCGCTGAATCTGCAAACAAGAGATTGGCATAATCCTTGATGCCGATTTTGTCTTCCAACAGAAACGGTTGTCTGAAATGCTTGGATCCCTTCCCGTAACTGGATTTTACATTGTCAAAAACTCTGGGACTTGTTCTCCATAATCGTGCCAGTGAAAAAGGCTCGGCCCTGATTTCTCCACTGAATAGCTTTTCATGGTTCACATAATTGCCGAAGCCTGGACTCTCCAATTTTGTATAAAGATCAGAAGCATTACCCGATTTTTTTAATTCTGAATTGATCCATAACATCACGGCATCTTTTTGATATTGCTCGGGCTGTTTGCTTTCCGCCGGTGGCATTTCCTCAAGGTGCAGTTGCTTGAGCACATTTTTCCAAAGTTCCATGTCTTCGCCGGATGCCAAATCAAAACTGATACCGGAAAAAACGACGTCGGCCTCTTGCTTCGTCTCGCTGTGACAGCCGGCACAGAACTCATTCAAGAATGGAAGGATGGTTTCGTCGAATCTCTTTTTGTCCGCCAATTTGGATAGGAGCCTCGATTTCTTATCCGTCTCGTCCGAAAACAGATTCGGCGAAAACAAAGAAGAGATGGTCAATACCGTCACAACAAAGAGGACAGACGTATGAATTTTTTTGATCATTGCAGTGTATTGTCACTGGAAACGAAGAATTTGCTTTTTAGAAAACATGCAACCCTAAATCCGAAACCCCCTCAAACAGTCGACGAATTATCCGTTTGCATATCTATCTCCGGTGCGAAGGAAGAGTTCCGGTTTTTCTGTCTCTAGTTTAGCAGGTTTACGCTGACACCTGGATTGCAAACAGCACGGTTTTGGGACCTGCTCCGAAACGGTACGGCGATTGTTGAAATTCGAGGGCCATCTGGGCACACTGGTATTCGGACAAAAATAAAGCACACGCACATTGCGAGTGAGGAACAGCTGGGTTGGTCGAGTTCCATGTTCGAACGGTTCTACTGAAAAGGGCGATGACTATCAAGACGGTCATGGTAGTGATGGCCGTTCGCGTAATTGTGGCTCTGCACAGGCGCATCGCAGCCCAAGATGATAATAAACACTCGTAGCGATTGGGTGCGATAATTTGCAACATCAAGTGGGGGAACGTTGACTATGGCGGAAAATTTAACTGCCAAATTTGAAGGAAACATCGTAAAAGCCAGATTACGACTCTGTCCCGCACTACGTGATATTGAAATTCAAGAGTGGAACCGGCCAGTGGGAACGCAGCGGCACTTCATGACGTCGGTTTTCTGCAATCTTTGCGTCTGCTTCGTAATAAAATGTCGAACTTGAGCTCGTATTTGCAGTGGGTACCATATCCAAACATTTTGCCCGCCGAAAGCAATTCAGAGTTCGACCGAATTGTTGGCAAAAAACCGACTGAAATCGGCTTCCAAAAAAGTGCAGTTTGGTCTCGACATTTAAGCAATGCAAGGTTGGGACACAAAACCGCTTAGAGAGAATACACGGTATTAATCGATGTGGAATTTTGTCAACAAAAAACTGTTTAACAACATAAATGCGAGACGTCGGCTTGTTGTAAGTTTCTTCAGTTGATTCAAAAACTGTTGAAGTAGTGGGGACTGTAATTCCCGAAACAACCAATTCACATGTCTGGGAAATCTAAAACAAAAGTTTACCAATGGCGTTTTGGCCTATCCACCAAAGGTGTGTTTTCTGAGGTTCTTCGTCATCAACACATCGTTTCACAAACAGATGCTCTAACCGTTTGGATCGATGAGCCAATGACACCCGATAATGAAATGCAAACAATGAAAGATCATGCATCAAGTCAATTTTTTGCGATAAAACGATCAAGCTGGATGGCTTTTGCAGAACGCTGAAGCGTTTCGGCGAAGTCAACTTATGCGGAAATCGGAACGTGAGGTGAAAGCTCATGCATGTTTTAAGAGAGCGGCGATGCGTGGTTGAATGAATCAATATCGAGCGATTCGTTCCCGCATCGTCGCAGCATTACGGCCAAAATTCGGAAGCCATTTCAGCAACACGTCTTTTTAAGCGTTCCAAACGAGGAATGTTTTACGGAATCTTCTCGGCGTGATTCGGAAACCAGTTTTTTGTTCGAACGCAGAACTTGACCAATAGCAACATCAACGGGACTTCAATTAAGACACCAACAACGGTGGCAAGCGCGGCACCGGAGGACAATCCAAAGAGCATTGTGGCCGTTGCGATCGCGACTTCAAAATGATTTGAAGCACCAATCAATGCTGTTGGTGCCGCCGATTCGTAAGTGAATCCCATCACTTTTGATACGCCGTACCCCAACGCAAAAATGGCGACGGTTTGAATGGTTAACGGAATCGCAATCCAAAGGATAGTCATTGGATTTTCGACAATCGTTTCGCCCTTGAACGAAAACAACAGGACTAGCGTGATCAACAGTGCACTGATGGTAACTGGTGTTAGGTAACTCAAGAATTGATCACGGAACCAATCTTCACCCTTCGTCGCTATCAACCATCTGCGAGAAAAGTATCCAGCCACCAGCGGCAAGGCGACATACACGCCAATTGACATCAACAGGGCTTGCCACGGCACTGGCAATTGCCCGACACCCAGTAGATAGCCACCCAGCACACCGTACAGTACCAGCATGGTCAGCGAGTTAATCGCAACCATGACAAGAGTGTGGCCGTCGTTTCCCTTGGCCAAATATCCCCAAACCAACACCATCGCCGTACAAGGCGCGATCCCCAGTAGAATGCAACCTGCCAAGTAGCTTCGCCACAAAGGAACCTGTAACATCTTGATGCCGTCTTTCAAAACAACTTCGCCTGCGCCATATGTTGCGCCCACCTCAAGATCACTTCCCAAGGGGGCTTTGACGAAATCCACGGCATCCGGTCCGATAAAACCCAGGAACAATGTCCCCAGAAAAAAACTGGCGATAGCGTACATCGTAAAGGGCTTGATCGTCCAGTTGATAAACAGCGTCAGGCCAACGGGACGGATTGATTTTCCCGCTTTGACAACCTTTGCAAAGTCGATTTTAACCATGATGGGGTACATCATGAAAAACAAACAAATGGCGATCGGTATCGAAATTACTGGCGCGTCATTGACGTAAATCGCCATTCCGTCGAGCGACTTGGCAAAACCAGGTGCGAGTTTCCCAAGCAGAATCCCAGCAGCAATGCAAAGCAATACCCAAACAGTTAGGTATTTTTCGAAAAAGCCGATTCCTTTTTTTTCGGTATGAATTGTTTTTTCGCGGTTCATTTTTTTCTGTGCTTCTAGTTCATCATGCGTGTGCTTGTTTCTGCACAAACAACCTAAACCAAATTGACAACACGATCACCCCGACGATATCGACGCCGACTGATCATCAACAAAATCACTAATCTTGTTCCGACCCGCCGACCTCGCTTGAGTCTCTCGTTTGAAGACAGGCATCGTAAGTTATAAAGTCAAAGCGACGATCGCCTGTACGCTCTTATCGATTGAAATCTCTGTCGGTTACCATTGCCTTAGAAATCATAAACAATTGCAACATAAACAATAGAGAGAAACGAAAAAACGAGAAACATTGGCAAGTGCCCCAATTTCCCGTTTTGTTACTTTCCGTTGAAATGCAAAAGCCCTACAGGGTCCAGCCTTTTCGATACTCACGACGAATGAATCGTTCGGCCTCGGGTGCATTGGTCGCACGCAGATTTGCAGCGTCCCACTCCAGTTTCTTTCCGGTTCGAAAAGCAACATTTCCTAAATGGTTGGCTTCGGTTAGCCATCCGGCATACTCGAAGTTGCAAGTCGTTGGTGAACCGGTTTTGCAAGCTTGAAGCCATTCTGCATGATGTCCAATCGAATTGGGTATAAATGGATCGGGGCGTCTGAAACCGCTAAATTTATCTTCCGGCAAAAGGAGGTGCTTTCCATAATCCGCCAGTAGCATTCCGTTATCGCCGATAAATAACGTTCCACTTCCCCATTGCGGAATCTTTTTATCATGCCAGATTTTCGGTTTGCTTGTTCCTTGGTACCACGAAAGGGATAGTTCGGGCATGTCACCACGGGGGCCATACTGATAAGCTGCTTTCATTGACGCTGGTGCTATTTCCGCATGCGGTGTCGGTCCGGATGCTTCGATCGACAGTGGCGCCTGAAGCTTTAGTGCCCAAAAGGGTAAGTCAACAAAATGGCTGCCCAAATCGGACATCGTTCCGTTGCCAAAATCCCACCAGCGGTACCATTTTGGACCCGGGAAATAAACTCCGTGAAACGGCCTGGAGGGTGCAGGTCCCAGCCATAAGTCCCAATTCAAATTCGCTGGCAAAGGCTGTGATTGTTGTGGTCGCTCGCGAATGGTGACGATATCTCGATACTTCTTTGCATCCGCAGCGCTTTGTCTGCCCCATGCGCGGCCGACCCATGTGTGGGCTTCACGAACCGGACCAATCGCGCCCGACTGAACCAATTCGACAACCCGACGATAATTGTTGCCTGCATGAATTTGAGTTCCCATTTGGGTGGCAACTTTTGCTTTGCCGGCTGCTTCTCGGATTTTTCGAGCTTCCTCGATGTTGTAGGTCAACGGTTTTTCGCAATAGACATGTTTACCCAATTGCAAAGCAGGCATTGTGGCGAACGCGTGTGTATGCTCGCAGGTGCTGACAACTACCGCATCGAAATGTTTTTCCTTGTCAAAAAGTTTTCGGAAATCGACGTACTTGGTCGCTTTTGGATGAGCTGCCCCCGCCGCGTTGAGGTTGTTTTCATTTACATCACACAACGCGACAATGTTTTCGGACGACACGGCATTTCGATTGGCTCCTCCGCGGCCTCCCACGCCAATCACGGCAATGTTCAATTTTTCATTCAGATTTCGACCTCGCAAAATTGCAGGAGCAGAAACCGTTACCGCTGTAGCAACCGCAGCTGATTTTGCCAGAAACCCGCGACGATTTGTTTTTTGTTTGGTCATGAAACAACTTTGATCGATTAAAGGAAAAATGACTGATTCAAGGGTGGAAACTTAACTGTTCCATTGGCTGGTTCGTATTGTATCGTGCTTTACTTGCGTCCACAAACATATCGTGGTTCATTCACTTTTGAGTTAATAACCATAATTTTGGTTACCGCTTTGGAGGGAACGAGTGCTTCTTGACAAGATCGAGCAACGCCCTTCACGAGCCTTGAATTACTACATAAATGAACTTGCAAAGATCGGACGCAACTTGGCAACAGGCAAAGACCCGCCACCGGGAAATACCATCATTTGGCGGGTTCTATCGAGGTTGACCGATATCCATCTGGGTTTTCATTGAGCGATCAAAATTGTGGGTAATAAAAAGATTCAACGTGCGTTTACGATTAGCGACGTCTAACGCTATATTCGCGGGCCCGTTTTTTCAGGCCATTAGCCATCTTACTGAGTTGCTCTGCGTGGTGCGTATCGCCGGCCAAATTGGTGATTTGGCCCGGGTCTTCCTTCATGTCGTAGAGTTCTTCCTTGCCGTTTTTGTAACGGATGTAGGCCCAATCTTTGGTACGCCATGAAGTGCCCTTGGCAAATGATACGGCGCCGGGCTTTACCTCGGCCTCGGGGGCTTTGAGAATTGTAACGAGGCTCTTACCCTGGACATTTTTTGGTATCGTTAAGCCAGTAAGTTCGGAGACGGTAGGATAAATGTCTACCAGCTCGACTATAGAGCCGCTACGTCCTGGTTTTTGACCTGGAGTTGCGATGATCAGTGGGACTCTGGTGACCTGCTCGTGAACGTCGTTTTTCTGCCAATAGGTGTGATCGCCGAGGTGGTACCCGTGGTCGCTAGTGAACACAATCGCAGTGGATTCACGCAGTCCAAGCCGGTCGAGCTCGGCGACGATGCGGCCGACCTGCTCGTCCATAAAAGTGATCGAAGCATAGTAGGCAGACCACATTCGCTTTTGGTTGTCTGGGAATTTGTCGATGCCGTTAATCACCGAGCGGCTTTTGATAATGCCGATTTTTGGGATATCATCAAGATCGCCCTCCACCTGCTCGGGCACCTGCATCTTCTCCCACGGGTAGGGTTTAAAATACTGATAGGGTGCGACCATGGGATAGTGTGGGCGTACGAATCCGGCGGCAATGAAGAAAGGTTGGTCTTTGTGTTTCTGCAGTAATTCGATGGTTTTGGTGGCGGTTTTATGGTCAGGCTGATCGGAGCCGTCACCTTCATATTTGACCGAAACGAACATTCGGTGCGGCATGCGTGTGGACTGGCGCCCCTCGAGTTTGTCAGTGAAGATATTTAGATTGAGGCAGGCGTAATCTCCGGGCGTGTGGGCCTCATTTCCCTGCGAGTTAAATTTTTCTGTCCAGCAAGCTGGAATATCGTTGCCATCCGTACCAGCGATGATGTCGCCAGGGACACGCATGTGGAAGATTTTGCCGACGCGGGCAGAGTAGGTGCCATTTTCCTTGAAGTGCTGGCCGAGTGTGATGTTGTCGTTGCCGCGGTAACGGCTGTGCATTAATGAGGTGCGCGACGGACCGCAAACCGTACCTTGGCAGTAGGCGCGTTCAAATAGCATGCCTTTCTCGGCCAGTTTATCGATGTTGGGAGTCTGGCAGAATTGGTCGCCGTAGCAGCCGAGAGTGCTGGCGCGCAGGTCGTCGGAGATCAGGAATAAGACGCTTTTGATTTTTGGCTCGGCGGCAAACGATGTGATTGACGTAAGTGATGTTAGTAGCAGGATCGCTAGGGGGAATAATCTCATAGGGCTCTATTTTCTAACCAGGAGGTGGACAGATTCGATGGCTTACGTTTCTCGCACGACCGCATGGAGCTGGCTCATCTGTCGCCTGCTAAATTTTAACCGAATGCCATTTTAGCGTGCAAATTCAGAATCGCATCTTGCTTTGGTAAATAAACAGAATTTGCGCACAGTGGTTCAGTGCGGACAGCCGAACTCCAAGCGTTAAAAAGTTCCACCAGTCGCTTCTCTGGATCGGGTTGATGCTTGGTGAGGTTTTTGGTTTCGCCTAGATCATTTCTTAGGCTATACAGTTGCGGCCCTGCCAGGCCATAGGTTTAGCAAACGTGGAAAACCTAAACGACTGAAATCTTGATTGGGTAATAAAGGGAGACCGGTCGCAGCCAGACGAGCTGGATAGAGATCCACGCCGATGGAAAACATTAACTGGACGTGCCGTTGTTTGGCAAATTTGAAGTTCGTCCGAATTAGTGGACAGTGATCCGCTATCTGCCATGAGCGTAGGACGAATGGAAGAATCTTGAAACGGTGTTTACCCTGTCAGATCGTCTTGAAACTAGCCAGCACGATTTGGTCAATGTCGCCCACTCCCAAGGCACACAATCAAGATCATCCTCCCACGCAATTGCTACCATTGCGCGCGTGCCGCAAACGAAACTCGAACATGACTGTCGGCGGTTTGCTGACGCGGCGCCTCTGTCATCTATTCCAATCATCGGCGTAGCCTGCGGAAATACAATTCACTAAGCCGAGCAGAGTTCCTCAAACGGCTTGACCTGAGTCACGAAGTTCAAAACACATATCAGGAGGATATTTTTAGTTAGAATGTAACGAAGTCTATTCAGTTTGGCCTTCTGCCAAAATCAAAACCATCCACAACTACCGAGCGACAAACACGTGCGACCTTTTCGATTCTTTATTGTTCTCGCAACTTTTTTAGGTTGCTGTAGTGTTCTTAACGCTGATCAGCGTCCGAATATCATCTTGATTTTCATTGACGATTTAGGATGGAAGGACATTGGGTGCTACGGCAACGAGTTCATCGAAACGCCGCGGATCGACGCCTTGGCAAAAGAGGGCATACGTTTCACTGATTTTTATGCAGCCGGCGCAGTATGCTCCCCCACCCGATGCGCGGTTCAATCGGGCCAGAATCAGGCACGGATTGGGATCACAGCACATATTCCCGGCCATTGGCGTCCTTTTGAACGCGTCATCACTCCACTGACAACGATGGCACTACCACTGCAAACGGTGACCGTGGCCGAATCGTTGCAGCAAAGCGGTTATTCAACTGGTTATGTAGGAAAATGGCATCTTGGTACAAGCCCCGGATTCCAACCTGAATTTCAGGGTTACGATTTTTCAGCGGTGATTAATGGTCCGCACCTGCCAGGCAGGTACCGGGTTCAGAACCAACCGAATTTAAAACCCAAGCCTGGCCAGTATCGAACCGACTTTGAAGCTGACTTGGCGGTCAATTTTATTGAATCGGAAAGCAAAAAGCCCTTTTTTTTGATGGTGTCACCATTTGCGGTGCACATCCCGCTGGGTGCAATGTCGGAAAAGGTAAAGAAGTACGAAGGCAAAGCTAGAGCTCGCGGCAATGACTTACCCCATCCTGTCTACGCGGCAATGGTTGAACACTGCGATGAGATGGTCGGTCGCATCGTTGATGCTGTCAAAAACTCGGGTATGGAAGACAACACCATGATTGTTTTCACCTCGGACAACGGTGGGCTTTATCGTCGTTACGATTATCGGGAAGCGGCTGATGACAACGTCACAAGCATGGCCCCGTTAAAGGGAGAGAAGGGATCTCTTCATGAGGGCGGCGTTCGAGTTCCCTTGATCATCAAATACCCTCCTATGACAACACCAGCGAGCGTCAGTAACGAACCTTCCATCAGCTATGACTTCTTTCCGACATTCGTTGAACTTGCAGATGGTAAGCTTCCTGAGAATCAAATCATTGATGGGCACAGCTTGATTCCGCTGCTGAAAAACCCAAAGACCGCACTCGATCGTGACGCTTTGCACTGGCACTACCCCCATTTTCACCATGACCGGCCCGCGAGTAGCATTCGGGAAAGAGACTGGAAACTGATTGAGTACCTTGATGGCAGTGGCGATTGTGAACTGTACAACTTGGCCAACGACATTGGAGAAAAGAACAACCTTAACAAACGCAAACCGGGCCGAACGGCCGACCTTCGCAGAAAGCTTCAAGAATGGCGATCGGAGGTACTGGCCAGGATGCCCATTCCCAATCCTCACTACTCGCCAGAGCGAGCTCACGAGTGGTGGAGCATGCGAACTGGCCGCCCCGTCCCCAGCGAGACGAGGAAACGCTTTCCGCCCACCGAAATGGGCCGTTGAACGCCAACGAATTGCATTCGGTGTCCAGATGGCCGTTGGAAGGTTTAAGTTGCTCGGAACAGAGTGCATGCCGAACACCTTACAGATTCTCGGATCCATCACCTGAACCATTACAAGTCTCAGATCCCCTAACAAAAATGGCCATGCGACATTAAGGCAACACTGTCATAAGATGTTTTTCCGTTGGAAATCCATTTCGGGAGGACCTGGGCAACTGAGTATTCAGCCTATGATTTCATTTATCACGTGGCCATGAACGTCGGTAAGACGCATGTCACGGCCACTGAAACGAAACGTTGATCGGGTATGATCGACGCCCATCAGGTGCAACATGGTAGCATGCAAATCATGCATCTCGGCTCGGTTTTCCACAGCTTTATATCCCCATTCGTCGGTAGCTCCATAAACGATTCCCGGCTTTACACCGCCGCCAGCCAGCCAGACAGTAAAGCCGTATTGGTTATGATCTCGACCGTTTTTTCCTTGTGCGAATGGAGTTCGCCCAAATTCGCCGGCCCAGACAACGAGCGTGTCGTCAAGCAAACCTCGCTGCCTCAAATCTTTGAGCAAGGCCGCAATGGGCTGATCGACGGCGAGGGCATTATTTTCGTGTCCCCCCTTCAGATTCGAATGCTGGTCCCAGCGGTCGCCACCCACCTTCGGACATGTTAGTTCAATAAATCGAACGCCCTGTTCCAACATTCGTCGCGCGATCAGACACTGAGCAGCATAAATACGAGTGGGCGCATATTTTGACTCCATGCCGTAATTCTTTCGCAGGTAAGCCGGCTCTTCGGCAAGCGACATCACTTCCGGCACTGCCATCTGCATGGCATACGCTAATTCGTAATTTTTGATAGCGGATTCCAAGCTGTCGTGCTTTCCGTATTGCTTCGTCGCCATCCCATCGAGCTGGTTGATGAGGTCTAGCTTTTCGCGTTGTTGCCGCGAAGTCGATTCGGTTCGCGCGATATTCGCAACGCCCGTACCCGAAGGCCTAAACACAGAACCCTGATAGCTGGCGGGCAGGAATCCGCTGCCAAAACAATCAAGTCCGCCTGGAGGAACCAACCCTCCATTTAGAACGACAAATCCTGGCAGGTTTTGGCACTCGCTGCCAAGTCCATAATTAACCCACGCTCCCATACTCGGGCGCCCCTGCAATCCGCTTCCGGTATGCAAAAAATAATTGGCGAAAGTGTGTTCTGGAAACCCGGATGTCATTGATCGGATAATAGCGAGTTCATCAACGCACTGGGCCACGTGCGGAAACAATTCGCTGACCGCAATACCTGACTGGCCGTACTTTTTAAACTTCCACGGACTAGCCAGTACCGTACCATTGTTATTGAATTGGGTCGGCTCCACATTAAACAGCTTTCCAGGATCCTTACCATTGTATTTGTCTAGCAATGGCTTGGGATCAAACGTATCGACTTGGGAAGGACCTCCGTCCATGTACAGAAAGATCACATTCTTAGCACGGACTTTAAAGTGCGGTCCGTGACGAGCATTCTCTTCTTGTGATGGAGTTCCGGTATGCCCGGCGAAAGAGGGATCCGAATTCAATCCGGCCAGAGCAAGTGCACCAAATCCGCTGGCACATTTCGCGAGCATGTCCCGTCGGGTCGTTGGTTGCAAGTTCATTTGTTGGCAGGGATAAGATTTGTTTATGATCATCGGAGAAAAATGAATTCCTTGGTATTAACGAGAACGTGTGCAAAGTCTCCCCAGAGGTTCGCGTCTTCGAGAGTGACCCCGCGCTTTGCAGCTTGCGACGCCAGGAAAGCAACAGCAACATCGCTTTCCTGCTTTGTGGGCGGCCTGCCAAAACCAGAGCGATACATCCATTCGATACGAAGGGCGACGGATTGAGAATCCGTTGGCGGAACACGTTTCAGAGCGAATTCGCCCCATTTTCGCGATAGCTCTACTACCAGTGGATCGTTCAACAAAATCAACGCTTGAGCCGGCACGTTAGAGACGTTGCGACGTCCCATCGAACTGAAAGGAACAGGCGTATCGAACGTCAACATGAACGGAGAAAGGAAATTACGACGCACGGAAATGTAGATCGATCTCCGCCCATTTCCATCTAGCGGTCCGCTATTTCCTGGGCGGCCGCGACCGTCCATAAACGCCGTCAAATGGATGGGTACAGGCGAACCGAAAGGCGTGCGATCGAGACGTCTTGATAAGGTCAGCAGGGAATCTCGTATGACCTCCCCCTGCAGACGCCGCGGAGGGCAATGATGCCAGAGCAGATTTTTAGGATCAGCTTTCTTTGCCTTTGGGCTAGTGTTGCTGGACATTTGGTAGGATCGCGACAGCACAATGTATTTGATCATGCTCTTTAGACTGCGTCGTTTAGCAAGGAACCGAGTTGCCAGATGATCAAGTAATTGCGGATGCGTTGGTCTCTGACCGAGGAATCCAAAGTCGTCAACCGTTGGGACTATTCCTCGTCCCATTAGATGGTGCCAGATGCGATTCACAAAGACACGCGACGTCAACGGATTGGTCGGATCATTGATCTGCTCAGCCAATTCCAACCGACCACTTCCCGACTTGATTGATAGGGGAGCGTCGCCAGAAATGGCTGTCAAAAAGTGTCTCGGCTCCAAGTCTCCCGGTTTTGACGAGTTGCCGCGAATTAGTATGCGGTCATCTTCGCCGCTTCCATCGAGCATGGCAGGTGCAATTCGCGACTTGCGAATGATCTGAGAAGCGAGTTTTTCACGTTCCTTTTGCCAAGCTCGAACCAAGTTTTGTATGGCAGCGTCAGCAACTTGTGCAGGTGAAGAAATTTTGGACTGATTTTTTTGCGACAGCTCTTCAGGTTTGAGCGCTTCAGCACGAATAGCCGTCTTGAATACGACGTGGTCAAGGCCGATGTTACCCCAGCCCGATACATGGTTGTCCACGACCTGAATCTTCGCCTTCTTGCCCGCAAATTGACGGACGTTCCATGTATTTAAGGACATTTGATTGTTGTTCATGCCCGTGGCCGACAAAGCTACCCGCCCTTCAATCACCAAATTGACACAGGTCTTTCCGATGTGCCGACCACCCCCAACGAGGAATTCGATGGTGTCAAAGTCGATCAGGAACTCTGACGATGTCAAGGTTCCCGTCAGACCGTCACCCTTAACCACGTCTCCCCCCGGACGAATGTTATGAGAATTGACGAAGAATTTTCCATGACCGTTAATTCGCCCTTGATAGGGCGCTATCGTTTTCAAGGTCTGCGGAATCTTTCCGAATGCTTGGCCAGTTGCTGTCCAGCCTTCATAAGTTCCCGATTCGAAATCCGCAAAAACGCGTTCTTCATACTTGATCTTGGCACCGACATTCAGAATGGCGTCGACTTCCTTGGCATATTCTTCGAATTGTTTGTCAGCGGCAATCAATTTCTGGTCAAGATCTGCCAATCTTTTCGCGTCGAGTCCTTGGGTCACCATACGTACGGACATCTGCTGATTCGCTGCGGGAATAAATTCGAGGTGCAGACGGTGACCGACATAACGTGTCAGATTGAGAGTCGCCCAACGCTGGCCCGCCCTGACAGCAACGATGGTCTGTTTATGAAGTGGACCAGCGACTAGTCGGTGAGAATCGACACACGCGACGATATGACCGACCCCCTCAACCCTGCAGTTGATGACCCCATGCTTCAGCTCAAAGGTCGGGGACCGAAGTGTCCGACCGCTCTTGGGTAATCTTGCGACAGAACTTCTATCTTGCACGGTTCCTTCTGTAATCGACTCGAGACCCGACCAGATGAAATCGCTGACGGCGGCACCGTGCGTGGCGACGTTTAGGGTAACTTGATCAGATGAAAAGTATGGAAGCCCTTCACGTCTGGGCGACTGGCCGAAAATGAAACCATCTTGCATGTACTGGTTCTGCGGAAGGCTCGCGTAATCAACAACGATGGATTCATCGGCAACATGATTTGTGTGAGACGGCATTTTGATGCCTCGGCTTTCCAGCAGCCCAAGAATTTGTCGCTGGTACTTCTGGTCGACCTCTGAAAGTTGATTTGCAACCCGGCGGTTTTGTTCCATTGATTCGAATCGAACCTGCCGATAATCGCTACTCTGAAGAAAACCGGAGAGTGAATAGTAATCGGCTGTGGAAATCGCGTCGAACTTGTGATCATGACATCGTGCACATGCCACTGTCGCCCCCAGGAATGCCTTCGACATCACGTCGAGCATATTGTCAAAGCGATCTGCTTCGTCCTTGCGAATATCAACCGGTGAGTGAACCCATTCCCCCAAAAACCAAAACCCTGTGCCGAGCACAGATTCGTTGAAGTTCGCTGTCGGATGCAATCGAGGTTGCGGCAGAAGGTCACCGGCAATGTGCTCGCGAATAAACTGATCGTAGGGCACGTCCCCGTTTAACGCACGAATGACATAGTCCCGATATTGAAAAGCGTTTGGTGTGTCGTTGTCAAACTCGTGCCCACGCGATTCCGCATAACGCACCAAGTCCAGCCAGTGCCTTCCCCAGCGTTCGCCAAAATGTGGAGAATCGAGCAAGCGGTCGACGACCTGTTCAACCGCGTTCGCGTCTTTGTTAGCGATAAATGTTTTTATTTCTTCCGGCGTCGGGGGCAAACCGATTAGGTCAAAATAGAGTCGACGCAAAAGAGCATGGCGATCTGTGTCTCGAGCAGGCGTCAAACCAGCCTTTTCAAGATTGGCGAGAATATAACGATCCACATCGTTACGTGGCCAGTTAGTATTTTTAACATTGGGTGGAGCAGCATTAACAATCGGCTGCCAGACCCAAAACTTGGACCTTCGATTTTTCAGATTGAATTCTTTTCGATTCACATTGGCTGCAGGAGGCGGTTCCTTTGGCCAAGGCGCTCCCATATTAACCCAGCGAACAAGCGTTGCGATTTCTGTGTCTGGCAGCTTGCCTTTGGGTGGCATCTCGTAGGACTCAAACCGGACTGCGTCGATCAAAATACTTCCGTCAGCATCTCCCGGGATGACCGCTGGACCTGAGTCTCCGCCGCTCAAATGGCCTTCCCGACTATCTAACAACAACTTCGCTTCCAGACGTTTCGACGTTACGCTGTGACATTGGTAACAGTGCTTAACGAAAAGCGGTCGCACCTGCTTTTCAAAAAACTCTAGTTGATCTGGCGTAGGTGTTTGTTTGTCAGTTTGTGCCGAGAGCGGCGCAACGGACAACGAGAACAAAACCAGAAACGACGGTAATCGAAAATTCTTCATTTCACTTGTGCTTAAATGAACTGCGACATTCCAGAAGGGGCAAACCACCACACATTCGCCAATTATGGCCCATGAGACGCTCATGTCGAGGGTGAAATGCGACGCGGCACTCATGATTTACGACATCTAAAAAGGATATTAGCGTCATGTCGTGTAACATAAAAAGAACTCAATATGTTGCCTTGCTCGTCAAAACCTTTTGCTCCAACGGACCAAGTTGCCGTGGACTACATCATGGGCCACGACAGGTGCTTCTTCGCACGCAAAAATTTCGAGCCACAAGGTTTCAATTGGCTACCGCAAGTAAGGCTCGAGATTCAGATTCTCGCGGAATGACCAAAAGGTTTTCTACTAGAGTTTCGAACAAAATCTCAAGCATCGACTTCGCGTCCCCGAACGGCGCCCACAATATGTAGAGGTCAAAGACAATTCGAACCGTCCGCTGCAATGGAGCAAACTGGCATTCCCCAAGATAAGTTGACAGTGAATCAGTGTTGTTATACGAGCGATTCCCGGTTTCGCAGTCTTCTTTTGCAGCTTCGCCAATTTTGGACACAGACCCGACCAATGCAACCGTTCTTCATGCTTTCCACAATTTAAATTCAATTGCCTCGTTGTTGCCTATTCGGTTGGGAACAGGAACCAATCGATGAACAGTATGGTTAATGGTGTACAAGTTTATGCTTGCTGGATAGCCACTGCTCTGTATTGTGGGTCTGAAGGACCGTGTGGGACAACTCCGTTGCCACACCGGCTAGCATCACGAACAAGTCGCATGTTCATTTTTCGAAACTGAAACAGCGAGAAGTTAAAATTGTCTCACCGCACTGAAATCAATTAACGAGCTCCACAATTCTTAAAGTAGCGCCACCAACTCCACTTGGACTTCCGCCACCCCAGTCGGTATTAACTCGTTTTGTAGTTACGGTGCCAATCACGACAGACACATCGATACGTTTCGACGGCTTGTTTGGATTTTTTATCTTCTGAACTTCCACACGATCTAAATAAACCGACACAAAATCGCCGATACGAACATCGCCTACGAGATACCCAGCAGAATTTCGAGTGTTCCCCAATTCTTCGATTACTGGCATAACGATGGTTCTATCTTCATGACCGGAAGGTAGATCAAAACGTTCCAGTAGTTCCTCGGCCAATTCGTCCGGTGAACCACCTTGATACAACACAGAACACTCATCGCCCACCTTAACGCTTACTGGCAACTGCCGGTTGGCCAAGATATCTTTGACTTCAGAAGTGGAAGCACCAGGGCCATCTGCCCCTAAATCCAACACCAGGTGTGCTACATCTTCGTGGCCGAACATCATCACGATGACTTCGTCATCTACTTCAAAACGATTTAAATCGGGCTCAGAGGGACCGTCTAACGAATTGTTTGCATTTGACAAATCTGGCAAAACGTCCCCAAAACCAACTGTTCGCAAGCCAATGGGTACGGCCTTCGCACTTGAACTACCCGATAGTCGGGCGATAGCCGAAACAGTTGCGGTAACGTCAGTCACTCCAAAGAAGGAAAAAAATGGCGTGGTCAAGTAATTCGAATTTGCACTGCCGCGAACAACCGTCACTTTTATCGCATCCGCATCTATTCCAGAATCAGTTGAGAAAATTGCTGTTGCAGGATCCCATTTGCCGAACTGCAGGTTTCCGGGTGTGAGCACGTCTCCTTGGAATCTTTGGTTGTGATTTGCAAACTCAGAAGCGTAAAGAAAAGCCTCGTCTCGTGCAGATACTGAGTTTATGTTTCCAATCCGCATGACTGCTGCTAGTGCAGCGGCATCGGCCGCATTTTGCATCGACGATCGTTCAGCCTGGAAACTTCCGTAATCAACCATCATCCCTGCAACAACCAGCAAAACGACGATCAAAAGCGGAAGTAAGGCAAACGCGGTGCCGTTTCGTGTTTTTTTTAAGCGTGTCATCACGACTTACCTTCAGCGATTATCTTGGGCTATTGAGCTTGGACTTATTTTTTCGGGGGACTTAATCGTCGTCGTCGTCATCGTTCTTCTTCTTCTTCTTCTTCTTCTTCTTCTTCTTGTTGTCGTCATCGTCATCGTCATCGTCATCTGACTTCTTGCTCTTCTTGGTATCCTTCTTGCTCTTCTTGGTGTCCTTCTTCGTTTTCTTGGTGTTCTTCTTTCCCGAAGGTGGATCTGTGCCGCCGGGATCATTCGCACCGTCTCCTTCGGCCGGCATCACGCATACACCGATCAGTTGCCTGTTTTTCATGAAAGAAGATGCAAAAAATGCAACCTGACTGTAGCTAACCTCGATTTTTACACTTACAGGTTCAAATGCATCGAGATTTTCGGGTGGATTGGGAGACACGGTTACGGTGTAGTTTTCGATTCCAGCGGCATTCATCGCTGCACTAACGATGTCTTCAACATCTCCCGTCGAGCTGTTTTCAAAAACGGCGACTCGACAACCGGCACGAGAGGCTTCCTCAAGGACATGTTGCACCATGACGGCGCGTCCCATTTCCACGCTACCCAATAGAAGCGTGATCACCAATGGAAGGATAACAGCGAACTCTACTGTTGCAGCACCCGATCGAGTGTATTTTGATTTGGTTTTCATGGTAACAAGGTTTATCCCTAACGATTTGCGGGTACTAAACGCAGCCCCCATTTGACAATAATAGGTCACAAACGAAGCAACGTGAGAAAATATTGCTAAACCCGTTCAGGTCCAGATTGCATATACCCGGTGAATAACATCGCTAACTCGAAAATAAGAGTAACTCGTGATGCTCTAAATGACGCCAGTCACGCTGGCGTTTCCGTTTGTTTCGGTTTTGCCGCTTGGGGCTCCCGGTTTTCAAATAAACAAATTCTCTTGAGATGAAGTTGGGGGAAAAAACAAAATCATAAACAAACATTTGAAACGACTTTGAAAAGTGGTCCACCATTTACAAGCCCCAAGCAAGCATATTTGATTGATGAATGCAATGGAAACACAAACCATTAAAACGGAAGTTGGTTTGAACGCAGGATCAGAAAATGGCGGATTCGGTCTGCTGGCAATGATACAAAGATTCGCTGTAACGAATATTAATTCTCTTTTTGCCTCGTCTATTCTGATTGCCGCGTTCTTGATATTTCAGGTTCAACCGATGATCGGCAAAGTGATTTTGCCATGGTTTGGCGGTGGACCGTCGGTATGGACAAATTGTCTGGTCTTCTTCCAGCTCGCACTACTTGGCGGCTACAGTTACGCTTTCCTTTTGTCGAGATTCTTGCCGATTTCCAAGCAATTAATTTTGCACATGATCTTGATTGCTACGTCGCTCTTGGTCCTGCCCATTCTTCCGGGCAGTGAGTGGCAACCGGAGGACAGTTCAAGTCCAGGATTCAGGATTTCGTGGCTTCTAGCGGCCAACATCGGAATCCCGTACCTGCTGCTGTCGGCCACCTCTCCTTTATTTCAGCATTGGTATTCGAAGACCAGCAGCCAGGAAATTCCCTACAGGTTGTACGCGTTATCGAATCTCGGATCGCTGGCCGCACTGTTAAGTTACCCATTGCTATTTGAGCCATTTTTATCCGTTGATGTACAGTCGTACCTTTGGTCCGCAGGGTTTGTCGCGTTCGCTACTTGTGCTGGTGTATTAATGCTTGGGATTTGGGCACAAGGTCATGTGAGCGATAAGCCATTACAAACCACGATAGCCGCAACAGCAATTCATTGGAAAGCTTTGGTGTCATGGGTTTTATTGTCTGCATTTGGGTCGATGGCCTTGGTCGCGATAACAAATGAAATATGCCAGGAACTGACGGTTGGTCCGATGCTATGGATACTTCCATTATGTGGATATCTGATTTCTTTCATTATTGGATTTGAGAAGCCTTCTTGGTATCAACCGAGATGGATCGGTTTGGCGACGATTTTTGTTTTGATACCGGTTTTTGCAATTCGTTGCGAGGCTTGGACTTTGTTGGACGATATCTTTGAGTCAGTTGGGTTTGAGGCAGATGAATTCTATTCCAACATGTTTGTTGAAGCAGGATTGTATGTTTCCTCGATGTTTTTGTTCTGCTTGATTTGCCACGGCGAGCTCTATCGGAAGCGCCCAGTGAATGCCCATTTAACGGCTTTTTATCTTGCAATCGCGTTGGGCGGTGCGATCGGTGGATTATTTGTTTCGTTGGTATGCCCGAATATCTTTCAAAGCTTTTTCGAAACGGAAATCGTATTTTCGACGGCGGCAGTCCTTGCCATATTGGTGTTTTCGATTGACGGCTCTAACCGATGGTTGATCCCAAAGGCGTCTGTTGGTTTTTTGGCTGGCATTTTTTCAACCGTAATCCTTTACTTTGTCTTGTCTCATTCTTTCAGTTCGGAAGATTCCGATGCGTTAATTCGAATACGGAATTTTTACGGCATCCTTGCGGTCGATTCCGAGTTTTCTTCAGAACATGGTAGAGCAAGGTCCATGTACCACGGACGTACGATACATGGGTTTCAATACGTGTCCGATGAAATGAAATCCAAACCGACTACCTATTACAATCACACCAGCGGTGTTGGACTTGCATTATTAGAAAAAGGAAAGCATAGCAGTTTACAAGTTGGGGTCGTTGGTCTGGGTACTGGAACGCTATCAGCTTACGGTCGCTCAAGTGATAAATTCGATTTTTATGAAATCAACCCGGCGGTCGCATCATTAGCGATGAATGCTTTCTCCTACATCCGAAATTCGCAAGCTGATGTTTCTGTAATAGAAGGTGATGCCCGAATCTTGCTTAAAAACGCAAATGACGACTGTTACGACGTCTTGGTTTTGGATGCATTCAGTGGCGATGGTATTCCGACTCATCTCCTAACCAAAGAAGCGTTTGAGCTGTTTGACAAAAAAATTCTGGCTGACGGGGTCATCGCTGCCCATCTAAGTAACCGTTATCTCGACCTCGTGCCCATCGTTGCACGTATCGCGCATGAGGGATTATTCCAAATGGCTCTTATCGAGACCGACGAGGGTGATGCAGCCGACAGTGCGGGATCGTGTTGGGTCCTGCTCTCGCGGGATAAAGAATTTATGAATGCGGCATCAATCTTCGCGTATTCTGTCAATCCACAAAATCACATGAAACCAGGAATTGGCTGGACAGATTCGTTCAACAGTTTGTTGGGTTTATTCAAATAAATTCGTGGTGAATTATTTGGCAAAATCGGCATAACCGTCAGTTTTGATGGCGTTCGCCTGATTCTGATACGAATCGACGCTCACGGGGGCACCGGTTGTGTCAAATAAACCTAGAGTTTTCTGAAAACTTTAAAAATCTGGCAGATGTGATGCGCCGAAAATCGATAATTTACACGCTGATTACCACGGTTTTGCTATGTATTTCCGTTGTCTCTTGGTGGGCTTCGGAAATTGCTCAATTCCGATTGACCTTTTCGCGGTCTGTGCTTCAAAACGAACTTTCAAAATGGTCGGAATCCCGACACGCTGAATCAAAACCCGTTAACGAAGAAGAATCATTTGACCGATACGAACACCCTCCATTTGATGAAGAGAAATGGCGCGAGGTATTAGACGCCGAGGCCACTTTCTTTCGACAGCTGGAATTCAGTAATACCGACCCGAAGCAGCAAGATTTTTATCCGGTTTCCCATTCGACTTGGTCTACAGAACACGTTGATTCCCCACGCAAACGATCTGACTTTTGGTCATTCAAGTTGCTCGAACGTCCGAAGGTCCCCGAATTCCCCGATTCGACCTGGGTTCGAAATCCGATCGACGCATTTGTTTTAAAAAAAATGGGCGAACAACAACTTGAACCAGAGGCACAAGCCACCAGCGGGCAACTTGGTCGGCGACTTTGGCTCGATCTAATAGGACTTCCGCCTAATTCTGAAGAACTCGCCAATTTCATCGATCAGTTTTCTGACGATAAATACAAACAAACCGTCGACACACTTCTTGACGCACCTTCTTTCGGAGAACATTGGGCCAGCTACTGGCTGGACCTCGCCCGATACGCTGACAGCAATGGGTATGAGGAAGATGAATTAAAGCCGTACGCGTTCCCCTACAGAGACTTTGTGATTTGGGCCATCAATGAAGATTTGCCAATCGATACATTTTTTCGTTGGCAAATTGCAGGGGATATCATCGCGCCCCAACACCCAATGGCAGTCGCTGCAACTGGTTTTTTCACCAACGCCCCCATGAACACTTTTAAGCCTCAAGAGTCAGAGAGGTATGACGAATTGGATGATCAGGTTTCTACGATGGGACAGGCCATGATGGGACTGTCCATTGGTTGCGCCCGTTGTCATGACCATTTCTACGACCCCATTTCGCAGGAAGAGTATTACGGAATGGTGGCCATCTTCAAGGATACCAAACGCAAGAAAAGGTTTCTCGTACCGGATGGGGGTAACGCTTACAACGTGATTGGCTCGCCCGTTCAGGCAATTCGTGACGAAATCACGCAGATGTTGCTTGACGCGCAAAAAGAGGAAAGGATCGAGGAACTTGATTTTACTGACGAGGAAAAGGACCTGCTTCGGCAACCGATTGATCCCACGAATAAAAGGCAAAGTCTGCTTTTAGCCAGTTGCCTGCGTTGTTTAGATGTTGAAGAACGATTGATTAACGAAGATGATGAACCGTTGGAAAGAGACCAATCTAGGTATCAGGAATTACTGGAGCAACTGAGTGAACTCGAACCGAATCTATTGGATCTTCCCCCGATTGGTCTGACCTTATCTGGAAACTCGATTTCCAAAATGCCCCTTCTGAGTGGCGGAAATGCCAACAAAAAAGGCCGCGAGATCGGTCCTACGTTTCTCAGCGAATTAACCACGGGAATACCGGATGTTGAAACAGATTATTGGACGAAGTGGGCAGAAACTCCTCGACCCGCTTTAGCGTATTGGATGACGGATACGCAGAATGGCGCAGGTGCACTTATTGCCCGCGTGATGGTCAATCGGCTATGGAAAAACCACTTTGGAACTGGTTTGGTTTCGACTGCGAGTGAATTTGGCTCATCAGGAGCTCTGCCAACTCACCCAGATTTATTAGAGTGGTTGGCTTGTGAATTAGTAGAAAACGGTTGGAAACAAAAACCAATTCATCGACTCATCGTGACCAGTGCCACCTATCGGCAATCGACACGCACAACAAATCAAAAATATGAATTAGACCCTGAGAACCGGTTTTATTCCCGTCACAGCATGCGGAGGTTGTCCGCCGAGGTGATTCGCGACGCAATGCTTAAATCAGCAAATCGACTCAACAGGGAGATGTACGGGCAAGCGGTATTTCCGGAAATACCGCAATCGGCAATCTACAACACTCAAGAGTCTCGAGAATACACATGGCCGGTTTACCTCGGCGATGATAGCGAGAGAAGACGTCGAAGCATTTACTTGGTTCGAAGGCGCACCATTCCGATTCCGTTCATGAGCTTGTTTGATTTCCCTGACGCGAGTTTCTCATGTGCGCAAAGAAGTCAAACGACTTTGCCTACGCAGGCATTAGCACTTTTGAACTCCCCGTTTGTCGCCGAAAACGTGGCACATCTCGCACAACAGCTGGGAAATGAGACAACGACACAAGCCCAAGTTCAAGCTGCATACCTAGCGATCCTAAGTCGCTCTCCCAGTAAGTCAGAGTTAACTTCTGGTATGGATTTCATCAGAAACGGAATGGGAAGTCCGAATTCGAGGCTGGAAGACCTGTGTCATGTCCTATATTTGACCAACGAATTCATTTACCGAAACTAACTGCCAAGCAGTCCAACAAATAAAATCTTTAGAAATGATTCCATCAATCAGTAGAAGGCAATGGCTAAAACAACTTGGAGGTGGTGCTGGCGCTTTGGCTCTTCAATCCATGCTTGCAGGGGACGTTGCAGCGGACAAAAGCGAAAATAAGAAGAGCCCACATCACGAAGTAAAAGCCAAAAACGTGATTTGGCTTTTTATGAATGGTGGCCCCTCTGGAATTGATACTTTCGACTACAAGCCGGAACTTGCAAAATATCACGGCAAAGTTTTTGAGGGCGAAGTTAAAACACTCTTTCCTCATCCTGGCCCGTTGATGGAATCGCCATTCAAATTCAATCGGTACGGTGAGTCTGGATTGCCGATATCAGAGATTTATTCCAACGTTGCCAAGCACGCCGATGATTTGTGTGTCATTAATTCCTGTACGTCGACTCAACTAAATCACGTGCCGGCCTGCTACATGATGAATACGGGAGTTTCACGGGTAGGATCGCCTTCCATCGGTTCTTTTGCGACCTATGGATTGGGGACTGAAAATAGCGAACTCCCCGGTTTTGTCGTTATGATGGATCGGCGTTCTGCACCTGAAGGCGGCGCTAATCTCTGGGACTCGGGATTCCTTCCGCCGAAGTATCAGGGCGTTCCATTCCGAAATGATGGTGAACCAGTTCTTTTTCTTGATCGATCTGTATCCAGAGGCCGGCAACAAAATCGCCTAAAATTCCTCGCCAAATTGAATCAGGAGCACCTAAACCGCAACCCCCACAATCGTGACCTGGAGACGCGAATTCAAAGTTTTGAAACAGCCTATAAAATGCAGGCATCTGTTCCGGATCTGATGAAAGTTGATGATGAAACCGAGGATACCAAACGAATTTATGGTTTAGATGATCCAGACTGCGAGCATTTTGGAACACAGTTACTGCTTGCACGTCGAATGGTGGAACGCGGGGTGAGGTTTCAACAGATATTCCACGGAGGTTGGAAGAGGAACTGGGATAGTCACGGTTCGCTGGGAGACAATCATAGGAGTCTTGCGAAGGAAACTGATAAGCCCATCGCTGGATTGCTACGTGACTTAAAAGCGAGAGGACTGCTGGAATCGACACTTGTAATATGGGGTGGCGAATTCGGTCGCTTGCCAATGTCGCAAGATATTGACGGAAGAGATCACAATCCGTACGGGTTTACGATGTGGATGGCTGGCGGCGGCGCAAAAAAGGGCTACGTGCACGGAAAAACGGACGAGTTGGGTTATCGGGCGGTGGAAAGCCCCGTTTCGATGAATGACCTTCACGCCACTATCTTACATCTAATGGGAGTAGACCATGAGAGGTTATCCTACTGGTTCAGTGGCAGGGACCAAACGATGACCAATAGCTTGGGAAGTGTTGTCTTCGATATCTGCAACAAAAGCTGATTACAAAATGTTTTATCGGTAATGTCAAAACTGGTTATGCAGGTTTGGTGTTCCCATGGCATACTCGGACTTGCATGGAATTTGCCGATCTTCCCGCAGTCTGTTTTGTTGACGAACAGCGATAGCGTTACCAGCTGACAGTTTCTTTGTTGAAATCAATGCTGAAGTGGTGTGAATGTAAGTTTCGGGGTACCGAAGTGCATTCATTTTTTTTCCAAAATTGAAATCGCAAATCCACAATCGGCCGACATCGCTGATTTGGAATCAAACTTCTTTGCCGCCATGTTCGGTTGCCAGGATCTGCGGCGACTGCCCGAGTTGCTTTCCCTTGTCGGAGTCTTTGGGATTCTGAATAACGATCAGTCGCGCATTTTTAACCTCACGCTTTCCAATGTGTTGGGCTGATTACAGATATAACAAACAGTTCGTTGGCAATCACTACTTCAAGAACACCCTCTAGCTTCCGAAGACAAGCATTACGAAGACTGGTAAACGTTTTGGGCATTCAGGATCGCGTCGTGTCATTCGCCCTGAGCCCTCAGAGTGGTTTCAACCTTGACGTTGTAGCGACACCTCAGAGTTGACCCGGTATAAGCGTTTCTGCGAAATGATATTCATTTCGCATCAGAACTGGTGTGAAACATCACATTTTTTTATTTTGAAGACTAACTCGCTTTAGTAGACCGGCGCTGCCAGCGATCGCAATGGTTCCGTCACTCGGGTGGACGGCGACGGCATAGGCCCAGCCCTTGATCACTTGAATCGTTTGAATGACTTTGACATTTTCGGTATCGACAACACGCGCTTTGCCGTCAATACAACTGGCAACAACCCTCGATTCATTTATCCAGGCGATATCAAGTGGTTCAGATTCGAGCCGGACGTAACGCATCATTCGGCCGATTGTTGGTTGCCAAAAACGGATGCTTCGATCTCCAGCTGCCGTAGCGACCATGGGCCTGACGGCGGACACAGGGCAGACTGCGATCGAATTAACGGGCTTTGAATGCTGGTTCAAACTACGGACCAGCTTGCCCGATTTGACATCCCAAACACGAACCGATTGATCGTATCCCCCCGTTACCATTATTTCATTCTTGAGAATGCAGGCCGAGCTTATCCCACGCGAGTGACCTTGATATGACCGCACCCTTTTTTGAGTTTCCAGATCCCAAAGGATCAACAAACGATCAAGACCCGCCGAGACCAGATTCTTGTTGCCTTGCCAAACCACCGACATAATCGAATCATCATGACCTGACAGTTTTATTTGCGATTTGCATTCGGGCCAAGAGAAAACCTCAACGATGCCTTCTTCTGACGGATTTCCTCCACCTATCGCCAGCCGGTCTCCGTTCGGCGAAAATTCGAAACATTGCAGATTGGCAAATGAAACTTGCACCGTCTTTTTTAATAATAATTTAGGCCAGCTGAACACCTGCAGACCTTCTTGCGAACAGCTGACGAGCGATTTGCCATCGGGTGAAAATGCAACGTCAATGATAGGTGGTTTTGTGATTGACTGTTCTTGGCCCCAGGCAGTGGATGTTGTTAGTAACGGGACAATCGCAATTAAAACCATACCGAAGAAACTTGGCATCGGCTTCCTGCTGTTGTACGGGTTTGAAAACATATGTTGGACGACTAAGTCATCATAAAACAAACAAATGATTCGGTCGATCATGCCAGCAACTCCTTGATCACAGTTGACTCTTTCGGTGCAACACGAATGGGGCGACCATCAGGCGTATGAAGTTCATGTCCTGGATCAATTCCCAGCAGCGCGTAAATCGTCGATGAAAGATCACCGGGAGAGATGGGTCGGCCTTGGACGAATTCTCCCAAAGCATCACTTGCGCCGATCACTTGCGCCGATCACTTGTCCTCCTTTCACACCACCGCCGGCCATGGCCATACTGAAACAGTTGGGCCAGTGGTCTCGGCCACCGGTCGAGTTGATTTTTGGCGTCCGACCAAAATCGGTCATGACCAAAACCAAGGTCTCGTTCAGCATACCACGATTTAAAAGGTCTCCAATCAGCGCGCTAAGTGCCTTATCCAGACCTGGGATCAATGCGTGCGAGGCCGAACGTGGATCACCCGGATGGCGGTTGGCGTAGGTCTTCAAATCCAAATGATTGTCTCAGCCCGTGTTGTTCACGGTGACAAACGGTACTCTGCGTTCAATCAGTCGCCGGGGCATGGAAAATTGTTGACCAATGTTATTGGCGTCCTGGAGATCTTGCCGTGGATCAATCGTACAGCACTCCTGCACCGTTTTGGGTTCCTGATCCAGTTTGAAGGCCGTTTTGGCCGCCTTTTTCGAATTTTTTATTTGCAATTTTGCAGCCGGTTCGGTTAATTGATTGCGCCACGCGGACTTTCTCAGAAAAGGCGAATCTCCATTTTAACGAAGGCCAGTGCCAACTGTACAAAATCGCGGACCGGGGCATAGTCGCCAAACTGATGCCAAAGCAAAACGGAGGATTCCCGCAAAATATGGTGAGCATCCAACCGATTCGGGGTCGCAACCTTCAACAATCGGGTGAATTGCTCTTATTTATTGAGACCCATACTTCGCTGTTTGCGATTTGATTTTGGAAAAAGACAAGACGTTTTGCTGATAGAACCAACCTCATGTTCAAACGCAATGCGCACGTCAAAATCAATCTGAGTGCAGGAAGTGTCAATCATTCAGTCAAAAAGGTGGTTCGTTAGCGTTGCCTAAAACGCTTGAACATTCTTTGGAACTTTACTTCGTACGCCCTCCCCTTTTTTGTTCACGGATTCATTGTCGTGTTGCTTTGGGAACAACCAAAAAGAGCCTTTGGAAATAAGGGATTAAAATTACGGCGTCTGGCCATTATGTCGTTAACCTCACCGTCAAACCTATCGACTATATCGGTTTAACGCATATCCTCTCGATTGGTCCAATCGGTCGCTGAAACTGCGATTCATTCCGTTGTTAAAGCAAGCGGACTGGCAAACACGGCAAAAATCCGGTTGTATTCTGATGTGGTTATTGGGGGTCCGGCTTTAGTCGCGTTTAAAATTCACGTGCGGCTCGCAATCGGTTGGGTAGCATGAATTGCTTCCAGTCTCATCGCAGCTTAGAAAAGGTCTTGAATGGGGGTGCCGTCTCGCACCAGCGTGATGGGGCGACCGACGTTGGATTGAAACTCAGACTTTGGTGAGATGCCAATATTCTTGAAAAAAGATGCGGCAAGATCGTCAGGTGAAAAACCAACCGTCGCCGGTTCAGCAGCTGCCGCATCCGTTTCTCCAATAGCTTGTCCGGTGCGAATGCCACCGCCGGCCACTAGAGCGCACATGGCACGAGCCCAATGGTCTCTGCCACCGCCTTGGTTGATCTTCGGCGTCCGACCAAATTCACCTGCCGCCATGATTGCTGTCGAGTCCAGCCGTCCGCGTTCTTCCAATCGGTCAAGCAGTGCCGCAACACCTCGGTCGAAGGGTGGTAACAATTTCCGGAGCCGTGGAAAGTTATCCTGATGCGTATCGAAATCGAATTCTGCAGGGCGTAGGCGAACGGTGACAAAGTGAACACCTGCTTCGATCAATCGAGCGGCAAGCAACAGAGACTGTCCAAATTCGTGCCTGCCGAACCGTTGGGTTTCGGAATCCTTTTCCTGCGATAAATCAAACGCACGGCGGGTAGCAGGTGCACTGATAATGTCATAGGCCTGCTCCTGAAAGCGGTCTATTCCGCGAACCTGGTCGTCAAGATCCCCGAAACCGCGAAAAGCAACATCTAGATCCTCGAGCAGTAGCTTCTGCGATTTGTATTTTTCAACCGTCAATCCGTCCTCCAGCGAAACCCCACGAACTGTATAAGGCATGCCATGTTGGGGTTTGTCAGCCGTTAACGGACTGAAACGCGAACCTAGGTATCCTGGACCGACGAACGATTCGTCGATGGAAACATAGGTTGGCAGATTCCTGGCGGAGGGAAACTCGTGACTGATGACGCTGCCATACTCGGGGTAGCTGACTGTTTGAGATGCCTTGTTGCCGGTCAGCAAGTATTTTTTTGCAAGACCGTGATCGGCAACGTTATGAGTAATTCCACGGATGATGGCGTATTTGTCAGCACGCTTGGCCAACATGGGAAGGTGTTCACAGATCTGCAAACCCGAGACGTTGGTTTGAATTGGTTTGAATTCACCCCGAATTTCTGCGGGCGCGTCGGGCTTGAGGTCAAAAGTATCCAAGTGCGAAGGCGCGCCCTCCATGAAGATGAAAATTGCCGATCGCTTTTCAGTCGAATGCGGATTCGCGGCATGAAGACGCAGATAGTCAGTCAGTGTCAGCCCTGCGCCCAACACACCGACTTTGAGGAAATGTCGTCTGTTAAAGTTGCTATTCATTTTTTTTGATTTGTCTAAAACCTATCAGTGATTGAGCAGGAACTCTTTTGTATTCATCATCGCCCACAGCAAATCGGCGATTCCTTCTGCGATCGTGTTCGATGACGCCAGATGTTTCATCGCTCGCGTGCGTTCGTTATCGTTGGGAGGCCGAGCAACCGTCCTAAACCAGACTTGATCGACCAGCGACTGCGAATCAAGCTTTTTACCATCCGCCTCGGCGTCCTCAATTTCAATGATCCATCCGCTGTCTGCAATTCGCAGGCGAACAAGCGGGTCGTTTTGTGTAAAGATGGCCTGTAGCAAAGTTGGTTCATTTACACGTTCGCAATCGCAGTTGATCGAACGGTCCGGTTTGCCAAAGACCTTCATCGCATGAGTGCCGGCCATCCGCATCGAAAGGTAGCCGATCGCCCGGCGTTTGAGGTTCGTGCGAACTTCGGTTTGCTTGTCAGTGGCGGAAGTCGCTTGTTTCATTGCGTCGTAAATGATTTCGGCGGGCATCCGTCGAGGGACAACGCGGCTGAAATTGCGACGGTCATTCCGGTTCGTTTCATTCGGCTTCCAGCTTCTCTGATAGGTGTCGCTGTTGGCGATTTGTCGATGCAGCCACTTCATATCATATCCGCATTTAACAAATCCTTCGGCGAGCCAGTCAAGCAATTGCGGATTACTGGGAGGATTGGCAGGCGTGAACTGATCTGGGGGATCAACGATACCCACGTGGAAATAACCGGCCCACACACGATTCACGAAAGCGCGGGCAAACCAAGGATTTTTGGAATCTTGCATCCAATCGACCACCGGCTTTCGAGGGTCATCGCCACGTTTAAGGCGTACTTGCTCACTTCGGAGCAATCGCAGTTCCTGGTCTTCGGCGGCCGACGAAAAGCGTTTTGTTCGTGTCACCGAATCAAAAAATCGCGAAAAGTCGTTGAAGTCTGCTTGGGTCCACCGATCAAACGGGTGCTTATGACACTCGGCGCACTGCAACTGAATGCCGAGAAATGCGTGCGCGACCGACATTGCCGTGTCCTTTGGTTCCTTTAGACTCTGGCGAGTCCAAAAATAAGGCATGCTATCCTCCAGCCCGGTAAGATCGGCCAGCATCAATTCCGAAACCAGTTGATTGTATGGCTCATTCCGCTCGACGCGTTCGTAGATCCAGTCATACCATTGCGATGCCTTAACGTAGCCGTCTTCCTGCGCGACTTCCAACAGGCTTCTGATCGACTTTGGATTGCATCCGGTGAAATCGCAAAGCTTGTTGGTCCACCAAGCAGCGTAAGTCGGCCGCTGAAGAAGCTGGTCGATTTTGCGAGCCCGTTTATCCGCCGCTTTGTCAGCCAAAAACGCCTTCACTTCGTCGGGCGGCGGTAGCGTGCCGGTCATGTCGATACTGACTCTGCGAAGAAATTCTGCGTCCGAACATTTCTCGGATGGAGTGAGCGATAGCTTTTCGAGCTTCGCGCCTACGAATTTGTCGATCGGTTTTTGGGCAGCATGAGTGCTTGACTTTCCGTGGCCCGTAGTCGCACGCTTGGAGCCGCCGGTGCCGTATGGTTTTAGCACCGGAATGGCGGCGACTCCATTGTCGTACATCGCGATAATGTGTGTGTCACCCTGGCCAGTCGAGGTCGCTAATCCGTCCTCGTTGATTCGAACGACTGCATCATTGTTGGTTTGGAAACGAGCAAGACAGGTCACATCCTCGCGTGTTCCATCCTCCCATCGGGCGATGATTTTCAGCTGCTGCGTCTGAGTTGAGTCGCTGAAAAGGATTTCCTTCGGTTGATAATCAAGCTCAACAAGCACCTGATCGGTATCTCCTGGTGCGGCGTCGTTCCCGTCCGGCCAGGGAGCTCCCATTTTTACCCATTTCTCAAGAGCTGCGATTTTTTCTGCAGCGAGCTTTCCGCTGGGCGGCATTTGAGGTTGATCCTTCACATGTCTAACAGCCGCTATCAAAAGGCTCTCTTCGGGTTTGCCTGGTATGACCGCCGGGCCTGAATCTCCGCCAGCCAGGATTCGTTCGCGATTGGAAAGCGAAAAGTTACCCTTCCGAGAATCAAAACCGTGGCACTCGAAGCAATTGTCCTCGAGGATTGGATGCACTGTGTTTCGGAAGAACGTGATTTCATCCTCAGTGAAAGGGCTCTTTCGTTTTTGCGAAATCCCGGCCGATGAAGCACCTCTTGCACC